>NZ_JBQQXJ010000004.1:0-315743 GCF_052266595.1 Antarctobacter jejuensis | reverse complement strand
AAGCCTCCTGTCTGTCGATTGAGAAGGTCCCAATCGTCAGGCAGGTCCGCCCATTCCCGAATGCACAGTGGCTTGATCAATGCCCAAGGCTGGCCACAAGCGCCAATGCCGCGGAGCGGCTTCGTCCGTCCGTCCATTCCACCAAAATATACATGTCGCTGCACCTGCCCATTTGGGCTCCAAACCGACATTGAAAAAGGCCCCGCGAATAGCGGGGCCTTCCAGACGAGAGCGGTAGCGCCCTCTCTTATTCGAGCGCGCCCTTGACCGCCGCCATCGCATCACCGCCGTCTTTGGCGGTCACACCGGCCAGCCAGCCGTCCAGAACGCCCATGTTCGCCGACAGCCATGCCTTGGCCGCGTCCTCCGGGTCCTCGCCATCGTCGAGGATCGCGCCCATGATCTCGTTTTCCATCGCCAGCGTGAATTCGAGGTTCTTGAGCAGCGCACCGACGTTCGGGCACTCATCGACATAGCCTGCGCGGGTGTTGGTATAGACCGTGGCGCCACCCAGATCGGGGCCAAAGTAGTCGTCACCGCCGGTCAGGTAGGTGAGGTCGTAGTTGGCGTTCATCGGGTGCGGTTCCCAAGCAAGGAAGATCACCGGCTCATCGCGGTTCACCGCACGGCCCACCTGCGCCAGCATCCCCTGCTCGGAGCTCTCCTTGACCTCGAAATCCTTCAGGCCAAAGGCGTCGGCGTCGATCATGTCGATGATCAGGCGGTTGCCGTCATTGCCCGGCTCGATGCCATAGATCGTCTCGTCCAGCGCATCGGCATGGGCTGCGATGTCGGCGAAATCCTTGATCCCAAGGCCCGCACCCACGGCATTGGTGGCCAGCGTGTACTTGGCCCCCATCAGGTTGGCGCGGACCGTGTCGACGGTGCCCGCCTCACGATACGGGGCGATATCGGCCTCCATCGTGGGCATCCAGTTGCCAAGAAAAACATCGATGTCGCCCGCCGCCATCGAGGTATAGGTCACCGGAACGGACAGCACCTTGATGTCGGTCTCATAGCCCAGCGCCTCCAGCACCACGGTGGTGGCGGCCGTCGTTGCGGTGATGTCGGTCCAGCCGACATCGGAGAAGGTGACGCTGTCGCAGTCGGCCAGCGCCGCACCGGACACAAGGCTGAGCGCGAGGGCGGAAGTGAGGGTCTTTTTCATTGTCGTCTCCCTGGTTGGTTTTGCGGCGAGTAGACCGTGCCTTGGCGGCCATTGCAACCGGCCCGCCACCGGGGGGCCCTGCCCCCTCGCTCCCGGTCGGGGGCTGTGCCATCATCGGGCCAAAGCGCAGACGGAGGCAACGGCATGGCACAACTGGAACAGCGGATTGCGCAGGGGCGCGGGGACGAGCCTGCGGATCTGGTCTTGCGGGGCGGGCAGGTGTTCGACCTGATTACCGGTGCCCTGATAGATGGGGACGTGGCCATCTGTGGCGATACCATCGTTGGCGTGTTTGACCGCTACGAGGGACGCGAAATCATCGATGTCAGCGGCCAGATCCTGGTGCCCGGCTTCATCGACACGCATCTGCATATCGAGTCCTCGCTGGTCACGCCTTTTGAGTTCGACCGCTGCGTCGGGCCGCGCGGGGTGACGACGGCGATCTGCGATCCGCATGAGATCGCCAATGTGATCGGGGCCGAGGGCGTGCGCTATTTCCAGGAGGCCAGCCGCCACACGCTGATCGACATCAAGGTGCAATTGTCGTCCTGCGTGCCCTCGACCCATATGGAGACCGCAGGCGCCGAACTGACCGCCACCGAGATTGCCGCGCTGATGGGCCATCCATCCGGGCTGGGCCTTGCGGAGTTCATGAACTTTCCCGGCGTCATCCACCGCGATCCGCAAGCGATGGACAAGCTGCGCCTGTTCGAAGGCGGCCATGTGGACGGGCATTGCCCCCTGCTGTCCGGCACCGATCTGAACGCCTATATCGCCGCCGGTATTCGGACCGAGCATGAGGCCACGAGCCCCGAAGAGGCGCTGGAGAAGCTGCGCAAGGGGATGCGGGTCCTGATCCGCGAAGGCTCTGTTTCCAAGGACATGCACGCGCTGCAACCGCTGCTGGATGAGCGCACCGCGCCCTATATTTGCCTGTGCACGGATGACCGGAACCCGCTGGATATCGCGGAATACGGGCATCTTGACTACATGATCCGCGAGCTGATCCGGCTCGGCTCTCCGGTGCTGGCGGTCTATCGCGCCGCGACGCTGGCGGCGGCAGAGGCATTCGGCCTGAAGGATCGCGGCATGATCGCGCCGGGCAAGCGGGCCGATATCGTCTGTCTCGGCTCCCTTGAGGATTGCGACGCGCGGATGGTGCTGGCCGGTGGTGTGGTGCTGTCCGAAGCGGGTTTTGCCGCGCGGGACAGCGTCCCGCCGGTGGGGCGCCTGTCGGTCAAGGCGCCGCAGGTCGCGCCCGAGGATTTCCGCGCCCGCGCCAACCGGGTGGAAACGGATGTGATCGGCATCCGCGAGGGGCAGATCCTGACCGACCACCTGAAGGAAGACGTGCCCATCGTGGATGGCGACAAGGCGCCCGACGTCAGCCGCGACCTCGTGCGGATTGCCGTGGTGGAGCGTCACGGCAAGAACGGCAACATCGCCACGGGGTTCGTGAAGGGGTTCGGGCTGCAGGCCGGGGCAATCGCCTCGACGGTCTGCCACGATCACCACAACATCGCCTGCGTCGGAGTAGACTACGCGGACATGGCACTGGCGGCGAACCGGCTATCGGAGATCGAAGGCGGGTTCGTGGTCGCCCGCAACGGGGTAGTGCTGGCGGAACTGGCGCTGCCGGTGGCGGGGTTGATGAGCCTTGAGCCCTTCGAAGTGGTGAGAGAGCAACTGATCCCGCTGCGGGCGGCGGCAAAGTCACTGGGTGTCACGCTCGAAGAACCCTTTCTGCAACTGGCCTTTCTGGCGCTCCCGGTGATCCCTGCGTTGAAGATCACCGACCGGGGCATGGTGGATGTAAACAGGTTCGAGATTATCGGTTGAGAGGAGCACCAGGAATTGCCCGGTGTGCCATGCATGTGGGCAAGGGAACGGAATGTGGCTTGGACCGGCGGTCCGAACCCAAGGCTATCGCGGTGCCACCGCCTGTTTCGATGGGCCGGCACGGCAGCCGTGCGATCAACCAAGCCATGAAATGGACTGTTTCCGGATTTCTTCGGCCGACGGCATTGACGCCCAAGTGACGGGCATAAAAGGTGCATCTGATTATAATTTAACTTGAGGGACGCTTAATGAGGAATATTCTTGCAGGGGCCGCATTGGCCTTGCTGTCCGTGTCAGCCACGAGCAGCAACGCTGCGGTTATTTACGACACTCTCACCAACCACTCATCTGAGGTCGCTACCGCTGCAGCCAAACTCGCAGCCAGTCTTGGTACCTCTGCCAGCGGTTATGCCGGAGCGGGCGCGCTGGGCGCGCTGAGCAGTTCCGACGTGCTGTTCCTGGGCCAAAATGACAACACGAGTGCCTCTGCCTCTGCAGCACAGGACGCCGCCATCAAGACGTTTGTAGAATCCGGCGGCACCCTGATCAAGCTGTGGGGCTTGGACTTCTCGCTTCTGAACTTCGTATCCGGTGAGTCCTTTGTCTACGAGTACGGCGGTTCGACCGGGGTATCCGACATCACCATGACGGCGGCCGCTGCAGGGACGAGCTTTGACGCGGCGCCAGCGGCGCTTCCCGGAGCCAGCAACTTCGGGGCATTGGCTTTGTCGTCGCTTGGTGGCGCGACGAGCGTTTACGAAGGAACCTATGGCGTCGTTCGGTCCTATGGTGCGGTGAAAACGGTTGGGTCCGGTCACGTCGCTTTCCTGGCGTGGGACTGGTGCTGTGGAACCGACGCTGCTGGTCGTGATGCATGGGATTCCGCCCTGCTGGCTGCGGCAACCTATGGCAGCACCCCTTCCCCGGTCCCGCTGCCTGCGGGTCTGCCGCTTCTTGCAGGCGCGCTGGGCCTGATGGGTTTTGCCGGATGGCGTCGGAAAAAGGTCAGCTGACCTCCGGAAGCCGCAAGGCTCTGCCTTTGTGAACGTCACCAATGCGCCCCGGGACCCGCTCCCCGGGGCGCATTTCTTTGTGCACGGCGCAGCGGTGTGGTTGCGCGCGGGCGGTCCGGGACGCCAATTATTCATGAAAGTTTAGATATTCCGACCGAGGGTTGACCGGTCGCGACGGCATTAATTCACGTACCCTTAATTACTCTCGCCCAAAACTTGGCGAACCTTGACTCCACAAGGTTGCCAATTGGGGGTTGTTTTTGTGGTGCATCCTGTTGATGAAAACGGCAGCCGGGTTTCAGCCCTGCATGTTATTGTCGTTCTGATGTCTCTGGCCATGACGCTCAGCGCGTGGCTCTATTCCAAACATCAGGTCGATCTGCAGATCGCCGCCCGGTTCGACGACGCCAAGGACCGTGCCGTGGGCCTCATCGTCGACCGCATGTCCCGGTACGAAGATGCGCTCTGGTCCGGGGTCGCCATGATCGATGCCGGTGACGGCCCGCTGCACCATTCCGAATGGCAGGTATTTTCCGCCTCGCTCAACATCGCCGAAAAATATCCGGGCGTGAACGGCATCGGCGTGATCAACTATGTCGACCGGTCCGATTTCGGGGAATTCATGGCGGACCGCGCCACGGAGGGGCGCGAATTCAACGTCTTCCCCGAACACGGTCTGGATTTCCTGCTGCCGATCACCTTCATCGAGCCGGAGAGCATCAACGAAGCGGCGATCGGTCTGGACGTGGCCCATGAAATCAACCGGCGCACCGGGCTGCTGGCCAGCCGCGACAGCGGGACCGCCCAGATCACCGGGCCCATCTTTCTGGTGCAGGACAGCGGCCACACCCCCGGGTTCCTGTTCTATACGCCCTTCTATGACGGCGGCGCGATGCCGGCCACATTGGCGGAACGGCAAGCGCGTTTCGCCGGCGTGGTCTACGCGCCCTTCGTGGTCAAGAATCTGGTCAAGGGTCTGCTGTCCAAGGACCTGCGCGAGGTGCGGTTCAGCATTCGGGACGGCGAGCAGCTCATCTATGATGAGCACAGCAGGGACGAACCGCTGCATGACAACAGGCCCATGTTCACGGAAACCGTCGAACTGGACATGTATGGCCGGACATGGGTTGTCGATGTCCGCACGAACCTGGCCTTTCGCGCTGCCAACGGATCGGATCAGTCGACCCTGATCCTGCTGGGCGGTCTGATCATCGAAATCCTGATCATCTCGCTTCTGGTCATGCTGGCCCGGTCCAACCAGCGGGCACATGACTACGCCCACCAACTGACCGAGGAATTGCGCACCAAGTCCGAAAACCTTGAACATGCCAACGCCGAGATCGAGCAATTCGTCTATGTCGCGTCGCATGATCTCAAGACGCCGGTGCGCGGGATCGGCTTCCTTGCGGACGCGCTCGAAGAAGATCTCGAAGACATCATCGGACCGGTCGACAAGCATTCCGAAATCATGATGCACCTCAACCTGATCCGCGACAGGGTCGGCCGCATGAATGACCTGACAAAAGGGATCATGGAGTTTTCGCGCGTCGGCAACTACGGCGACCAGAGCGATCCGGAGGTGACCATCAGTGCAGTCGTGGCGGATTGCATTGCCGATTTCGAGGTCACGCCGGGCCAGATCACCGTGGACAGCGATATCGACAGGATTTCCTGCGACAGCCACAACTTTCGCCGCGTGTTGGAGAACCTGATTGGCAACGCCTTCAAGTATCACCCACGGCGCGCGCTTGCCCGGGTCTGGCTGACAGTCACGGATTTGGAGGACAGCCTGCAGGTATCCGTCCGTGACGATGGCAACGGCATCGCCCCCGAATTCCATGAGAAGATCTTCGAAGTCTTTCAGACCCTGCGCAAGGCCGGAGAACCGGAAAGCACCGGGATCGGGCTGGCCATCGTGCGCAAGGCCGTAAAACGCCACGGCTTTGACATCCAGGTCGTCTCGACCGGGAGCGGAGGCACCGAATTCATTTTCCACTGGCCAAAATACGCCCTAACCGAAACCCCCTACATGGAGAAAGTCGCCTGAATGTCTCGTCAGATGAACATCCTGCTGGTCGAGGACAACAGCCTTGACGCAATGATGATCCAGCGGGCCTTGTCAAAGGTCGCGCCAGACGCCACCGTGACCCATGCCACCGACGGTATCGAAGCGCTGAACCTTCTTGCCGCCGGTGCGCTGCGCCACCCTTACTTCATCCTTCTCGACATCAACATGCCAAGGATGAACGGACACGAATTCCTGCAAGCGCTGCAGCAGAACGGCAGCGATGCCAACAGCATGGTCTTCATGTTCACCACCTCCGACAGCCCACACGACATCGCCCGCGCCTACAAAGGACGAGCAAACGGCTATATCGTGAAACCGCACAACAGAGAGGGGATGCGGCGCATCCTGGATTCTCTCCACGAATTCTGGAGCATCTGCGAACCGCCCCTGGCCGAAAACCGCTGCAACTGACAACCGCCCGCCACGGCGGCAGGCCTGGCGCGCCAGCCGCGCCGAAGATCCGGTTGCGCGGTCCCCGGGCCGTGGTCAGAGCCGGTTCAACAGGGCCGGTGTCGGCCAGGCGTCCGCCGGCATGCCAAGCTCGCGCTGCACGCTGCGGACAGCATCGCGGGTGCCCGCACCCAGAATGCCGTCAATCTTGCCCACGTCATATCCCCGCTCGGCCAGCTTGCTCTGCAGGCGCTTCATCTGCTCCCCAGACAGGCCCGGCTCCGGGTTGCCCGCGTCATAGACCGGCGCCCCTTCCAGACGGGTACCAAAGTAGGCGGCGGTCAGGACGTAGGTGAAACTCTGGTTCCACTCGAAATAGACGCTGAAGTTCGGATAGGCGATAAAGGCAGGCCCCTTGCGCCCCTGCGGGATCACGATCGAGGCCTCCAACCGCCCGTCATCCAGCGGCCCGTGCTTGCCGCGCACGCCCAGCTGTTCCCATTCGGCGACGGTCTTGGTGGTGTGCATCCCGGTGTCGAACCATTCCAGATCGGCGGGCAGTTCGACCTCCTGCAACCACGGCTCGTTCGGGCGCCAGCCAAGGTGCGACAGCATCTTGGCCCCGGACATCAACGCATCGGGGGCCGAGGTCTTGGGCGTCACATGCCCGTCGCCGTCCCCGTCGACACCGTTGATCAGGATGTCCTTGGGCAGCATCTGCACCATGCCGATCTCACCGGCCCATGCGCCGGTGGTGGTGCGCGGGTCGAAGTCACCCTGCTCGTACAAGGTCAACGCGGCAAAGATCTGCGGGCGGAAGATTTCCGGGCGGCGGCAGTCATGCGCCAGCGTGACCAGCGCATTCAGCGTGTTGAAATCGCCCTGGAACGCGCCGAAATCGGTCTCGAACGCCCAGAAGGCCAGCAGCACGCCACGCGACAGGCCGAATTCGTTCTCGATCCGGTCAAAGACGCTGTCAAAGCGGCCCGCCATCTGGCGGCCCTTGTCCAGCCGCTGCTGACTGATCAGCTTGCGTGAGAACGTGATGAACGGATCCTGGAAAATCCCCTGGCGCCGGTCGGCCCGCAGCACGCTGTCGCTTTGCTGAGCGCTGGCGAAGAAGTTGCGCACGGTCGCGGGATCATGGCCAAGCGTGACCGCCTCCTGCTGCAACCCGCCGACGAACTGCGCAAAGCCGCCGCCGCAGGGCACGTCCTGCGCATGTGCCGCACCAGCCAGCGCAAGAGCGCCCAAGAAAGCCGTGAACCGCATGAAGTCTCTCCGTTCGATGCCTGTCGGCGCACAGTATCAATACGGGCTGGCGGAGCAAGCGCGCTTGGCCGCCGAGACGGCGGCCCGCCGCCGCCAGTATTTACCCTTTGTTCAATTTTTCGGTCCGAATTAACGGAATTTTCATCATTCTGAAGCAAAGCTGACCAAGCAACTTTATTTTAGTGAGTGTCAGGAGGTCCGCTTGAACGTTCTGATCGTGGAGAGCCGCCAGCCTCTGGCGCAGCTATGGCGACGTCATCTGCAGCGCAGTGGCGCGCAGGTGGCCATTGCCGCCACGCAGGACGAGGCCTTTGACCACCTCGCAACCGACAAATTCGAAGTCATCATCCTGAATGTCGTTCTTGAAAACGGCAGCGCGCTGGCGGTGGCCGATCTCGCCCAGTACCGCCAGCCAGAAGCCCGCATCATTTTCGTGACCAACACCACCTTCTTTTCGGACGGCTCGATCTTCAAGCTCTGCGCCAATGCCTGCGCCTACCTGCCCAGCAGCACCGCGCCGGACGATCTGACGAACATGGTTCATCACTACGCCCGCGCGCTCTAGTTCAGGCGGCCTGCATGCGGTCGCGTCCATGCGGGGCCAGCAGATCCAGATCCGGCCCGACCGGCACGATCCGGTGCGGGTTCACGGTTTCGTGGCTGCGGTAATAGTGATGGGTGATGTGATCGAAGTTCACCGTCTCCGCCACGCCCGGCCATTGGTACAACTCCCGGGTATAGGCCCATAGGTTGGGGTAATCGACGATGCGCGCGCGGTTGCATTTGAAGTGACCGTGATAGACCTTGTCGAACCGGATCAGCGTCGTGAACAGCCGCCAGTCGGCCTCGGTGATCCGGTCGCCCATCAGGTAGCGATTGCCCGACAGCCTGTCTTCGATCCAGTCCAGCGTCTCGAACAGCGGGTGCACCGCCGCGTCATAGGCCTCTTGCGAGGTGGCAAAGCCGGATTTGTAGACGCCGTTGTTGAGCG
Source organism: Antarctobacter jejuensis (assembly GCF_052266595.1). Lineage (NCBI taxonomy): Bacteria > Pseudomonadati > Pseudomonadota > Alphaproteobacteria > Rhodobacterales > Roseobacteraceae > Antarctobacter > Antarctobacter jejuensis. Next base: position 307,002 of record NZ_JBQQXJ010000004.1, on the reverse strand, counting down.
TGTCGTAGATCCGCGCATTGACCGGCTCGATCGCCTCGCGCAGGTCCTTGGGCCAGTAATCCGCCGTATCGCCGGTGAGTTCGTCAAAGGCGCTGTTGAACATGCGTATGATCTCGGCCGACTCGTTGGACACGATGGTTTCCCGCTTGCGGTCCCAGAGCACCGGCACGGTCACGCGGGTCGTCGCCTGTGGATCGGCCTTCAGGTAGATGTCGCGCAGGAAGGGCAGACCATACAGGCGGTCGCCGGTTGCCCCGGCCTCCGTATCGTCAAAGGTCCAGCCCTCCTCGCCCATGAAACTGTGCACCGCGCTGACCGGGATCAGGTCTTCCAGCCCTTTCAGCTTGCGAAAGACCAGCGTGCGATGCGCCCAGGGACAGGCAAGGCTGACGTAGAGGTGATAGCGACCCGGCTCCGCCTTGAAACCGCCCTCGCCCGTGGGGCCCGCGCTGCCGTCGGCGGTAATCCAGTTGCGGAAGCGCGACTCGCTCCGCTCAAACTTGCCGCCTGACTTGCCGGTATCGTACCAGCCCTTGTGCCACGCACCGTCTACGAGTTGTCCCATCGGGTCCTCCTGAATTGCATGAGAGGAGGTAGCGCCACGATGCAAACCGGCAAAGCCCGACCCGCGCGCAGATACCCCGCGTCAGCGCACAGCAGGGCTCAGCGCACATAGGTCTTGTAGATCCAGATCAGCAGCAGCGCGCCCAGAACCGCGCCCACCAGCCCGGCCAGCAGTCCCGAGATCGCCAGCAGAAAGCGGATGACCAATCCGCCGATCAGTGCCCCGCCTATGCCGATCGCGATGGTGGGCAGGATCGGCGTATCCATCTTCATGAGGCGGGTGGCGATAAAACCGGCGGCGGCGCCGACGATGATGAGCCAGACAATGGGCATATGGGGTCTCCTGATCGTGACCGGCGGATGTTGCCGGTCACGTTAGTCGAGGGGACGGCCCGGCAACAGGGGAAAGGGCCGAATACCGGCCCGCATTCTCAGCGTTTGCGCCAGTGGGTCGGAACGATAATCAGCGCCCCGATCGAGGCGAGGATGGCGTTCAGGCCGGGGCTGCCAAATCCGATGCGGAACATGATCGTCACGAAATAGAACAGGAACGCCCCACCGATGCAGATGATGATGCTTTGCAGGATGCCGTTGCGGGTAAAACCGCTGCGTTCCGACAGGTAGCCGATGATGCCTGCGATGACGACGGTGCCGATCAGTGTGGGGAACATGGGGGCCTCCTGTCAGGTGCCAAGCTGCGTGCCGCGCGGCAGCGGGCAGCCGTTGAGGAAAGTGGGGGTATCCTGCGCGCCCTTGCCGGCACGTTGGGCGCGGGTGACGCGCAGCGCGCCCGATCCGCAGGCGACAGCAAACCCGTCGTCCAGCGTCTGGCCCGGCGCGCCCTGCCCCTCTGCCGGTTCCGCGCCCAAGAGCTTGATCCGCTCTCCGTTCAGCGTAGTCCATGCGCCGGGAAAGGGCGACAGCCCACGGATCTGTCGAGAGACCTCAATCGCGGGCCGGGACCAATCCACCGCCGCTTCGGCCTTGTCGATCTTGGCGGCATAGGTCACGCCCTCTTCGGGCTGTATTTCCGGGGTTAAACTGTCCAGCCGGTCCAGCGCATCGACGATCAGCCGCGCGCCCATGGCGCTGAGCCGGTCATGCAACTCGCCGGTCGTCTCGACTGCGCCGATCTCCGTCGCCTCGCGCAGCAACACCGGGCCGGTGTCCAGCCCGGCCTCCATCTGCATGATGCAGATGCCGGTTTCCGCATCGCCCGCCATGATCGCCCGGTGGATCGGCGCGGCCCCGCGCCAGCGCGGCAGCAGGGAGGCATGGATGTTCAGGCAGCCGTGTTTCGGCGCATCCAGAACCGCTTGCGTCAGGATCAGCCCATAGGCAACCACAACCGCCACATCCGCCTGCAGATCGGCAAAGGCCTGTTGATCCTCGGCCGCCTTCAAACGCACGGGATGGCGCACCGGAAGGCCCAGCGCCTCAGCCCGCTGATGCACGGGCGTCGGGCGGTCCTTCTTGCCACGCCCCGCAGGGCGCGGCGGCTGGCAGTAGACGCAGGCGATGTCATGCCCGGCGTCGACCAGTGCGTCGAGCACGGGAACGGAAAAATCGGGGGTGCCCATGAAGACGACGTGCATCGGGGATCCTTTGGTCATGTCAAAAGCGGTCTAGCGCAGGATCACGCCCGACCCAAGCCTAGGCGTGTTTGCGGGCCTTGCGCAGCAGCATGTCACGTTTGACCTTGCTGAGACGGTCGAAATACATCCGCCCGTTCAGATGGTCGATCTGGTGCTGGACAGAGGTGGCCCAGAGACCGACGAGGTCCTTGCGCACCTTGATGCCCGCGGCGTCGATATAGGTCACCGTCACCGCGCGCGGGCGACTGATCTTGGCGCTGACACCGGGCAGGTTGGGGCTGGCCTCTTCGTGGTCCCGGAACTCGACGGAGGCATGAAGGATTTCGGGGTTCGCCATGCGGATCGCCTTGCCGCGACCGTCCGAGGCATCAACCACCGCCAGCCGCAGCATCACGCCGATCTGCGGCGCGGCAAGGCCGACGCCGGGCATGGCGTCCATCGTCTCGATCATGTCCTCCCAGATCGCGCGGATCTCATCGGTGATCTCATCCACCGGTGCTGCGGCGGTGCGCAGGCGCTTGTCGGGCCAGGGGACAAAGGGGCGCGAAGGCATCAGGCGTGTTCCCTTTCGTAATCCGCCAGCAGCGCTGCGCGCGCGGGCGGGTCGATCCGGTCGAAATGCATGATCCCGTCAAGGTGATCCAACTCGTGCTGCGCGACCGTCGCTGCCGGACCAGTCAGGGTGATCTCCTGCGCCGTGCCGGTCAGATCGGTGTAGGACAGGATGATCCGGTCCGGTCGCGTCACCAGCGCAGACACACCGGGAACCGACAGGCATCCTTCTTCTCTGGTGGAGGTGTCCTCAGATTGAACGGTGATCCGCGGGTTGATGCAGGCCAGAGGCGTCATCTCTCCGTCTTTCCAGCCCGCGTCCATGACGAAAACCCGCAACATGACCCCCACCTGCGGAGCGGCAAGGCCCCGGCCCGGCGCGTCATACATGGTTTCGAACATGTCGGTCACCAACGTCTCGACCGCGCCGAAATCCTCGACCGGGGCGCAGACCTGTGCCAGTCGCGGATCGGGCCATTTCAGGATGGGCAGGACGCTCACGCCTTTTCCCGCGCGCGTTCTTTCTTCAGCTTGACCATCTTGCGGGTGATCATCTGGCGGCGCAGCGGCTTGAGGTAGTCGATGAACAGCTTGCCGTCGAGGTGGTCGATCTCATGCTGGACGCAGGTGGCCCAGAGCCCGTCAAAGGTTTCCTTTTGCAGGTTGCCGTCACGGTCCATCCACTCCACATCCACGACCTTGGGCCGCTCGACATCGGCGTATTGATCCGGGATCGACAGACAGCCCTCTTCGTAGACGTTCCTTTCGTCCGAATTGGCGATCACTTTCGGATTGAACATGATCAGCGGGCGGGCGGCATCGCCGCTGTCGGATTTCACGCAGTCCAGCACGATCAGGCGCGACAGCACGCCGATCTGCGGCGCGGCAAGGCCGATGCCCGGCGCGTCATACATGGTTTCCAGCATATCATCCGCCAGCACCCGCAACTCGTCCGACAGATCGTCGACGGGCGCACAATGCTTTTTCAGGCGGGGGTCGGGGTGGATGAGGATCGGCCGTTTCATGGCGAGTGATTTAAGCGCCGCGAACGGTTTAGGCAAGCATGTGCCCTTGCTCTTGGCCGTCAGACCAGTAGCGTGCCGCTGCAAAAGACAGAAGGATCAGGGAATGAGCCGTTTTGACGAAGTGATCGATCGGGTCGGCACCCACTCGGCCAAGTGGGACAAGATGGAAACGCTCTACGGGGTTTCGCCCCGCGACGGGCTGGCGATGTGGGTGGCGGACATGGATTTCCGCCCGCCGGAATGCGTATCCCGCGCGGTTCAGGGCATGGTCGACCACGGCGTCTATGGCTATTTCGGCGACGATCGCGATTATCTGGAATCCATCCGCTGGTGGATGGACACGCGCCACGGCTGGCAGGTGGACCCCTCGTGGATCTTTTCCTCCCACGGGCTGGTGAACGGTACTGCCATGTGCCTCGAGGCCTATACCCAGCCGGGCGATGGCGTGGTCCTGTTCACCCCGGTCTATCATGCCTTTGCCCGGGTGATCCGCGCGGCGGGGCGCAAGGTGGTGGAATGCCCGCTGGTGCTGCGCGATGGCCGGTACGAGATGGATCTGGACGAATACGACACGTTGATGACCGGCGAGGAAAAGATGGTCATCCTCTGTTCGCCGCATAATCCCGGCGGGCGGGTCTGGTCCGAAGCGGAGCTGAAAGGTGTGGCCGATTTCGCGAAGCGGCATGACCTGCTGCTGGTCTCGGACGAGATTCACCATGACCTCGTGATGCCCGGCCATCGCCACACCCCGATGGCCATCGCCGCGCCGGAGATCATGGACCGGCTGGTGATGATGACCGCGACGACCAAGACCTTCAACATCGCGGGCAGTCATATCGGCAATGTCATCGTCCCCGACGATGCCCTGCGCGCACGCTTTTCCAAGGCGATGATGGGGCTTGGCATGTCGCCCAACTCTTTCGGCCTGTTCATGGCGACGGCGGCCTATTCGCCCGAGGGCGCACAATGGGTGGATGAGCTGGTCCAGTACCTAGACGGCAACCGGCGGCTGTTCGACGAGGGGATCAACGCCATTCCCGGCGTGAGTTCGATGCCGATGGAAGCGACCTATCTGGCCTGGGTGGATTTCGCCGGGACGGGGATGGAGCGCGAGGAATTCACCCGCCGCGTCGAACAGGAGGCGAGGATCGCCGTCAACCACGGGCCGACCTTCGGCTATGGCGGCGAGCGGTATCTGCGGTTCAACTTTGCCACCCCCCGGTCGCGCGTGGCCGAGGCGGTGGAACGGATGCAGAAGGCATTTGGCGATCTGCAATAGACCACGGCGGGAGCGAGGGGCCAGCCCCTCGCGCCGGAGGCGCGTCGCGGGTTATGCGAGGGGCCTGCCCCTCGCGCTCCCCGAGGTATTTTTCAGCCCAAAGAAGGCAGCTGTGCTTATCGGCTGCGCGGCGGGCGGGGTTTGTAGACCGGCAGGCGCCAGCCCAGCGCCAGCGACCCTGCACGCAGGGCAAAGGTCACGGCGAGGGTCACGGCGCCGGTCACAAGCGGTGTTGCCCCAAGCGTGGCGGCGATGACCGTGGCGAGCGAGCCCGCAAGCGCGCAGGTGACGTAGAGTTCACCCTGTTTCAGCACCAGCGGCACCTCATTGGCCACCACGTCGCGCGCCAGCCCCCCGGCACAGCCAGTGACGATACCCATAACCAGAACGACAGTCGGCGGTTGGCCCATGCGTTGCGCCACCCCTGCACCGGCCGCCACGGCCACGCCCAGCGCCAGCGCATCCAGCCAGTGAATCGCCTTCAGACGGCTTTCGATCAGGTGGGCGGTGAAGAAGACCAGAACGGCGGCGAGGGTGACCACGGCAAGGTAATTCGGGTCGGCGATCCAAACCGGGGTGCGGTCCAGCAGCACATCGCGCAGGGTGCCGCCGCCAAGGCCCGTCAGCCCGGCCAGAAAGGCAAAGCCCACCACGTCCAGTTGGGCGCGGCTGGCCACCAGCGCGCCGGTCAGGGCAAAGACCAGCGTCGCGGCATAGTCGAGCAGGATGAGCGGCGTCATTTCTTGGCGGGCGCCGTACCGGCGCGGGTCTTGAACGGCGCCATGCCGGCGCGGGCCAGTTCATCGGCGCGTTCGTTTTCCGGGTGGCCGGCGTGGCCCTTGACCCACTCCCATGTCACGTCGTGGCGTTTCTGCGCCTCGTCCAGCCGCTGCCAGAGTTCGACGTTCTTGACCGGCTTCTTGGCGGCGGTCTTCCAGCCGTTGCGCTTCCAGCCATGGATCCAGCCGGTGACGCCGTTCTTGACGTAGGCGCTGTCGGTCACGACGGTGATTTTCGAGGCGCGCGACAGGCTTTCAAGCGCACTGATCGCCGCCATCAGTTCCATGCGGTTGTTGGTGGTCTGCGCCTCGCCGCCGCTCAGTTCGCGTTCCTTGACAATGGTGTCGCCATCAGTCGCGCGCAGGAGGGCGCCCCAACCGCCCGGGCCGGGATTTCCGGAACAGGCGCCATCGGTATAGGCAAAAAGCTCAGGCATGGGCGGTCGCCGTGATCCAGGGGGCCACAACGCCATCCAGCCCCTTGTCGGTGCCGTGGCTGTAGGGGCCGGGTGTCAGGCCCGCATCCTGCAAGAGGGCCGTCAGGCTGGCGGGCGTGTAATAGGTATAGAGGCGGCCTAGGCCGTCGCGCTTTTCGCCCTCCCCTTCCTTGACGCCGATATGGAACAGCCCGCCCGGTTTCAGCGCGCGGGCAATGGCGGCAAGATGCCGGGGCATGTCGCCGCGGGGGGCGTGCAGCAGGCTGAAATTGGCCCAGATGCCATCATAAGTGGCCTCTGCGTCGAGCGCGTCGAAGCTTGCCTGTCTGGCCGTGACACCTGCGCGCGTTGCGGCCAGCGCGACCATCGCCTCTGATGCGTCCCACGCCTCGACGCTCAGGCCCGCCGCCGCCATGTGGCCGGAAGATATCCCCGGCCCGCAGCCAAGGTCCAGCACGCGCCCGCCCTGTGGCAGCGCGGCGATGAAGGCGGACAGCGTGGCGTCGGGACCGTCGGAGGCGGTCACCTGGGCATAGTCCTCTGCCCGGCTGTCATAGATGCGGATGGTTTCACGATCTGTCATGGCTGGGGGTTTTGCCTTTTCCGGCGCGTATCGCAAGAGGCCAGCGGCGCATTTGCGTATTTGGAAAGAGAAGAAACCCGCGGCGTCAGGACAGCGGGATCACCGCGAGGCAGGCCACGACAAGCGTTGTCAGCAGCACCCGCAGGCGCAGCCACCATGCGGGCGCGAGGCCCCAGCGGGCAAAGGCATAGTCGAGCAGCAACAGCGCGAGGAAGCCGAAGATCAGGTTGATCGCAGCGCGGCTTTCGCCGCCGCCAGTGGTGAAGAAGGCCCAGAGCGCGGGCAGCGTGGAGAGCGCATAGCCGGTGGCGGCGCGATTGCTCTCTGCCTTGGTGGCGAATCCCCAGAGCACGCCGGACATGAAGGACAGGATCACCGCCCCATAGAAGAGCCCCACGTAGGGGCCAACAAAGCGCGGGCCGATATGGGCCAGGCCCCAGTCCTGCAGACCCGGCACGAGGATGGTCAATGCGCCCCAGGCAAAGGGCAGCACACCGGCGAGGCCGAGGAGAAGGGCGGCGCGGGGGATCTGTTGCGGCATGGGTCCTTCTCCTTGGGGCCTGCGGAGTTTGAGGCAGTCGCTGCGCCTGCCCACAAGGTATGTCACATGGGACGAAGACAAGGGGGCGCCGCGGCTGTGTTCTGCCTCAGGCCGGTTGGCGCAAGACGCGCGGCACCTTGAATTCCACGTTTTCCTGCGCGGTTTCGACCCGCTCCACGGTCACGGCAAAGCGTGCGCGAAAGGCGTCGATCACCTCGTCGATCAGCACCTCGGGGGCGGAGGCGCCCGCGGTGATGCCCACCGATCCGATACCGTCGACCGCGCGCCAGTCAATGTCCGTGGCGCGCTGGACAAGCTGCGCATAGGCGCAGCCCGCGCGGCGTCCGACCTCGACCAGCCGTTTGGAATTGGAGGAATTGGGCGCGCCCACCACCAGCAGCGCATCGGCGCGGGGGGCCAGCGCCTTTACCGCCTCCTGCCGGTTGGTGGTGGCGTAACAGATGTCTTCCTTGTGCGGGCCGACGATGGCCGGAAAGCGCGCCTTGAGCGCGGCGACAATTTCTGCCGTGTCATCCACGGAAAGCGTCGTCTGGGTCACGAAGGCAAGGCGTTCCGGATCGCGCACCTGAACCCCTGCCACATCGGCGGGGGTTTCGACCAGCAGAACCTCACCCTCGGGCAGTTGCCCCATTGTGCCCACGGTTTCGGGATGGCCCGCGTGGCCGATCATGATCATCTGCAAGCCGTTTTCGGAATGGCGCGCCGCCTCGATATGCACCTTGCTGACCAGCGGGCAGGTCGCATCCACATAGATCATTTCGCGCTTCGCGGCCTCGGCGGGCACGGACTTCGGTACGCCATGGGCGGAGAAGATCACCGGGCGGTCGTCCGGGCACTCTTCCAGCTCCTCGACAAAAACCGCGCCCTTGGCCCGCAGGTCATCGACCACGAACTTGTTATGAACGATCTCGTGCCGGACGTAGACGGGCGTGCCCCATTTCTCCAGCGCCATCTCGACGATCTTGATCGCGCGGTCCACGCCGGCACAGAATCCGCGCGGCGCGGCAAGGTAGAGCGTGAGCGGTGGTAGGCTGTCAGGCATGGCGGAACCTTTCGTCTGGGCACGCCCTTCACCTAGTGGCGGAGCGGCGCGAGGTCCATCCCATGCGTCAGATCGGCGACAAACAAGACGCCGAAGGTGACAAGGGCCCGGTCTGATGGCGGGTGAGTGACCGCCGGACCGAGCCCCTGTCGGATCACTTGCTTGAAGCGACTTCGAAGTTGCGCTCGACCTGGGTGTCGCGCGGCGGGCGTCCGATCACTTCACGCAACTCGTCGAGCTCGATGAAGTTGTCGGCCTGGCGCCGCAGTTCGTCGGCGATCATCGGCGGCTGCGACCGGATGGTCGAAACAACCGAAACGCGAACGCCCTGACGCTGCAGGCTTTCGACCAGCGGCCGGAAGTCCCCGTCACCGGAGAAGAGCACGATGTGATCCACGCGCGGTGCCAGCTCCATGGCATCGACCGTCAGTTCGATATCCATGTTGCCCTTGACCTTACGACGGCCCTGGCTGTCGGTGTATTCCTTCGCGGGCTTCGTCACCATGGTGAAGCCGTTGTAGTGCAACCAGTCGACCAGTGGCCGGATCGGCGAATACTCGTCGTTTTCCAGCAGAGCCGTGTAATAGAAAGCACGAACCATCTTGCCCCGACGCGCGAACTCCTGCCGAAGCAGCTTGTAGTCGATATCGAAACCGAGAGCTTTGGCGGCGGCGTACAGGTTAGAGCCGTCTATGAACAGCGCAAGCCGTTCGTCCTTGTAGAACATAAAATTCCCTTTCGTCCAATCGGCCCGCCTGATCCGTGAGTGTGTAAGAGGTGGCGGACAAGGTCGATACAGAGTAAGTGTTTTTCCGCGCTTCGCAAGGCGCGCTCAAGTATCAAAAGAATAGTCTTTTTCCTGCCATGACACAAGAATTCCTTGTCGCGCTGGGTTCAAACCTTGGATCCTATGCGGGAAGTCCCGCCCAGACACTCGCGCATGCGTTGTGCAAACTGACCTCTCGGAACATGGTGCTACGTCGCATCAGCCGGTTCTTCGCGACCCCCTGTTTCCCGGCCGGGGCAGGCCCGGATTATGTCAATGCCTGCGTGGCATTAGAGTATGACGGAGACGCCCAGTCGCTGCTGGCGATCCTGCATCAGGTCGAGGCGGATTTCGACCGGGAGCGGGTACAGAGATGGGGCAGCCGGACGCTGGATCTCGATCTTCTGGCGCAGGGTGACGGGGTTCTGCCGGAAGCGGCAACACAGGTGCAATGGCGTGAATGTGACGTTGCAGCACAACTGACACGTGCTCCCGAACAGTTGATCCTGCCGCATCCCCGCCTACAGGACCGCGCCTTTGTCCTTGTCCCGCTGGCCGATATCGCCGCCGATTGGCGGCATCCGCTGACTGGGACAACCGTGGCAGAGATGCTGGCCGCCCTGCCCGCCGCCGACCGCGCAGAGGCCCGCCCGATCTGAACCGCCGAAAGCCTCCCGGGATGCCCCCACGACATCCCCACCACGCCCCCCTTGTGAAAGCGGGAACAGCGCGTTATATCGTCGGTTTCTGAGGTCCTCAAACACAGGAACGGAGCATCCATGGCCCGCGTGACGGTAGAAGATTGCGTTGACAAGGTTCCCAACCGGTTCGAGCTGGTTATGCTCGCCGCCCACCGGGCGCGCGAAATCTCTGCTGGTGCCGCCATCACGGTTGACCGCGACAACGACAAGAACCCGGTCGTCGCCCTGCGCGAAATCGCGGATGAGACCCAGTCCACCGATGAGCTGCGCGAACGCCTGATCGAGTCGAACCAGACGCAGATTGAGGTGGACGAGCCCGAAGAGGACACCATGGCGCTGCTCATGGGGGCCGAACAGGACAAGCCGCAAGAGGACGACATGTCCGAAGAAAAGCTGCTTCGTGCTCTCATGGAGGCACAGGGTCAGGGCTGATCCGGTGCCGGGGTGAGGCCGCATGATCTCTGCAGAAGACCTCGTCGACCTTGTTCGCAACTACAATCCCAAGACCAACGCGGCGCTGATCACCGCGGCTTATGACTATGGCCGCGACATGCATGACGGTCAGTTCCGCAAGTCGGGCGAGCCCTATTTCTCGCATCCGGTGACGGTTGCGGCGATCCTGACCGAACAGCACCTCGATGATGCCACCATCATCACCGCGCTGCTGCATGACACCATCGAAGACACGCGGTCGACCTTTTCCGAGGTCGAACGCCGCTTTGGCCGCGAAATCGCCGAGCTTGTCGATGGCGTCACCAAGCTGACCAACCTGCAACTGTCCTCCTCCGAGACCAAGCAGGCGGAAAACTTCCGCAAGCTTTTCATGGCCATGTCCAAGGACCTGCGGGTGATTCTGGTCAAGCTGGCCGACCGTCTGCACAACATGCGCACCATCAAGGCGATGAAGCCGGAAAAGCAGGTGCAAAAGGCGCGCGAGACGATGGACATCTACGCGCCGCTTGCAGGCCGGATGGGCATGCAGTGGATGCGCGAGGAACTTGAGGATCATGCCTTTCGCGTGCTGAACCCCAAGGGCCGCGACAGCATCATCCGCCGCTTCATCACCCTGCAACGCGAAACCGGCGACGTGGTGCAGCGCATCACCAATGACATGCGGCACGAGCTGGAAAAGGCCGATGTCGAGGCCGATGTCTTTGGCCGCGCGAAAAAGCCCTATTCGATCTGGCGCAAGATGCAGGAAAAGAAGATCGGCTTTTCCCGCCTGTCCGACATCTATGGCTTTCGCATCATCACCCGGTCAGAGGCCGATTGTTACGCCACGCTGGGCGCGATCCATCAGCGCTGGCGCGCGGTGCCGGGGCGCTTCAAGGATTACATCAGCCAGCCGAAATCCAACGGTTATCGCTCTATCCACACCACCGTTTCGGGCCGGGACGGCAAACGGGTCGAGGTGCAGATCCGCACCCGCGAGATGCACGAGGTGGCCGAAACCGGCGTCGCCGCGCATTGGTCCTACCGCGACGGGGTGCGGGCCGAGAACCGCTTTGCCGTCGATCCAGCCAAGTGGATCGCCTCTGTCACCGAACAGTTCGACGCCGAAGAAGACCACGACGCCTTCATGGAGGCGGTCAAGCTGGAGATGTATTCCGACAAGGTCTTCTGCTTTTCCCCGCAGGGCGACGTGGTGAAGCTGCCCCGTGGCGCGACGCCGATCGACTATGCCTATGCCATCCACACCCGGATCGGATCGCGCTGTGTCGGGGCCAAGGTCGACGGCATCCGCGTGCCGCTGTGGACCCGGTTGAAAAACGGCCAGTCGGTCGAGATCATCACCGCCGAAGGGCAGGCACCGCAGGCCACCTGGCTGGACATCGCCACCACCGGCAAGGCCAAGACCGCGATCCGCCGCGCCCTGCGCGAAGCGAACAAGGGCCGCTACGCGCGGCTGGGCCACGAACTGGCCCGCGCCGCCTTTGAGGCGCGCGGCAAGAAGGCCACCGACAAGGTGCTGGAAAAGGCCGCCGCGACCCTGCGGCTGGAGGATGTGGAAACGCTTCTCGCCCGTCTGGGCAGCGCCGAAGTGACCGCCCGCGAAGTGGTCGAGGCGGTCTATCCCAACCTCGCCATTCAGGACGACGGCGAGATCGAGCTGAAGCGCGCGGTTGTCGGGCTGGAACACGGTCAGGGATTCGAACGCGCCCCCTGCTGTCAGCCCCTGCCGGGCGAGCGTATCGTGGGGCTGGCGCATCGCGGGCATGGCGTCGCGGTGCATGCCATCGACTGCGCCGCGCTGGCCGATCACGAGGACCAGCCAGAGCGCTGGCTGGACCTGCACTGGGCCGAGGGCAAACACCCGGCGGTCTATACCGTGTCGCTGGAACTGACCATCGGCAACGACGCAGGCGTGCTGGGACGGATTTGCACATTGATCGGCGAGACCAAGGCCAATATTTCAGACTTGAACTTCATAGACCGGAAACCGGATTTTTACCGCCTCATGATGGATGTGGATTTGCGTGACGCCGAACACCTGCACTCGCTGGTTTCGACGATGGAGGCAGAGCGCGACGTCGCCTCGGTCGAACGGCGGCGGGATCCCGGGCTCGAACGGGTGCCAGAGGCGGCAGAGTAGGCAGGAAAGGCGCATTTGTGTTCAAGCGACGCGACAGACGGCCGATCTGGAAGATCGTGCTGGAGGCGTTGTGGCCCCGTGGCGGCTGGGGCCGGGCGGCGCGTTATGTGCGGCTGCGCCTGAACCGCCTTCCCGATCCGCCCGACCGGATCGCGCGCGGCATCTTTGCCGGGGTTTTCACTACCTTCACCCCCTTCTACGGCTTTCACTTCTTCACCGCCGCCCTGATCGCATGGATCATGCGGGGCAACCTGCTTGCCGCGATCCTGTCGACCTTTTTCGGCAACCCGCTGACCTATGTGCCCATCGGCGTCATTGCCATGAAGACCGGCTATTGGCTGCTGGGGCTGGAGGCGGACCCGGACCACGGCAGCCTGGGCAAGAAATTCGTCAAGGCGGGCGAAGACCTGTGGCGCAATTTCCTGGCCATTTTCACGCCTGAACGCGCGGACTGGAACCACCTGCGGATATTTTACGACGAGGTGTTCTTTCCCTACATGATCGGCGGCATCCTTCCCGGCATCGTGTGCGGGACCATTGCCTATTACATCTCCCTGCCGCTGATCACCGCCTTTCAGAACCGTCGCAAGGGCGTCATCAAGGCCAAGCTGGCGGACCTGAAAAAGAAGAAAAAGAACGTCGGCAGCCCGCCCTGAGGCCGCGCATAGGGGGCTCTGCCCCCGCCGCCCTGCGGGCGTCTCCCCCGAGGGTATTTGGAAACCCGAAGAAGGGCCGGCGTTAGCCTGAAACGCCTGTGGCGCGACGCAAAAAGCGGTTTTCTTTTGCCGATCTCGCCCCTAGATTTTGATCAAATTTCAGAACGGAAAATCGCGACCATGACCCAATTTGCCGGAAAGCTGCGCCTTGGCGTCAACATCGACCACGTGGCCACCGTCCGCAACGCGCGCGGCAGCGCCTATCCCGATCCCGTGCGCGCCGCCAAGATCGCCGAGGAGGCAGGCGCCGACGGCATCACCGCGCACCTGCGCGAAGACCGGCGACATATCTCGGACGGGGATATCGACGCGCTGATGGACCATCTGACCGTGCCGTTGAATTTCGAGATGGCCGCCACCGAAGAGATGCAGCGCATCGCCCTGCGGCACCGGCCGCACGCGGTCTGCATCGTGCCCGAAAAGCGCGAGGAAAAGACCACCGAGGGCGGGCTGGAAGTGGCGCGCGAGGAAAACCGGCTGGCGCATTTCATCGCCCCGCTGCGCGACGCGGGCTGCCGGGTGTCGATCTTCATCGCCGCCGACAAGCGCCAGATCGAGGCCGCGCATCGCATCGGCGCGCAGGTGATCGAACTGCACACCGGCGCCTATTGCGATTTCCATGCCGAGGGCCAGTTCGACAAGCGCGATGCCGAGCTGGAAAAGATGCGCGAGATGGCAGGCTTTGCCCATGGTCTGGGTCTGGAGGTGCACGCCGGGCACGGGTTGACCTATGACACCGTGCAGCCCGTTGCCGCCTTTCCAGAGGTGATGGAGCTGAACATCGGGCATTTCCTGATCGGAGAGGCGATATTTCGCGGGCTGGCACCGGCCATCGCGGAAATGCGCCGCCTGATGAATGAGGCGCGCGCCTGAGGGCCACCGGGGGCGCGGGCCGGACGGGGGCGCCGGGGCGTCACAAATCCATGTTTTTGCCTCAAACTGGCGCTAGTCTGGGTGCCAAGCGCGTGCCAGCAGAGGAATCACTCATGCCCGTCATTCCGATGGATCCCGAAACCCTTGCCATCGACGCGGCCGCCGCCAAGGCCGCAGGGGCCGCCGCCGCCGAAACCTACCGCAGCCGTCAGCCCTATCCCTATGGCAGTTTCGACGATTTCCTGCCCGAAGAGGTGCTGGACCGGGTGCTGGACGAAATCCGCACCCTGCCGGAGGAGGAAACCATGTTCGACCGCCCGCAGGAAAAGCTGAAATCCAGCTACCTGCCAGAGCGTCTGCCGCCCTACACGCGCAACCTGTTCTACGTGCTGAACTCGCGCCCCTTCGTGCGGTTTCTCGAAGAGATGACCGGCATCAGCGGGCTGATCCCCGATCCCTATTTCGCCGGTGGCGGCGTGCATGTGGTGGCCAATGGCGGGCATCTGGATATCCACGCCGATTTCAACCACAACGCCAAGCTCAACCTCGAACGCCGGCTCAACATCCTGATCTACCTGAACAAGGATTGGAAAAAGGACTACGGCGGCTCGTTCGAGATCTGGAACACCGACATGACCGAGCAGGTCGACAGCTTTGTGCCGGTCTTCAACCGCATGTGCTGTTTCAACACCGGCTCGGACACCTGGCACGGCAACCCCGAAACGGTGAACCATCCAGACGGTGAGCCGCGCATGTCGCTGGCGCTCTATTACTACACCGCCACATGGGATTATACGCGCAAATCCCACACCACGCTGTTCAAGCCCCGCCCCGGCACGCAGGACCAGGTCGACAAGCAGGTGAAACGCGCCGACATGCTGCAGGAAATCCTGCCGCCGGTGGTCTTTCGCAAGGTGATCGGGCGGTTGCAGCGGCTGGGGTTCTGAGGCGGTCGGGAATACCCCGCCTCGCGCCCCTGTCCCGATCGGGCTATCCTCCGGCGCATTGCCCCAGACAAGGCCCTGACTGGGCCCCTGCCAAGGAATTACGCCCATGACCCGCCTGCTTTGTGCCCTGCCCTTTGCCCTGATGCCCGCGCTGGCCGCGGCGCAGGAATACGCCGTGACCGTGCATGACTGTGACTGGCAGGCCAGCGCCGCGGCCATCGTCGAACCGTGGGAGGAAAACAGCCGCACCTTCTCCAATGGCAAGACGCGCCTTGCCCTGATGGACACCATCGAACCGGCGGCGGCCTGGGCCTGGATGCTGGTTCTGTCACCGCCCTATTCGGAACTGGGCGACCGTCAGTGCAAGGTTGTGGGCCTGAACGGAATGGGCTTTTCCGGCATGGATTTCGCGCAGTTGAGCGCCGACTATGACCCCGCCACCGGCCTGACCTTTACCGTGCCGGTGCAGGCCTATGACGGTGCAACGGCGGATTTCGGGGATTTCACCCTGCGCTTTACACTCAATCAGGCGACGGGCGACATTTCGGGGCGGTTGCTGCCCTGATCTTGACCTTCGCGGCCTGCCGGGGTTTCTGACCCACAGGCCATCCCGGCCCCGCGGAGAGCGCCCCATGATCCTTGGCATCGGCACCGATCTGGCCAACATCGACCGGATTGCAGGCACGCTGGACCGTTTCGGCGACCGGTTCCGCAACCGCGTCTTTACCGAGGTGGAGCAGGCCAAGGCCGAACGCCGCGCCGATACCCCCGGCACCTACGCCAAACGCTGGGCCGCGAAAGAAGCCTGTTCCAAGGCGCTGGGAACCGGGTTGCGCATGGGCATCGCGTGGAAGGACATGGCCGTTTCGAACCTGCACACCGGCCAGCCGATCATGCATGTCACCGGCTGGGCCAGGGAACGACTGGACGCCATGACCCCCGAGGGGCATGAGGCGATCATCCACGTCACCCTGACCGACGATCACCCCTGGGCGCAGGCCTTTGTCGTGATCGAGGCGCGGCCCCTCTCGCCTTGACACGCCCCCCACGCCCGCTCATGAAGCGCCCACCAGATCAAGCCAGAGGGCAGAGCACATGGCCAAGGAAGAAAAGAAGGGCGGGATCGTCGAGACGATCAAGACCGTCGTCTACGCGCTGCTGATCGCGGGGGTCTTTCGGACCTTCCTGTTTCAGCCCTTCTGGATCCCCTCGGGCTCGATGAAGGACACGCTGCTGATCGGCGATTTCCTCTTTGTGAACAAGATGTCCTATGGCTATTCCTACGCCTCCTGCCCCTCGGTCATCATCCCCCGTTTTGGCATCAATATCGACGCGCAGGACATTTGCGGCTGGGCCGATGGCGACAACACCCGCCTTTTCGGCAACGAGCCAAAGCGCGGCGATGTCGTCGTCTTCCGTCACCCGGTCACAGGCCGCGATTTCATCAAGCGCCTCGTCGGCCTGCCGGGAGAGCGCATCCAGGTGCGCGGCGGTGTTCTGTTCATCAACGACCAGCCGGTGATCGTGCAGCCCGACGGCACCTTCGAGGAACTGGCCGCGCCGCAGGGGCCGCAGGGCCTGCGCCCGCGCTGCGAGAACGGCACCGTCGGTGACGGCGCCATCTGCAGCAAGGAAAAGTTCATCGAAACCCTGCCCGGCGGCACCAGCCACTCGATCCTGAACATCACCATGCAGGGCTCTGACAACACCCCGGTCTATACCGTCCCCGAAGGCCATTATTTCTTCATGGGCGACAACCGGGACAACTCGTCGGACAGCCGCGTGCCGAACATTGCGGGCGGCGTCGGCTTTGTGCCTTTCGAAAACCTCGTGGGCCGGGCCGACCGGGTGATGTTCTCCTCTGCGGGCCGCTCGATGCTGTTCTTCTGGACGTGGCGCAGCGACCGCTTCTTCAAGGCCATCGAATAGGCGGGTGCGGATGAAGGTCATCCAGCCCCTTACGCGCGGATGAAATCCATCCGACCGGACATGCGCGGATGAGGTTCATCCGCGACGCCTTCGACTGGACCGGGTTGACCGGACGCGGCGGGTTCGCGCTGGCCGCGATCTTCCTGATGGCGGTCTTGCTGAGCCCTGTCCTCGTCCCGCCGCTCAGCCTTGCCGGGGCGGCGTTCGCCCTTGTGTCCGCCCTTGCCCTCCTGCTGTTCTGGGGCCATGCCCGGCGCCGCCTGCGCGACATGGGCTGGTCCGGTTGGCTGCTCTGGCTGCTGCTGGTCCCCTTCGTCTCGCTGGTCCTGGTGATCGCCATGATCATCAAGCGGCCCGCCCCCGATGCCACCCCAGGCCCCTACAGCCGCGCCGCCCTTGTCGCGGTCTGCATCGCCGCCGCGCTGACGGCCAGCCGCATCGCATGGGCGCCCTATATCATCCCCTCCGCCAGCATGACGCCCGCCCTGCAGACCGGCGACTACGCCATTGCCACCCGCAGCCTTGCCACCCCCGACCGCGGCGATGTGGTGGTGTTTCGCCACCCGGTCAACGGCTTGGATTTCATCAAGCGGGTGATCGGCCTGCCGGGCGACACCGTGCAGATGCAAGACGGTCAGGTCCTGCTGAACGGCACGCCGCTGCCACAGGCCCCCCTGCCCGACTGGACCGAACCCAACATCCGCTCTGCCGCCGGAACCTATCCGCGCTGCGTGGTGCCGGTGACGCTGGGCGAGACCTGCGTCAAACCCGCCTTTGCCGAAACGCTCCCCTCGGGCCGCACCTACACCGTGCTGGACCTTGGCCCCGGCCCATCGGACACCACCGCCCTATTCAAGGTGCCAGAGGGGCATGCCTTTGTTCTGGGCGACCACCGGGACAATTCCGTCGACAGCCGTTTTGCACCAATACAGGGCGGCGTCGGCTTTGTGCCGCTTTCAAACATTGAAGGACACCTGCGTCTGGTGATCTACTCGCAAGAAGGACGCGAGGGGCGCGTCCTGAGGACCGTGAAATGAAACTTTCTGCCGATCTCTCCGCCCTGCAGGACAGGCTGGGCCATGCCTTTGCCGACGCCGCCCTGCTGCGCCGCGCCGTCACCCATTCCTCGACCTCCGGTCCGGGACGCGAAGACAACCAGCGGCTTGAATTTCTGGGCGACCGGGTGCTGGGCCTCGTGATGGCAGAGGCGTTGCTAAGACATGACCGCGCCGCCACCGAAGGTCAGCTTGCGCCGCGCTTCAACGCGCTGGTGCGCAAGGAAACCTGCGCCGATGTCGCGCGCGAGATCGGGATCGGCGATGCGCTGAAACTGGGCCGGTCGGAACAGCTGTCGGGTGGACGGCGCAAGCAGGCCCTGCTGGGCGACGCGATGGAGGCGGTGATTGCCGCCGTCTATCTCGACGCCGGGTTCGAGGCGGCACAGGCGCTGATCCTGCGGCTCTGGGGCAAGCGGATCGAAAGTGTCGACGAAGACAGCAAGGACGCCAAGACCGCCCTGCAGGAATGGGCGCAGGCCCGCGGACAACAACCGCCCAGCTACGTCGAAACCGCCCGCAGCGGCCCCGACCACGCCCCCGTCTTCACCATAGAGGCGCGGCTGTCCTCCGGCGAAACGGCCCAAGCCACCGCAGGATCGAAACGGCAGGCGGAACAGGCGGCGGCCAAGGCGTTGTTGGACAGCCTGATCTGATCCCGAACAGAAGACGAAACATCAGACCCTGAGGGGCTTCTGCGCGGGCTGTTTTGCCTTGCGCCGGTCAGTCGCGGCCCCTGAAAGGCCACCGCTAGCAAAAGCGGCAAACAGATCCTCGCGGCGCGGCGCTCTGCATAAGATCCGTGCAGAGTCGCTATATTTCATGCGATCCTGTAAACTGCTCCCTAGGGGCGGCAATGAGACCTGCACATTGGCCTGAACGCCGTGCACCCCTGTGCCGCATTCGAATGAAGGACATTCCGCTTGGGGAATGTCGGCCAAGGCTGGGCTGTTCGCGCCTGTTGGCGGGCATCTTTCCCTGGCGCAGCCTTGGAATTGAGAGCGTTCGACATGACCATCAGATTGACAGTCGCCCTGCTGATCGGGGCGTTTGCTTCGACAGTTGCAAACGCGGCATGCTGGGACGGGGGGATCTATACCCAGGATCTCGAAGGGGTCTACAGCCAGACCTGGTGGGTCGAACACGTGAATGCCAACGGCGACGGTTCCTGCTCTGCGCGTGTCAGAGGGGAAGGCAAGATTGGCGATTTCGGTGGCGATCTCACCATCAAATGTGGCTACACCCCGACTTGGAATTGGGGGGCGATCTATCAGGATTACCCGAACTGGCAGTCTGTTCCTCGTGCAGCACTCGTCGCCCTAAGTTCTTCAGTCTGCACCGGGAATTGAGCGCCAGTCGTCCAAGCGGTCCGCGCACGCGGGGCCGTCGATAAGGAAAGCCCAGCCGAAAGGAAATGCCATGATCAGGAAATCTCTCTCTTTGGCCGTGGTCGCAGCCTCCGCAGCTGCGATGCCCCTGCCCGCGACAGCCCAGACCTGCGTCGAAGCCGGATGCTCGGATTATTGCGGTCCGGGCTTCATCCAGATCGTTGGCGAATGCCTGCATGTCACCGACAAGGGTGACCGCTGCGTAAATGAGTCGTTTCGCACTCCGCTGAACGGCCCGCAGCGCACGGTCGGCACCCCCTGCACGGCAAAGAACGACGAGGGCGAAAGCTATTTGGGCTGGGTCGGACCCGGCTGGGACGGACAATAGGGAGATATAAGGCCCCCGAAACTCGAACACTGATGTCGTCCGTGCTTGGCGGCCTTGCCGCACGTCTTACCGGTTGGCACTCTCGCGCTGCATGATGCCAAGCACGGATTCGGGACAACAGACGAGAGTTCGCCCTGGGGGGCTGCAAGCACTCTCCACGTCGTCAAGGATGGACCGGACGACGCTGGAATCAACGGGTCCCCCACGCTCCGACTGCGCGGGCTGTTCGGACTCATACCTGCTGCTGATCTTTCTCGAGTTCAGCGTCAAAACTCCCTCTGCAGGCAAACCCGGCAGTCTGCCCCCTCTTGCCCTGCCGCCATCTCCGTGACACCCCTTGCCTGCCCGTCACGGAAAGCCCCACATGACCGACAATCTTCGCGGCAGTCTCTGGATGATCCTCGCCATGCTGGGCTTCGGGGTCGAGGATGCGTTTTTCAAGGCGGCCACCGGCACTGGCGGCATTTCCCCCGGGCTTGGCACCGTGCAATTCGGCCTGATCGCCATGACGATCTACGCCTTTCAGGCCCGTCGCAAAGGCGTGCCACTCTGGGATCCCGCCTACCTGCAAAAGGGCCTGCTGATCCGCACCGGGTTCGAAATCATGGGGCGGCTGTTCTTTGCGCTCAGTCTTGCCTACACGCCGCTGTCCACCACCTCTGCCATTCTTCAGGCCGCGCCGCTGGTGGTGATGCTCTCTGCCGCGCTTATCCTTGGCGAACGCATCGGCCCGCACCGCTGGGCCGCCACCGCCGTGGGCTTTGCCGGGGTCCTGCTGATCATCCGCCCCTCGGCAGAGGGGATAGAGGCCAACGCCATCTTTGCCCTGCTGGGCATGATCGGTTTTGCCGGGCGCGATGTCGCCACCCGCACCGCCCCCGCCCACGTCCGCCCGTCGCAGCTTGGCGTGCTCGGCTTTGCCGTCGTCACCTTCGCGGGTCTTGTGATCATGGCGTTCGAACCCGCCCCCGCCCTGCCCACGCCCACCTCTGTGCTGATGATCTGCGGCACCGCGTTCGCGGGCGTCATCGGTTATACCGCGCTCACCGCCGCCATGCGCACCGGAGAGGTATCGGTCGTGGCCCCCTTCCGTTATTCCCGCCTGATCGTCGCGCTGGTGCTGGCCTATACCGTCTTCGGCGAACGCCCCGACACGCTGACCCTGACCGGGGCGGCGCTGATCGTGGCATCGGGCATCTACTCGCTCTGGCGCGACGGGCTGCGCCGCCGCCCGTAATCCGCTTTCTCCCCACGCCCCACGGCGCTATCCTGCCCCGGCACCAACGGGAGCGGGAGGCCCGCAGATGACCCCACTCGCCTTTACGCAGGCCGGGCTCAACCTGATCCAGCAGGCGCTGACGATCTACGACGCCGACCTGCGTCTGGCCGTCTGCAACGCCCCCTTCGCGCAGATGTTCGACCTGCCGGCAGAGCTGACCACCCCCGGCGCCAGCTTTGAGGACACCATCCGCCATCTGGTGATGCGCGGCGAATACGGCGATGTGGGCGATCCCGAAACATGGGTGCGCGACCGGGTCGAAATCGCCCGCGCGTTCGAGCCGCACTACATGGAACGCACCCGCGCCAACGGCCGCACCATCAGCGTTGAGGGCGCGCCGCTGCCGCAGGGCGGCTGGGTCACCGTCTACACCGACATCACCCAGACCCGCGCGCAGGAGGAACTCTTGCGCACCCATTCGGAACTGCTCTCCGAGGAGGTCCTGAAACGGTCCGAGGAACTGGCCCGCACCAACCGCCGCCTCGCCGCCACCAACAAGGCGCTGGAAGAGGCGCGCCGCGAACTGGCCGAGACAGAGGCCCGCACCCGCGCCACCACCCAGATGATGCCCGCCCACATCGCCCGCGTCGATGATGACGGGCATTACACCTTTTCCAACAACCGCCTTGGCGACGTGATGCCGGGCCGCCCGGCCTCCGTCCTCGGGCTGCACATCTCCGAAACGCTGGGCCCGCAGGCCTATGCCCGCGTCCTGCCCCACCTCGAAGAGGCGCGCCAAGGGCATCCCTCGACCTTCGAATTCACCGACGAAAGCTCCTCGCGCCGCATCCGCGCCGCCTTTACCCCCGACCCGATGGAACCGGGCGTCTATATCCTCAGCCAGGACGTGACAGAGGAAACGCAGGCCCGCGCCGCCCTGCAACAGACCCGGCGACGGGAGATCGCGGCACAGCTCACCTCCGGCCTTGCGCATGACTTTTCCAATCTCTTGACCATCATCCTCGGGATGCAGTCGAAACTGGCGCGCATGGATCTGGGCGCAGAGGCCGCACCGCTGATCACCGCCACCCTCTCGGCCGCACAGCGCGGTGGCCGCCTGCTCGACCGCATCGCCGACATGACAAGCCAGCGCGGCTGGCAGCCGCGCCCGCTGCCGCTGGGCCCCTTCCTCGATGAGCTTGAAACGCTGGCCACGCCCTCGCTGCCCGACAGCATTGCCCTCACCATCGCGAACCACACCCAAGGCCCCTACCTGGCCGATCCTGGCCTTCTGCAGGACGCCCTGCTGAACCTGATCCTGAACGCCCGCGACGCCTGCGGTGCGCACCCGGGCCGGATCACCATCACGGTAGAGGAGATTCAGGACACATGGCTGCAATTCACGGTCGAGGACACCGGCCCCGGCTTTTCCGACACCGCGCTGGCCCATGGACTGGACCCCTTCTTTACCACCAAGGGCGGTGAGGGCTCGGGCCTTGGCCTTGCCATGGTCTATGACACCACGAAACTCGCCGGCGGCTCTGTCCGTATCCTCAACACCGGCACCGGGGCGCGCGTTTCCCTGCGCCTGCCCCTGCGCCGCGCCGATGCGCCTGCGGAAACCGGCCTTGCGCTGCTGGTCGAGGACAGCCCGGACCTGCGCGAAACCATCCGCGACATGCTGACCGACCTTGGCTATGCGGTGGTCGAGGCGGCCTCGGTCGATGAGGCGACCTCGCTGGCCGAAGGTCTGCCCGACATCGCGCTGATCCTGTCGGATATCTCGCTGGAGGGCGACACCCCCGGCCTTGCGCTGGCTGAACGGCTGCCGCATCTGCCGCTCTACCTCATGACCTCGCTGCCGGCCGATCACCCGCAACATGTGCAGGCCCGCCGCCTTGGCCCGGTGCTGCCGAAACCCTTTGCCGCCGAGGATCTCTCGGCCTTTCTCTCGCCCCTTCCCGCCACGGCGCAATTCGGCTAACCCCACGACATGACAACGCCCCTGGTCACCATCCTCGACGACGAACCGGCCATCCGTGAGATGCTGTCCGAGGCCCTGACAGAGGCCGGGTTCCGCACGCTCTCCTTTGGCCGCGCCACGGAATTCGAGGCAGCCCTGCGCCGCGCCACACCCGATGTCTGCCTTGTGGACCTTGGCCTGCCGGACCGCGACGGGCTGAGCCTCGTGCATCGGCTGGCGCTGGAACAGGGGGCGACCGTCATCATCATCTCGGGCCGCGCGCAGGTACAGGACCGGGTGACCGGCCTCGAACTGGGGGCCGACGATTACATCATCAAACCCTTCGACCCGGCAGAGGTGGTGGCCCGCATCCGCGCCCGCCTGCGTGGCCCCAAACGCGCCGCGCCCTCGGAGACCGCCCGTTTCAATGGCTGGACCGCGCATTTCGACCGCTACGCGCTCGAGGATGAAACCGGCGCGGAAACCGCCTTCAGCCATGCCGAGGGCGAGGTGCTGCGGCTCTTCCTCGAAAGCCCGAAACGCCTGATCACCCGCGCCCACATGCAGGAAAGCCTTGGCGGCGCGGCAGGCGAAAGCTTTGACCGGGCGATGGACGTGCGCATCTCGCGCCTGCGCACGAAACTGCGCGAAGACCCGAAAAACCCGCGCCTGATCAAGACGATCTACGGCGCGGGCTACATTTTTCTCGGCGACGTCAGCTGGAGCTGATCAGGCGGCACCCGTAGGGCGGGGTTCACCCCGCCGCCGACACCAATACCTGCCACAGCGGATACACCACCCCGCCCGGCAAGGCCCCGATCGAATTCGTCACTGGCACGATCACCAGCGGCGCGGCCCACAGCGCCCTCTGCCACCGGCCCGGCGGCTCCGCGACCCGCAACCTTCCCAGCGCCAGCGCCAAACCCATCGCCACAACACCGCAGAACACGTGCATCCCCACCCAGCGCCCCCAATCCAGCGCGACCGGGTACAGCGGCACAAAGGGCAACGCCAACCCAAGGCCAATGGCAATCCCGACACGGGGATGATCCGACCGCCACAGGATCAGCGCCAAGGGCATCAGCGCCACCAGATAGGCCAGTGCAAAGCTTCCCACCGCCAGCGGGTTCAGCAACTTCCGCACTTCTCGCATCCCCTGCGCGCGGTCCATTTCCAGCCACTGGATTGCGCCGTCGCAAATCAGCGGGTCCATGCCCCGTTCCAGCAGCGGACGACAGACCAGCGCCGCCTCCGGCACCTCGGAAAACCGCAGCGCATAATGCAGCGCCAGACCGGCGGCGATGCTGCTCGACACCGCCAGCGCCGCCAACAGCCAGCCCGCGACCTGCCCCCGGCCCAGCCACAACAGCAACAGGTAGCAGGGCAGCAGCAGCACCAGCGCCTCGTGCCCCAGAAACCCCAGCCACAGCAGCCCGGTCCCGGCCACCAACAGCGGCGCCGCACGCCGCACCAGCGCCAGCGCACACAGCGCCAGCGCCGTGAACCCCACCAGTTCCTTGCGCAGCGCGCCCTCGTGGCCCGCCACCCAGAGCACGGCAAAGAACCCGCAGGACAGCGCCAGCGACAGCGCGATCTCCGGTCCCAGAATCCGCAACAGCCGATGCACCGTCAGGCACAGCCCGACAATCAGCACCATCTGCACGCCACAGACCAGTGCCAGCAGCGGCACGCCCGTCAGGTCGTGCAGCGCGATAAAGGTATCTCCGAAAAAGGCCCGGCGCACCTCGACCAGCGTGCCATTGATCAGCCAATCGCCCTGCCGCCACGCGCTGCCACCTGTCGCGAAATCCCACCCGATCCGCAGCCCCAGCACCAACGCCGCAGCGGCAAACAGCACGTCCAGCGCCCGGTGCGGAATGGTCACAGCAGGATGCAGGATGGGTGATCGGCGCATCGCCGCGCCGCGCGCCGCGCCTTATGGCCCGGCAAAGCTGTATCCCACCGTCTGCCCCAGCAGGGAATGGATCCACGGCAGCACCATCACGGCGACCACGCCCACCACGGCGCCGATGCCCAACCGGATCGGGGCCGAGCCCAGACTGGGTCCGGCAAGGCCAAGAACACCGCAGACGGTGGCGTAAAAGACAAGCGAAACAGGGTCCATGACGGCACCTCCCTGCCCCTCAGCCTAGAACAGCTCTGCCCCTCGGGGAAGGTCGGATTGGCCTGACCCGAAAGGGCGGCTTTCCTAAGGAATGGTAAATTCGCGCCTGTAACCCATTGATCTGGCATTCCCCCTAAGCTGTCCACGCGTGGACATCACCCGGCCATCACCCCGCCAATCTCTCTACCGCCCCGGCCAGAACCTTCAGCCCGGTCACAAGATCCGCCTCCGCCGTGTCCTCGGCGAAATCATGGCTGATCCCCCCGATCGACGGCACGAACAGCATCCCCGTGGGCATCACCCCGGCCAGGTTCGAGGCATCATGCAGCGCCCCCGACGGCATGGTCCGCCACCGCCCCGGAACGACCGCCTCCGCCGCCTCGCCCAGCGCCGCCCGAACGCGCCCATCCATCGCCACCGGCGCCACGCCCAGCATCGGTCCCATGCTCAGATCCAGCCCCCGCCGCGCCGCCACCTCGGCCGCCGTCTCCCGCACGATCCGCTCCATCCGGTCCAACCGGTCCGGATCGCCGTCACGCCACTGCATCGAAAACGTCACCCGCCCCGGCACGATGGAATGGGCATTGGGATGGACCGAGACATGCCCCACCGTCCAGACCGTCGCCGGCGTGACCACATCCCGAAACCGCGCATTGATCAGCCCGTTGACCTCCGCCAGCCCCTGAAAGGCATCCTTGCGCACCCCCATCGGCGTGGTGCCCGCATGGTTCTGCTGGCCGTCCAAGGTGATCGCCATGTCCCGAATGCCGACGATGGCCTCCACCACGCCCACCGCCTCACCGCACGCATCCAGAACCGGCCCCTGCTCGATATGCATCTCCAGAAAGCCTGTGAACCGCGCCGGATCGACCCAATCGCCCAGCCGCTCTCCCATCGCAGCGCGCGCCTCGGCCAGCGTCACCCCCACCGGATCGGTCAGCCCGTCGACCTGCGCGCGCGACAAGGCCCCGGTCCAGGCGGCACTGCCGGTGGTCACGCCAAACCGGCCCTCTTCATCCTGAAACGACACGACCGACACGGCAGGTCCCCCGGCCGCGCGCACCGCCCGCGCCACTTCCAGCCCCGCGATGACCCCCAGGGCACCATCCAGCCAGCCCCCCTCGGGCTGGCTGTCCGAATGCGACCCGATCAACAGCGACGGCCCATCCGCTAAACCAAAGAGCGAGCCCATCGGATCAAACACAGGGTCCAACCCCGCCTCGGCCATCCGCCCGGCCAGCCAGTCCCGTGCGGCGATATCGGCCTCCGAATAAG
Organism: Antarctobacter jejuensis; assembly: GCF_052266595.1. Classification (NCBI taxonomy): domain Bacteria; kingdom Pseudomonadati; phylum Pseudomonadota; class Alphaproteobacteria; order Rhodobacterales; family Roseobacteraceae; genus Antarctobacter; species Antarctobacter jejuensis. The sequence goes on along the minus strand of NZ_JBQQXJ010000004.1, from coordinate 280,706 downwards.
CAGGGCGGATCACCCCCTTGCCAACGCCCGCCGCGCCGAACCCCCGCAGGGCGTGAAGATCATCAAGGAAACGATCGGGATCAACGGGTATCATGGGCATCTCCGCAAGGTATCACCCCGGACGACACACCCCGGGCTTCTTCTCTTTCTAAATACGCAATCTGCCCCGAGCCACAGGCGCGACACCGGCGGAACCCGATCACGACCGCCCCAAGCGGTCCGAGGCGACGGCCGCAGGCCGACGCCGAGACAGCCTGCGCGCGCCGTCAGGCGCGCACATTTGGATCACTCGGCGGCCACCTGCCCCGCGTCGACCTTCTCGACCCGGACAGCGGAATACTTGAACTCCGGGATCTTGCCGAATGGGTCCAGCGCCGGGTTGGTCAGGATGTTGGCCGCCGCCTCGACATAGGCGAAGGGCAGGAACACCATGTCCTCGGCCACCGCGCGGTCCGCCCGCGCCATGACCTCGACCGAACCCCGCCGCGTGGTCAGCCGCACGACCCCTCCGGGATCGACGCCCAGCCGCCGCAGCGTCTTGGGATGCAACGAACAGTTCGCCTCCGGCTCCATCGCGTCCAGCACGCTGGCCCTACGGGTCATCGACCCGGTGTGCCAATGCTCCAGCTGCCGCCCGGTGGTCAGGATCATCGGGAAACGCTCGTCCGGCACCTCGGCGGGCGGCGTCACCCGCGCAGGCGTGAACTTGGCCCGTCCGGCCCGACGGGGGAAGCCGTCGCCAAAGACCACCGCCTGCCCGGGGTCGTCCGGACCGTTACAGGGATAGGTGACGGCGGATTCCGCCTCCAGCCGTTTCCAGGTGATGTGATGCAGGCTGCGCATCGACATCTTCATCTCGTCAAAGACCTCGCGCGGATCGTCGTAGTCCCAGTCCAGCCCGACGCGCCGCGCCAGATCAACGATGATCTCCCAATCCTCGCGAGCCTCGCCCGGCGGGTTGACCGCCTTGCGCGCCACCTGAACCTGACGGTTGGTATTGGTCACGGTTCCGGATTTCTCCGGCAGGGCCGAGGCGGGCAGGATGACGTCGGCAAAATTGGCCGTTTCGGTCAGAAAGATGTCCTGCACCACAAGGTGATCCAGCTGCGCCAGCGCCTTGCGGGCGTGTTCCACATCCGGGTCCGACATGGCCGGGTTTTCACCCAGGATATACATGCCCTTGATCTCACCCCGGTACACGCGGTCCATGATCTCAACCACGGTCAAGCCCGGTGCGGCCTGAATCTCGGTCCCGCGCCAGATGTGCTTGAACAGTTCCCGAACCTCGCCATCCGTGACCGACTGGTAATCCGGCAGCACCTGCGGGATCAGCCCCGCGTCCGAGGCGCCCTGCACGTTGTTCTGGCCGCGAAGCGGGTGCAAGCCGGTGCCCGACCGCCCCACCTGCCCGCAGAGCAGCGCAAGCGAAATCAGGCAGCGGGCGTTGTCGGTGCCGTGGATGTGCTGCGACACACCCATGCCCCAGAAGATCATCGCCCGCTGGGCGCTGGCATAGCTGCGCGCGACGGTGCGGATTGTCTCTGGATCAATGCCGCAGAGTTCCGACATACGCTCCGGCGTAAAAGCACGGATGTGGTCGCGGAATTCAAAGAACCCCTCAGTGAAGCCCTCGATATACTGCCGGTCGTAGAGCTTTTCCTCGACGATCACGTTCATGATCGCGTTCAGCAGCGCCACGTCGGTGCCCGGGCGGAACTGCAGCATGTGCTTGGCGTGCCGCTTCATCGCGGTGCCGCGCGGATCCATGATGATCAACTCGCCGCCGCGCTTCGCGAACTGCTTGAAGAAGGTCGCGGCGACAGGGTGGTTCTCTGTCGGGTTGGCACCGATCACGATGGCCAGATCGGCATTCTCGATCTCGTTGAAAGTGGCCGTCACCGCGCCGCTGCCCACGTTTTCCATCAGCGCCGCCACCGACGAGGCGTGGCACAGCCGCGTGCAGTGGTCGACGTTGTTGTGGCCAAAGCCCTGTCGGATGAACTTCTGGAACAGGTAGGCCTCTTCGTTGGTGCATTTGGCGCTGCCAAAGCCCGCGACAGAGGTGCCGCCATAGTAGCTGCGCAGGTCCGCCAGACCATGCGCCGCCTTTTCCATCGCCTCTTCCCAAGTCGCCTCGCGGAAGTGCGTCCACGGGTTGTTTGGATCGACGTTCAGCCCCTTTTCCGGCGCGTCAGAGCGGCGGATCAGCGGTTTGGTCAGGCGATGGGGGTGGTGAATATAGTCGTATCCGAAACGGCCTTTGACGCAGAGCCGTCCTTCGTTCGCGGGGCCGTTGATGCCTTCGACGTATTTGACCTGACCGTCCTTGACCTTGATCGACACCTGACAGCCGACACCGCAGAAGGGGCAGACGGATTTGACCTCTTCGTCGAAATCCGCGCGGTCACCCACCTGATTTTCATCCACCACGGTCGACGGCATCAGCGCGCCCGTCGGACAGGCCTGCACGCATTCGCCGCAGGCCACGCAGGACGACGCGCCCATCGGGTCGGCAAGGTCAAAGACCGGGTAGGCATCGTGACCGCGCCCTGCCATGCCGATCACGTCGTTGACCTGCACCTCGCGGCAGGCCCGCACGCACAGACCGCACTGGATGCAAGCGTCAAGGTTGACCTTCATTGCCACGTGGCTGTCGTCCAAGAGCGGGATGCGCTCTGCCTCCAGCGTCGGAAAGCGTGATTCCGTAACATCGTTCTGGGCCGCCATGTCCCAAAGTTGTGAGGATTTGTCATGTGCTGCCGCCTGTTCCGGCTGGTCGGCCAGCAGCAGTTCCATGACCATCTTGCGGGCGGTTTCGGCCCGGGCGCTGGCGCTTTTGACCACCATGCCCTCGGACGGTTCGCGGATGCAGGAGGCGGCCAGCACCCGCTCGCCTTCGATTTCCACCATGCAGGCGCGGCAGTTGCCGTCGGGGCGGTAACCGGGCGCGGGCTTGTGGCACAGATGCGGGATCTTCAGGCCACGGCCATTGGCCACTTCCCAGATGGTCATGCCTTTTTCCGCCTCGACCTCTTGGCCATCCAGCGTGAATCGGATCGTTTCGGACATGCGCGTCTCCCGTCGTTTGCGCAATCTTTAACAATCGGCGGCCTTCGTGCGACTGACAATCCCGACCTTCAGAGGCGTTTTTGCGGCCCCGGCGTTTCCGATACAGGTCAGTGGGCCATGTTGAGGGGCGGCAGGACACCTTCGCCGAGGTCCATCCGGTGCCCAGACGATCTGTCACCACCGCGCGCGCGATCGCGAGGCGGGCACAGCCGGTTTCCAGTCCGCCACGTCGGTCCGGTCCGCGTTCAGTTCAGGTTTCCGTGAAAAGCCGGGGCGTTCAGGGCGCGTTTTTTCGCCCAGTACATGGCCGCATCCGAGTGTGCCAGCAGGGTTTCCCAATCCTCCCCCATGCCGCCAATTGCCACCCCGATCGACGGGCGCAGGACGCTGGCATGTTCCTCGAACCGGATGGTCTGGCCACACAGATCGGCAATCCGCTCGGCGACCTTGCGGGCGGCGCGGTCCGGATGCCGGTCGACAATCAGACAGATGAATTCGTCGCCGCCCAGACGCGCCACGAAATCGCCGTCGCGCACCGCGCTGCGCAGCCGGTCCGCCGTCACCTGCAGGGCCATATCGCCGGACTTGTGGCCGTGGGTGTCGTTCAGCGCCTTGAAGTCATTCAGATCGAGGTTCAGAACGCCAACCCGGCCTTCTTCCAGCGCAGCCTGCAAGGACGAGGTCTGCAGCGTTTCCTCCAGCCCCGCGCGGTTCAGCAAACCGGTCAGCGGATCGGTCGAGGCGCGGACCGTTGCCACGTTCAACCGCCGCGCCTGCCGACCAAAGAAGCGGCCAGCGGCAAAACAGATGGCCAGCATGGCAAATCCCGTGGCCACGACCACCGGCAACCCCTCTTGCCGCAACCCGGTCCCGGGGGCCGGCCTGTCCCAGCTCAGTTGCGCCACCTGGCCGTCCGGCCCCATCAGCCACAGCCCGTCCCGGCCGTCCGCATCCTCGAAAGGCGTCAGGTCTGGTCGACTGGCCCCTGTCAGCTGTTCCAGCCGCATCAGCAGCGTTTCGGCCTCGGTCACGCCGACCATGATCGGATACTCCTGCTCCGCCGCCGCTGGCAGGTTCTCGGGGGTGATCCGGGCCACGGCGACAAGGGCTGCGACGCCGTCCCAGGGCGCAAAGCCGGATACCGCGCCATATGCCTCGGGCGGGCTGTCGCGCAGGTCCGCAAGAAAGGGGGCCATGCGTGCCGCATCGAACTGAGTCGCCGGGTCGGCAGCGTCCGGCGATCCATAGGCGTGCAGCAGCGTGCCATCAGGGGACAGAAGGAAGATCCAGTCAAACAGGTCGCTCTCTGCCGCCGCCGAGCCGATGTTGTCGTACAACCCCGCCTCGTCGCCAGCGGTCATCAGGTCATGGGCCAGCGTCCAATGGGCATAGTCCCGCACCGCCAGCGACAACATCGCCAGCCGTTCTTCAAGGATCAGCTGGTGCGCCTCGCGCATGTGCTCCCGCGCCTGAACGTCGATCCGGTGCGTCAGCCAGAACAGCATGGCCACAAGCGCTGTCACCGACAGCGCCCCAAGGCACAGAAGAAGCGTATAGATGTACCGCATCCGACCGATGGTCCTGCATCCGGGTTTTGCTCGCCTGACCAATCACGCAGGAAAGTGTTGAGATCTCCTTTCAGGCAGACCTTGAATTTCGCCATGTCCATGGCATCGCAGGGCCGGGTTTGCCGTGCCGGAGCGCGCAGCCCGATGGGGCGGAGCCCCTCTCCCGCCCCGCCGCCGATTGACCTCTGGACCTCGCTGCCGCCGCCGCCTAGCCTGCGCCCGAATACGAGGGAGATCACCATGGCAACCGGCAGCAATATCCGCACCTTTTTCAACGGCTCGTGGCAGGACGGTGACGTCATGGTGATGCGGGCCGCCGATCATGGCGCGTGGCTTGGCTCCAGCGTCTTTGACGGCGCGCGTTATGTGCAAGGGGTTTCGCCGGATCTGGACCTGCATTGCGCCCGCGTGAACCGCTCTGCCGAGGCGCTGATGCTGCGGCCCACGATGACGACCGAGGACATGGTTGCGATCGTCGAAGAGGGGCTCAAGGCCTATGCCCCGGGAGCAGCGGTCTACATCCGCCCGATGTACTGGGGCATCAACGGCGACGTGACCGCCATCGTTCCGCAGCCCGACGAGACCGGTTTCGCCATCTGCCTCGAAGAGATTCCGATGGCGCCGGACACTGCCAGCGCCACGCTGGGCTACACCCGGTTCCGCCGCCCGGTGCTGGAGGATGCGGTGGTCAACGCCAAGGCCGGCTGCCTGTACCCCAACAACGCGCGGATGCTGGCAGAGGTCCGGTCGCGCGGGTTTGCCAATGCGCTGGTCGCGGATGCAATGGGCAATGTGGCCGAAACCGCCACCGCTAACATCTTTATGGTGCGCGATGGCGTGGTGTTCACTCCCATTCCCAACGGCACCTTCCTGTCCGGCATCACCCGCGCCCGCCACATCGCCAATCTGCGCGCCGATGGAGTCGAGGTGCAGGAAACGGTGCTGACCTTCCGGGACTTCGATGACGCCGATGAGGTCTTCATGTCCGGAAACATGAACAAGGTGACACCCGTCACCGCGTTCGAGGACAAGTCCTATCAGGTCGGCCCCGTGACCCGCCGGGTTCGCGAACTCTATTGGGACTGGGCGCTGAGCGCCTGAGACCGGGGCGCGGTTCCGGGACAGGACAAGCCATGGACGTGAAACTGGGCATCCTGCTGGTGATCCTCGGCCTGTTTGTCGCGATCATCACGGCGGTTCACCGGGCCAACCGGCCCGCCCCGCGCCGCGTGCAGGAACGACCGCTCGGCCCGTCGCTGGACGACCAGATCTCGGGCCTCGCCCGTGCCGAGCTGGTGCTTTTCCCCGGCGTGACCCGCGACGACCTTATCGACTTCGGACCAGAGGAAACCTATCGCGGCGATCCCTGGCGACTGCTGTTGATGACTTACGCGATCCGTGTCGATCGGCCGCCACATCCCCCCTATTGTCCGCGCGCATGCCGGGTCTGTTTCGACAGCCTCGACTCGCTGGATGATTTCGAAACCGCCATCAAGGATCTGGCCCGTGTCGCCGAGGTGCCCTGCGAGGTCGAACGCGGCGATGGTCTGCGGCTGCGGATCGGAGGATCCGTCCGCGCGCTGTCGCCTGTTCTGTCCGAAAGGAAAATGGACTTCGACACCTTTCAGGTGGTGCTGGACATGCTGCAGGAGGCCATGCCCGAGGGAAGGCGCCTTTACGGGCTGGATTTCCATCCACAAATCGCCTTCTACAACCTTGACGACGCCGGGTTCGAACTGATCGAAGAACGCTTTCCCGGCCTTTTGACCGAAGACCCGCTGCCCTAGGGCCTGCCCTGCCACACCGGCCCGACGCTGACCGACAATGCTGGACAGCCGGGTGCCCCTCTGCCACGATCCCCGCTCAGGAGAGAAAAAATGCGCAAGTTCCTCGTCGTTCTGGATGACAGCCGCGAATGCCTGAACGCCATGCGCTTTGCCGCCATGCGCGCGGCCAAGAGCAAGGGTGGTGTAGCCATCCTTTCGGTTATTCCGCCGGACGAATTCAACCATTGGATCGGCGTCGGCGACATCATGCGCGAAGAGGCGCGGGAACGCATTCAGGCGCATTTCGAGGTCTTCGCCAAGTGGATGCGGGACAAGCAGGGCGTGGACCCCGAACTGGTCATCCGCGAGGGCGATCCGATCACCGAGATCCTGGCACAGGTCAAGGATGACCCGGAAATTGGCCTGTTGGTGCTGGGCGCAGCCGTGGACAAGAAAGGGCCCGGCCCGCTGGTCAGCCAGATGACCCGCAACGCGGGAACCCTGCCGATCCCGATCACCGTTGTGCCCGGCGATATGTCCAAGGAGCGGCTGGAGGCGATTACATAGGCCTCGGTCTAACGGCTCGCCCGATCTTTTTCACTGACATCATTTGGTTTCTTGCTTCGATCATGCGTTTTGTCATTTGCTTGCTTGCCATTCTTTTCGCCGCCCAAGGATCGCGTGCCGAAACGGCGCTGGAGTATGAGTGCCTCGGCAATCACTTCGAAACATGCTTTGTTGTCATCGACGGACAGATCGAACCCGGCCTCACAGACAGACTTCGACGAGAATTCCCGGAAGGGATCGAAGGCCGGCGTCTGTACCTCAACAGTCCGGGCGGAAATTTGGGCGAGGCGCTAAAACTTGGACGTTATATCCGAAGCACCGGCCTTATCACCCTGATCGGCGCCAAACGGGCGGAACGCTTCAACGAGGATGGCAGCAAAAAATTCCTCGAGGGCGACTTTCCCAAAGCTGGCATCTGCGAAAGCGCATGCGTCTATGCCTTCATCGGCGGCCAAGAAAGATACTTGGCAGACGGCCAGACGCTCGGGCTTCATCAGTTTCGAGCCGAAAAAGGCGAGATCAACAGTCAGTCAGCGCAAGTGATCGCCGGGGATCTGGTCAGCTACATGGTCGAAATGGGCGTGGACGCCCGGATCTTCAAACTCGCTTCGGGTACGGGGTCTGACGACATGTACAGACTGACACACGATCAAGCGCTCCAATACGACCTGATCACGCCGCGAGGATATGAGCCTTTCTTCATGGAACCCTACAGGAATGGGGTGATCGCATCCTCCCGGCGCGCCAGTCCGACGAACGGGTATGATCTGGCGAACCAGATCACCTTCTTGTGCCGGAACAATGAGCCCTTCGCCTTGATTCGCGCTGTAGGTGTGAACACAAACCTCGCGTCAGAGGCCACCACGGCAACGATCTCCATGGATGGGCGGAACTACCCGGGAACCGCGCGCGTCGAAGCCCGATCAACCGGGGACTGGGACTACATTACGCTGTCGCTGACCCGCTCCATGGCAGATGACCTGATCGGCGCTGATGAGGTGTATTTGGCAGCCGAATACAGCCGCGCCTCAGGGGCCGCACGCCGGGTATCCCTGGATCTGTCTGACATGGACCGGGCCATGATAAAGTCGGCATTCACCCTTTGCATCGAGTGACACACTTTTTAGAACCGTTCCAATCCTTGACGCTGAGCGCCCCGAAGCGCATATAGGCAAGACGCCATAAAAAGGTGATCCCAGATGTTCATTCAGACCGAATCCACGCCCAACCCCGCCACGCTCAAGTTCCTGCCCGGTCAGACCGTGCTGGACATGGGAACGGCTGACTTCCCCTCGCCCGAGGCGGCAGGCGCCTCTCCTCTGGCGCAGCGTCTCTTTGCCGTGGACGGCGTGACCGGCGTCTTTTTCGGCAATGATTTCGTCACCGTCACCAAGGGCGACGCGACCGATTGGGACCATGTCAAACCAGCGATCCTTGGCGCGATCATGGAGCATTTCCAATCCGGCCAGCCGGTGATGGCGGATGGCGCGGCGCAGGCCGGCGGCCATGCGGATCACAGCGGAGAGGATTCCGAGATCGTCGGCCAGATCAAGGAACTTCTGGACAGCCGCGTGCGTCCTGCCGTGGCTCAGGACGGTGGCGACATCACCTTCCACGGATTTGACCGCGGTGTGGTCTACCTGCACATGCAGGGCGCCTGCGCGGGCTGCCCCTCGTCCACGCTGACGCTGAAGATGGGCATCGAGAACCTGCTGCGCCACTACATCCCCGAAGTGACCGAGGTGCGCCCGGTTGCCGTCTGACCTCCTCGTTCTGGCTTTTGATACATCGGCGGCGCATTGCGCCGCCGCTTTGCTATGCGGGCCTATGGTTCTTGCCTCCCGCCACGAAGAGATGAAGCGCGGACAGGCCGAGCGCCTGATGCCCCTGCTCGAAGAGCTTCTCGAGGAGGCCGACCGCAACTGGTCCGATCTTGACGCCATCGGCGTGGGCATCGGCCCCGGCAATTTTACCGGCATCCGCATTTCCGTCAGCGCCGCACGCGGGCTGGCACTTGGCCTTGGGATCCCGGCGGTGGGCGTGTCCATCCTTGATGCCCTGGCCTTGGACGCCGGGTTTGTCCTGACCGCCGTCGAAGCACCGCGCGGCACGCTCTATTCGCAAATTCCCGGCGGTCAGCCGGTCCAGTCCTCGCTGGAAGAAATGCCGCTGCCGCCCGCCCGTGCAGAGGCCAACGTGATTGGACACAGGGCCGAAGAGATCGCGGCGCGCACCGGCGGCCTTGTTCTTCAGGCAAAATACCCCCTCGCCGAGGCCATCGCGCGAAAAGCCATGCGGCGGATGCACAACGTCTCGCTGCCGCGTCCGGCGCCGCTCTATATCCGCCCGGCGGACGCCGCGCCGTCACGGGACACGAAAGCGGTGATCCTTGACCCCTGAAGCCGCGTCGGACATCGCCGCACGCGCCTACCGGCACATGACGCCGTGGCGTGCGGACCAGATCGCCGCCACGCTGCGGCAGCCCACCGCCCTGCTCAGCACATCCGACCATGCCTTCGTTCTGGGTCAAGTCATTGCCGATGAGGCTGAAATCCTCGCGCTTGCCTGTGACCCGGACTTTCAACGCCAAGGCGAGGCCGCCCGCGCCCTCGACAGGTTCCACACCGCCGCCGCACAGCGGGAGGCCACGCGTGTTTTCCTGGAGGTCGCCGCAAGGAACGCCCCTGCCCGCGCCTTCTACGAGGCGCGGGGATATACCCGCGCCGGGCTGCGCAAAGGCTACTACCCACGGCCCGACGGAACCCGTGATGATGCGTTGATCATGACGCGGGCACTGCCCTGACGTCACGCCGCCCGGACCCGAAGCACCCCAAAAACCGGTTGACCCCTCCCGTGCGCTGCGGCTTTGATTGCCGCATCACAAACGGAACGGATGGCTTGTCCATCCGTCACACTCAGGGAGTTTTCCATGACGTTCATTGCCAAGACCCTCGGCACCGTCGCCGCACTGGCACTTTCCGCCGGTGCCGCGATGGCCGATGCCGCGCTGATCTACGACCTCGGCGGCAAGTTTGACAAATCGTTCAACGAGGCCGCATATACCGGCGCCGAACGCTTTGCGACCGAAACCGGCGGCACCTACCGCGACATCGAAATCCAGTCCGAAGCCCAGCGTGAGCAGGCCCTGCGCCGCTTTGCCGAGGCCGGCTTCAACCCGGTCATCACCACCGGCTTCGCCTTTGCCGAGCCGATCGGCTCAGTCGCGCCCGACTATCCCGACACCAAGTTCGTGAACGTCGACGGCTGGCTGCCCGAGGTGCCGGAGAACGTCCTGCTGATCAACTTCCAGGAACATCAGGGATCGTACCTTGTCGGCATGATGGCCGCGATGAAGTCCGAATCCGGCACCGTCGGTTTTGTCGGCGGGATGGACATTCCGCTGATCCGCCACTTTGCCTGCGGCTACGCGCAAGGCGCCAAGGCGGTGAACCCGGACATCAAGATTATCTCGAACATGACCGGCACCACCCCCGCCGCATGGAATGACCCGGTGAAGGGCGCCGAACTGGCCAAGGCGCAGGTCGGCCAGGGTGCGGACATCATCTATGCTGCCGCCGGGGGCACCGGTCTGGGCGTTCTTCAGACCGCCGCGGATGAGGGCATCCTGTCCATCGGCGTCGACAGCAACCAGAACCACCTGCACCCGGGCAAGGTGCTGACCTCGATGCTCAAGCGCGTCGATGTGGCGGTTTATGAATCCATGAAGGCGGGCGCCGATCTGGAAACCGGCAAGTTCATGACGCTGGGACTCGAGGAAAGCGGCGTCGGCTACGCGATGGACGACAACAACGCCGACCTCGTGACCGAGGACATGATCGCCCGTGTCGAGGAAGCCAAGGCCGCGATCATCGACGGCTCGCTGGACGTGGTGTCCTACTACGCCAACGACAGCTGCCCGGCGCTGGACTTCTGATCTGATTGGCGGACCGGGAGACCTGTCCCGGTCCGCACCCCGCTCATGTCGGGCCATCCATGGCCTGAACCAGGGTCCGCCCTCACGGACGGACCCGAGCAGTTTGCACAAGGCTCCGCAATGACCGATACCCCCGCCATCGAGCTCAAGGGCATTTCCAAGGCCTTTGGCCCCGTGCAGGCCAACAAGGATATCTCGATCCGTGTGATGCCCGGCACGATCCACGGCATCATCGGTGAAAACGGCGCGGGCAAATCGACCCTGATGTCGATCCTCTACGGCTTTTACAAGGCCGACGCGGGCCAGATCTTCATCAATGGCAAGAAGACCCAGATCCCCGACAGCCAGGCCGCCATCGCGGCGGGCATCGGCATGGTCTTCCAGCATTTCAAGCTGGTCCAGAACTTTTCTGTCCTCGAAAACGTCATCCTCGGGGCCGAGGACGGCGGGTTGCTCAGGCCCTCGCTCGCCAAAGCGCGCGGCGTGCTCAAGCAACTGGCCGCCGACTACGCCCTGAACGTCGACCCCGACGCGCTGGTCGAGGATCTGTCGGTTGGCCATCAGCAGCGGGTCGAAATCCTCAAGGCGCTGTACCGCGAGGCGGAAATCCTGATCCTGGATGAGCCCACCGGCGTTTTGACCCCGGCCGAGGCGGATCACCTGTTCCGCATCCTCGAAGGGCTGAAGCGCGAAGGCAAGACGATCGTCCTAATCACCCACAAGCTGCGCGAGATCATGGAGATCACCGACTCCGTCAGTGTCATGCGGCGCGGTGAAATGACCGCCACAGTCAAGACTTCGGAAACCTCTCCAGAACAGCTGGCCGAACTGATGGTGGGCCGCAAGGTGCTGCTGCGAGTGGACAAATCCCCACCGAAGCCGGGCAAGCCGGTGCTGGAAATCGAAAACCTGCGCCATACCGACGAGAGCGGTGTCGAACGGCTCAAAGGCATCTCCCTGACCGTGCGGGCGGGCGAAATCCTTGGCATCGCGGGTGTCTCCGGCAACGGCCAGTCGGAACTGCTGGAGGTGCTGGGCGGCATGGTTCCCGCAACCGGCACGATCCGCGTCAACGGCGATGAAATCGACCTGACCGGCAAACATTCCGATGGCCAGAGCCGCCGACGCCGCGGCATCGCCCATGTCCCCGAAGACCGCCAGCACGAGGGGTTGATAATGCCCTTCACAGCCTGGGAAAACATCGCCTTCGGCTATCACCACGACCCGAAATACCAGAAGAACGCCCTGCTGATGGACAATGACGCCATCCGTCAGGACGCCGAAGAAAAGATGCAACGCTTTGACGTGCGCCCGCCGAACCCGGCGCTGGCGGCGCGCAATTTCTCGGGCGGCAACCAGCAGAAGATCGTTCTGGCGCGTGAAATCGAAAGCGATCCGGAAATCCTGCTGGTCGGCCAGCCCACGCGCGGCGTCGACATCGGCGCCATCGAATTCATTCACCAGCAGATCGTCGCCCTGCGCGACGCGGGCAAGGCGGTGCTGCTGGTTTCGGTCGAACTGGATGAAATCCAGTCGATGTCCGACCGCATCGCGGTGATGTTCGACGGCAAGATTATGGGTGAGCGCCTGCCCGAAGAGACCAACCAGACCGAACTGGGCCTGCTGATGGCTGGCGTGACGGAAATGCCGGACAAGCCACTGATCGAGGCGGTGGACGAACAATTCGAAGCCCAGAAAAACCGGGGGGCCACGAAAAATGTCTGACATGCACGTCTGTGGCCGCTGCCTGATCGAAAAACGCCCGCCAGAGACCTGTGTCGCCGGGCCCGAAGTCAGAACAACACGCACCGGAGGCGCACATGGATAAGATGCCCGCCTGGGCCGATGCGGTCCTCGTTCCCCTGATCTCGATCCTTCTGGCGGCGATCCTGTCAGCACTGGTCATCCTCGCCATCGGTGAAAACCCGATCGAGGCCTTCAAGCTGATGGTGCAGGGCGCGCTGATGCGCTCCTCCGGCTGGGGCTATACGCTTTATTACGCGACAAACTTTACCTTCACCGGCCTTGCGGTCGCCGTCGCCTTTCACGCCCGCATGTTCAATATCGGCGGCGAAGGACAGGCGCTGATCGGCGGGCTTGGCGTGGCACTGGCCTGTCTCTACATTCCGTGGCCGCACTGGACCTTGGCCCTTGTCGGGACCACAATGATCGCCGCAATTTTTGGTGCGGCATGGGCCTATATCCCCGCCATCCTGCAGGCGAAACGCGGCAGCCATATCGTCATCACAACCATCATGTTCAACTTCATCGCCGCGGCGGTGCTGAACTACGTGCTGGTGAACCTGCTGCGGCCCAAGGGCTCGATGGAACCCGCCACCGGCGCCTTCCCTGAGGCGACACATCTGCCGACCTTCCAGCAGATGTTTTCCACCTCGGAAACCGTGCTGTTCCGGGGATCGCCGGCCAATGTCACCTTTTTCCTTGCCATCCTTGCCTGCATCGCCGTCTGGCTGCTGATCTGGCGCACCCGTCTTGGTTATGAAATCCGTTCATTCGGGCATTCCGACACGGCGGCGCGATACGCGGGCATCTCGCCCGTGCGGACCACCGTGATCGCCATGCTGATCTCGGGCGGACTTGCAGGCATGATGGCGCTGAACACCACGATGGGAGAGGCCGAACGGCTGGTCCTGAACGCCTCCGAAGGGGCGGGTTTCATCGGTATCGCGGTGGCGCTGATGGGGCGCTCGCATCCCGTGGGCGTATTCCTTGCCGCGCTGCTGTTCGGCTTCCTGTATCAGGGCGGGGCGGAACTGGCCTTCTGGGCGAATATCCCGCGTGAACTGGTGACGGTCATTCAGGCGCTGGTGATCCTGTTCACCGGCGCGCTGGACAACATGGTGCGCTCGCCGCTGGAAAAAATCTTTCTCGCCATGCGCAAGGGCAAGGCGTGATGCTGGTCGAATATCTGCCTTCCCTGCTGGTCGCATGGGGCGTCCATGCGCTGGCGCTGGCTTCTCCGGGGGCCAACGTGCTGGCGGTGATCGGCACCGCGATGAGCGCCGGACGGAGTGAGGCCTTGGCCATGAGCGCGGGCATCGTCTCCGGTTCTGTCCTGCTGGCCTCCGGCACCATTGCGGGCCTTGGCGCGCTGATCCTGACGTGGTCGCAGGCCGTGCTGGTCATCAAGCTGTTTGGCGCGGGATACCTTGCTTGGCTGGGGTACAAATCCCTGCGCAGCGCCGCCCGCCCCTCTTCCGATCCCGCGCTCAGCGCGCTGACCGGCAGCCCGGCGAAACTCTACCGTCAGGGCCTGATCCTGCAGATCAGCAACCCCAAGGCCATCCTTGCCTACCTCGCCATCGTCACGCTGGCACTGGGCGGCACCGCCCCTGCGCCCATCGCGGCGCTGTTCGTGATCGGGGCCGCGACCAACTCGGCCATCATTCACGCCCTCTACGCTTTGACCTTCTCTACCCGGCCGATCGTTGCGTTGTATCTGCACGCCCGCCGGGGCATCGACGCCGCCCTCGGCGCCTTTTTCTGTTTCGCCGCCGTCCGGCTGGCCCTGTCGAAAGGCTGACACATGGATCTCGCCACGATCATTCAGGTCCTCGAATCCTCCATTCGCCTGTCGACCCCCCTGCTCTTGGCCTGCCTTGCGGGGCTGTTTTCCGAACGGGCCGGGATCTTTGACATCGGGCTTGAGGGCAAGATGCTGATCTCCGCCTTCTTCTCGGCCGCAGCAGCCTTCTACACCGGCAACGTCTACCTTGGCGTTCTGGCGGGGATTGCCGCCTCACTGGTGTTGTCGGCGATCCACGGGCTGGCCTCGATCACCTTCCGGGGCAATCAGCTGATCTCGGGCGTCGCGCTCAACTTCCTCGCCTCCGGAATGACCGTGCTGATCGCGCAGGATTGGTTCCAGCAGGGCGGCAAGACGCCGACACTCCAAGGCGCGGCCCGGCTGCAACCGATCAATTTCCCCTTCGCCGAGAGCATCCGCGAGGTGCCGGTGATCGGCCCGATCTACGCTGACCTTTTGTCGGGCCATGCCTCGCTGGTCTATGTGGCGCTGCTGCTGGTGCCGGTGACGTGGTGGGTGCTGTTCCGCACCCGCTTCGGACTGCGCCTGCGCGCCGTGGGTGAGGCACCCGAGGCGGTGGACACCGCCGGGGTTTCTGTCATCGGGCTGCGCTTTGCCGCTGTCGGTATCTGCGGCATTCTCTGCGGCATCGCGGGGGCCTATCTGGCCACCGGCCTGCAGCCCTTCTTTGGCAAGGAAATGACCGCAGGGCGCGGCTATATCGCGCTGGCGGCACTGATCTTTGCCAAATGGCGGCCATGGTACGCGCTTGGCGCCTGCCTGTTGTTCGGCTTTCTGCAGGCGGTGGCGCTGCGGTTCCAGAGCATCCACCTTGGCCCGGTGACGGTGCCGGTGCAGGTGATGGACGCCCTGCCCTACATCCTGACCGTCGTCATCCTCGCCGGATTCGTCGGCAAGGCAATCCCGCCCCGCGCCGGCGGAGAACCCTACGTCAAGGAACGCTGACCACAGGCACGCAAGTCCTGAAAAATTCCTGCCCAATCCGTGCAATGCTGCGCTTGCACAGGCTGGTGCAATGGGTCTAGCTTGGGACATGCAGGTCTACCTTCCCATCGCCGAGGTCTCTATCAATATCTTCCTCCTGCTTGGCCTAGGCGGCCTTGTGGGCGTGCTCTCTGGCATGTTCGGGGTGGGCGGCGGATTTCTCCTGACGCCGCTGCTGTTCTTCATCGGCGTGCCACCGGCTGTCGCCGTGGCCACCGGCGCCAACCAGATCGTCGCCTCCTCTGTCTCGGGCCTGATGGCCCATCTCAAGCGCAAGACAGTGGACCTGCGCATGGGCACGGTGCTGTTGATCGGCGGCCTGATCGGCGCAGGTCTGGGCGTCTTTCTGTTCAACTACCTGAAGTCGCTGGGTCAGGTCGATCTCCTGATCAACCTTTGCTACGTGGTCTTTCTCGGCATCATCGGCGCGCTGATGTTCGTCGAAAGCCTGAACGCCCTGCGCAAATCCCGCCGTGGTGCCCGCCCGCCCCGCAAGAAACACAACTGGGTTCACAACCTGCCGTTCAAGATGCGCTTTCGCACCTCGGGCCTCTATATCTCGGTTATTCCGCCGGCTCTGGTGGGGCTCAGCGTCGGCGTCCTTTCGGCGGTGATGGGGGTCGGCGGAGGCTTCATCATGGTCCCGGCCATGATCTACCTGCTCAACATGCCGACCAAGGTGGTTGTCGGCACCTCGCTGTTCCAGATCATCTTTGTCACCGCCTTCAGCACGATGCTGCACGCCACCACCAACTACACGGTCGACGTGATGCTGGCGGTCCTGCTGATCGTCGGCGGCGTGATCGGGGCGCAGGTGGGCACCACCATCGGCACCCGCCTGCGGGCCGAACAACTGCGCATCCTGCTGGCCGGTCTGGTTCTGCTTGTCTGCGGCAAGCTGGCGCTGGACCTGTTGCTCACCCCTTCCGAACTCTACCTCATCGCCGGGCCGGGGGGGCACTGATGCGGTACCTGATTGCCCTCTTCCTGACGCTGCTCTCCCAGCCCGCCAAGGCCGAGGAAGTCGTGCTTGGCCTCAGCCATGACACCGTCCAGATCTCGACCGATTTCGACGGCTCCGAAATCCTGATCTTCGGCGCGGTCAAACGCGACAGCACCATTCCCGACGAACCGCTTCAGGTCATCGTCGCCGTCGCGGGCCCCAAGACACCGCTCACCGTCTGGCGTCAGGCGCGCCGCTTCGGCATCTGGATCAACGCCCACGCGGTTGAGGTCGACGCCGCGCCCAGCTTCTACGCCATCGCCACCTCGACCGCCTGGAACGAGGCGATTTCCGACACCGAGGACCTGCGCCACCGGATCTCGATCCCGCGCGCCATCCGCTCTGTCGGCGCGCCCATGGACATCCCCGACGCCCAGAGCTTCACCGACGCGGTGATCCGCATCCGCACTGAGGCGGGGCTCTACCAGCTCCATGAAAACACCGTCACCCTGCGCGAACAGACGCTCTTCGACACGGCCATTTCCATGCCGGCAAACCTGACCGAAGGCGCCTACCCCACCCGCATCTTCCTCACCCGTGGCGGGGCCGTTATCTCGACCTATGAAACGGTGATCGAGGTGCGCAAGGTCGGCCTTGAACGCTGGCTCTACATTCTGTCACGGCAGCAACCCTTCATCTACGGGCTGATGTCGCTGGCCATCGCCATCGCAGCGGGCTGGGGCGCCTCCTCCGCCTTCCGCATCCTGAGATCGCAATGAGCCGCACGCCCCCTGGCACCCGCGCCGAATACCGCGCGTTTCGCATGCTGCCCACCCGCTGGATGGACAACGACGAATACGGTCACATGAACAACGCGACCTACCTGTCGCTCTTCGACACGGCGATCAGCCTCTGGCAGATGGACAATGGCATCGCCATACGCGGCCCCGGGGCGCTGCGCTTTCTGGTGGTCGAAACCGGCTGCCGCTACCACGCCGAAGCCGGCTTCCCGGACGTGATCCATGCCGGTCTGCGTATCGCGCATCTCGGCACTTCCTCCATGCGGACAGAGGTCGGGCTGTTCCGCAATGACGAAACCACGGCCTGTACCGAAGGCTTCTTCACCCAGGTCCTGACCGGCGACGACGCCCGCCCAATGCCGATCCCGGATGAGATCCGCGCCCGCCTTCAGACCCTCCTGACCTGACAGGCCGCGCCGCGGATCCGCCGCCCGACCCGCCCGACACCACTCCCGTCTTCTTTGGGCTCAGAAATACCTCGGGGTGAATTGGTCCCGGACATGGTCCGGGGGCAAGAGGGGCAGCGCCCCTCGCCCGCTTGCGGGGTCCCCCCGCAAGCTCCCACAGACGCTCCGCAGGCGCGCCCGCCGGATCACGCCTTTTCGTGAAAAAACGCGTAGATCCGTTCCGCCAGGGCCTCGCTCACCCCCTCGACCGCCTTCAGATCGGCAAGATTGGCGCGGCTCACCGCCTTGGCCGATCCGAAATGCGCCATCAGCGCGCGTCGGCGCGCGGCGCCCACACCCGGCACCTCGTCCAGCGGATTGGCCAACTGCGCCTTGGCCCGCTTGGCCCGATGCGTGCCGATCGCAAACCTGTGCGCCTCGTCGCGCAGGCGCTGCACGAAATACAGCACCGGATCGTTGTGGCGCAGCGCAAAGGGCCGCTGCCCGGGGCGGTGGAACTCTTCCTTGCCGGCGTCCCGGTCGATCCCCTTGGCCACCCCCACAAAGGGCACGTCGTCCACACCATGTTCCGCCATGATCTCGGCCACAGCGCTTACCTGCCCGGCGCCGCCGTCGATCAGCATCAGGTCCGGCCACAGCCCCTTGTCGCGGTCGGGATCGTCCTTCTGCAACCGTGTCAGGCGGCGATGCAGGACCTCCTTCATCATGCCAAAGTCATCCCCCGGCACCAGATCCTCACCCTTGATGTTGAACTTGCGGTACTGGTTCTTGATGTAGCCGTCCGGCCCGGCCACGATCATCCCGCCCACGGCATTGGTGCCCTGGATATGGCTGTTGTCGTAGACCTCGACCCGCGCGGGCGGCGCATCAAGGCCAAAGGCCTCTGCCAGCCCCTTCAGCAACTTGGCCTGCGCCGCGCTCTCGGACATCTTGCGGCCAAGGCTCTCCCTGGCATTGCGCAGCGCCCCGTCGATCAACTCCGCCTTCTCGCCCCTCTGCGGGACGGTGATCTCGACCTTGCGTCCCGCCTTCTCGGCCAAGGCTTCACACATTAAGTCCACATCCTCGATCCCGTGGCTCAGAAGCAGCAAGCGCGCCGGTTCCTTCTGGTCGTAGAACTGGCCCAGAAAGGCCTCCATGACCTCTGCGTGACTTACGTCCTCGCCCACGCGGGGATAGAAATCCTGATTGCCCCAGTTCTGGTTCGCGCGGATGAAAAACACCTGCACACAGGCCTGCCCGCCTTCCATGTGCAGCGCGATCACGTCGGCCTCGGCGGTGGTCTGCGGGTTGATCCCCTGCGCCGTCTGCACCTGAGTCAGCGCGCGGATACGGTCGCGCAGGGCGGCCGCGCGCTCGAACTCCATCGCCTCAGAGGCCTCTTGCATCTGCGCCTTCAACTGCGCCTGGATCTGCGTCGATCGCCCCGACAGAAACCGCTGCGCGTCCTTGACGCTGGCGCCGTACTCCTCGGGGCTGATCTTGCCCACGCAAGGCGCGCTGCAGCGCTTGATCTGGTGTTGCAGGCAGGGCCGCGTGCGCGTCTCAAACATCGAGTCAGTGCAGTTGCGCAGCAAAAACGCCTTCTGCAACTGGTTCAGCACCCGGTTGACCGCGCCCGCGCTGGCGAAGGGACCATAGTAGTGGCCCTTTTCCTTCTTCGCGCCGCGATGCTTCTTGATCATCGGGTATTCGTGATCGGTCACGAGGATGTTCGGAAACGACTTGTCGTCGCGCAAGAGCACGTTGAACTTGGGCTTCAGCTGCTTGATCAGGTTCTGCTCAAGCAGCAGCGCCTCTGTCTCTGTCCGCGTGGTCAGGAACATCATCGACGCGGTGTCAGAGATCATCCGTTCGATGCGCCGCGAATGCTGCGCCGAGGGCCGGGAATAGCTCGACACCCGCGCCTTCAGGTTCCGCGCCTTGCCGACGTAGAGCACGCGCGACTGCTCATCCAGCATCCGGTAGACACCCGGAGAACTGTCCAGCGTCCTCAAATAGCCCTGAATCACCTTGTAGCCTGTCAGGACCGGATCGGTGCTTTCCTCACCCTGCATTCCACCTCACCCGTTAACGTTGTGTTAAGCTTCGATTCTGCTCTTGGCTGCAATGCCATGGTTGCCGTTTCAAGTAGGATTGCATCCACTGAATATGTGGATAAGTCTGTAGGCAAAATCTGGGCAGGTCGATTTTTTCCTTGTATTGAGCCTACTTCACAGGATTGCACAAAATTTAGGCGATAAATCAATCCATTGATTATAAAGGATATTTTTTACCACGTTACGCAAACCCTTGAGAAACTTTACATTTTTGTAACGCTTTTGTCAGGGCTCTGTGACCAGTGCAAAACTCTTTCGGATAGGTCCTATTCCACCCCGGTGACATCGGGAGTCTGCCATGCGAGGTGCTGCCCCCCGTCCACGCAGAACAGCTGTCCCGTGACGCTTTTGGCCGACAAAAGGTAAACCAGAGCCGCCGTGATATCCTCGGGATCAGAGCCGCGTTCCAGCACGGTAGCGGCCCGCTGGCGGGCAAAGGCCTCTGCGTCCTGCCGTCCGCCTTGCAGCGTCGGCCCCGGCCCGATGGCGTTCACCCGCACCCGTGGGGCCAGCGCCTGCGCCGCCGTCCGGGTCAGCGTCCAGAGCGCCGATTTGGCCAGCGTGTAGGTCATGAATTCGGGCGTCAGCTTGCGCACCCGCTGGTCGATCATGTTGACCACCAGCCCCTGCGCCACAGGCTCTCCCCGGTCATCGTACAGGGGATCGGGCATCTGCGCAGCCAGCGCCTGCATCAACACAAACGGCGCGCGCAGGTTGGAGCCGAAATGCCGGTCCCAGCTGTCGCGCGTGGCACTGCCGATATCGTCATGCTCAAAGATCGAGGCGTTGTTCACCAGAACCGTCAGCGGCCCGCCCAGCGCCTCCGCCGCCCGCCCGACCAGCGCCCCGGTCTGCGCCTCGTCCAGCAGGTCCGCCTGCAGCGCCGCGGCCTGCCCGCTCCGCGCCCGAATGCCTGCGACTACCTCCTCGGCGGCCGCCTCGGACCCGGCATAATGCACCGCCACAGCGTAGCCCTGTTCCGCCAGCGTCTCGGCCATCGCACGGCCCAGCCGCCGACCAGCGCCTGTCACCAGCGCGCGCCCCGTCACATCGCTCATGTGCGCTCCTTCACAACAGTACGATTGTGACATAGCCCAGATAAAGCGCCGTCAATCCGATCCCCCAGGGGCGTGTCAGATCGCGGCCGAAAAAGACGAAAGGCAGCAGGATCAGCGACGCGCCCAGCATCACCCACAGGTCGAACTGCAAAAAGCCCGGACCGACGCCGATCGGCGCGATCAGCGAGGCCACCCCGATAATGGCCAGCAGGTTGAACAGGTTGGAACCGATCACGTTGCCGATGGCCACATCCGCCTGTTTGCGGATTGCCGCCATGACCGTCGTCGCCAGTTCCGGCAGGGAGGTCCCCAGCGCCACCAGCGTGAGTCCGATCACCGCGTCCGGAACCCCGAACATGCGGGCGATTTCCTCGGCGCTGTCCACCAGCAGATCCGCCCCCAGCGGCAGGCCGATCAGGCCCAGCGCCAGAAACAGCCCGATCTTCCACCACGGCATGTCCGGATCTGCGCCCTCGGGCTCTTCCAGGTCTTCCTCGGCCTGCCCGGCCGCCCGATGCGCAAGGGCATCGCGCACCTGGCTGCCCAGGATCACCACAAGAACCGTCAGCAGGATCAGCGCCGAGATCCAGTCGAACACCCCGCGAAAGGCCAGCGCGATGAACAGAACGGACCCCGCCAGCATCTGCAAATAGCTCTTGCGGGTGTCGCACTGGCTGGTGTGCATGATCGTGATCAGCGCGGGCACCCCCAGCACCAGCAACACGTTGGCGGTGTTGGATCCCACGACGTTGCCCAGCGCGATGCCCGGTGCACCGTTCAGTGCCGCCTTGATGGAAATCAGCAATTCCGGGGCAGAGGTGCCAAAGGCCACGATGGTCAGGCTGACGATCAGCGCCGGGATCCCCATGCGCAGCGATACGTTCACCGCCCCTTTGACCAGCGCATCCCCGGCCAAAAGCAGAATCAGCAGGCCCAGCCCCGCATAGACGAAAACCATCTCAGCTTTTCCCCTTTTGGCAGTCGCAGGGACCCTTGCCGATCTTGTAGCGCCCGCACTTCGGGCATTTCTGAGACCCTATCCGCGTGCGCTTGCGCAGGGCGTCCAGTTGCTTGGACCCCGGCATCCGGAATTTCCCGAAAAAGCCAAGAACAGCGATAAACGCCAGGAACAGCGCGACAATCTTGACGATCAAGACAGACCAAACCGCGCAAATTCAGCGCGTTCCTCGATCTCGCCCAGTGCGCCCTGCACCGCAGAGGCACCCAGTCGCGGCAAAAGCGGCTTGCGCGCCTCATAGCGCTTGAACCGCACCTTGTCTCCGAACATCTCTTTCATCTTCGGGACCAGATGACCGACACCGTCGATCAGACCCTCGTCCAGCGCCGCCTGACCAACCCAGACCTCACCGGTGAACAGGTCGGGATTGTCCGACAGCTTGTCGCCGCGCCGGTCCTTCACATGGCCGATGAAGGTGCCGTGCAACTGCTCCAGCAGCTTGCTCAGCCGTTCGACATCCTCTTCCTTTTCAGGGCGGAACGGGTCCAGCATGCTCTTGGATTTTCCGGCCGTGTGCACGCGCCGTTCGATCCCCTGCCGCTGCAGAAAGACCGGCAGGCCAAAGCCCGCGGAAATCACGCCGATGCTGCCCAGAACCGAACTGGGATCGGCCCAGATCTCATCGGCCGCACTGGCAATCCAGTAGCCGCCAGAGGCCGCCACATCCTCGACAAAGGCATAAACCGGCACCTCGGACTCTACGGCCAACCGCCGGATCCGCGCCCCGATCAAAGAACTCTGTACCGGAGAGCCGCCGGGAGAATTGATCTCCAGCGCCACGGCGTCCGGCTTGGACTTGAACGCCTTTTCCAGGATTGTGGCCAGCGACCGGTCGCTGATGCTCGACCGCCCGGCCATGCCGATCGCGCCCTGCAGGCGCACGACAGAGACCCGCGGAGCGGATTTCATGAAAGGGATCCAACGTCTCATGCGCAGCGATGTAGAGGCGGGCCGCTGGACAAACAAGGCAGACACCGAAAAGACCCGACGTTGTGGCCCAATGGCCGCTTGTCTTTGCCGGAAAACCGGGCACCGAAAAGACCGCATCAGCGGGGCAATCCGCCTCTCTCTCGCGCACCCCCCCAAGGGACGGTGGGCGGGGCGATGTTGCCGAAGGCGACGAGCGTCGTCCCTCTGTCCCTCAGAAGAAACTCTGAGGGTCGATATCGATCGCCATCCGCAAATCGCCCGACAGCCGCACCTGCGCCGCCCAATCGGCCAGCGCCCCCTGCAGCGCCACACCCTTCGGTGCCTTGATCAGCAGGCGAACCCGGTGCCGCCCCCGGACCCGTGCAATCGGCGCGGGCGCGGGACCATAGACCTCGGCCCCGATCTCGCGCAGCACCCCGTCATTCCGTGCGAGGTAGTTGCCAAGGTCAAACACCTTGCCCACATCGCCACCGGACAGGATCACCCCGGCCAGCCGCCCATAGGGCGGCATGCCCACCGCCCGGCGCTCATCAGCCTCGGCGGTCCAGAACGCCTCTTCATCCCCACCCAGAATCGCCCGGATCACCGGGTGCTCGGGCTGATAGGTCTGCAACAAGGCCTCGCCGGGTTTTTCCGCCCGCCCCGCGCGCCCCGCAACCTGCCGCATCAGCTGAAAGGTCCGCTCGGCCGCGCGCAGGTCCGATCCCTGCAGGCCAAGATCCGCGTCGATCACCCCCACCAGCGTCAGCAGCGGAAAATTGTGCCCCTTGGCCACCAGTTGCGTGCCAATGACGATATCCGCCCCGCCCGCCGCAATCGTCTCGATCTGCGCCTTCAACTCGCGCGCCGTGCCGAACAGGTCCGAGGACAACACCGCGATTCGCGCATCGGGAAAGGCTTCCGCCGCTTCCTCGGCCAGACGCTCGACCCCCGGCCCCACGGCGGCCAGCTTGCCCTCGACCTGACAGGAGGGGCAAACCTCCGGCAGCGGTTTGCTCTCGCCGCACTGATGACAGACCAGCCGTTTCAGGAACCGATGCTCGACCATCCGCGCGTCGCAATGGTCACAGCCGATCTGCATCCCGCAGGCCCGGCACAGCGTCACCGGCGCATAGCCGCGCCGGTTGATGAACAGCAGCGCCTGTTCGCCCTTTTCCATCCGCGTCTTGACTGCGCGTTGCAGGCTGGGCGAAATCCAGCGGTTCGACGGCAGATCCTCGGCCCGCATGTCCAGCGCCTTCATCTCGGGCAGCACCGCGGCCCCGAAACGCGACGTCAGGTCCAGACGCTTGTACTTGCCCGCGTCCGCATTGGCCCAGCTTTCCAGCGAGGGTGTGGCCGAGGCCAGCACCACCTGCGCCCCAAGGATCGAGGCGCGCAGCACCGCCATGTCCCGCGCGTTGTAGAGAACCCCGTCTTCCTGCTTGTAAGAGGTGTCATGTTCTTCATCGACGACGATCAGGCCCAGCCGCTGAAACGGCAGGAACAGGGCAGAGCGCGCGCCGACAACCACCTGCGCCTGCCCGTCTCCCACCATGCGCCAGACGCGGCGGCGTTCGGTCATGGTCACCCCGGAATGCCACTCGGCCGGGCGCGCGCCAAACCGCGCTTCGACCCGCGTCAGGAACTCGGCCGACAGCGCGATTTCCGGCAACAGGACCAACGCCTGCCGCCCCTGCCGCAGTGCCTCTGCCACGGCCTCGAGGTACACCTCGGTCTTGCCGGAGCCTGTGACGCCCTTCAACAGCACGGTTTCATAGCGCCCGGCCCGCTGACCGGCGCGCAGAACCTCTGCCGCCATGCCCTGATCCGGCGTCAATTCCTTGTTGCCCCGGTCCGGATCCAGCGGCGGAAAGCCGGTGTCACGCGGCGTGTCCTCCTCAAGGATCGCGCCGCTCTTGACCAGCCCCTTGACGACAGAGGGCGTCACCCCCGCCATCTCGGCCAGTTCCTTGAGCGTCAGCGCCAGCCCGCCCACCTCGCGCGCGGCATCGATCACCCGCGTGCGCGCATCGGTCATGCGTGGCGGCTCGCCCTCGCCCAGCCGGTAAACCTTGCGCATTGAGGGCGGATCGCCCAGCCCCGGCGCCCGCGTCGCCAGCCGTAGCATCGCGGGCAAGGGCGTCAGCGTGTAGGCGGCGGCCTTTTCGATGAAAACGCGCATCTCCTCGCGCATCGGCGCGGCGTCCAGCACCCGATTCACCCTGCGAATCTTCGAGATGTCGAAATCCCCGCGCCCCGGTCCCCAAACCACGCCCAGCACTTTGCGCGGCCCCAAAGGCACCTCGACAAAGGCCCCCAGCCAGCAACCGCCCTCCGGCGCGCGGTAATCCAGCACCCGGTCCAGCGGCTGCGTGGTCAACACCCCGACAAGGGCGCCTTCTTCAAAGAATTCCGGGGTAGTGATCGGCATGCAAAAGGGGTAAATCGCTGAACACGAAAGGCCAAGCCATCAAGGAGCGTAGCCGATGAAATTCTTCGTAGACACCGCAGAGATCGACGCCATCGCGGAACTGAACGACCTGGGCATGGTCGACGGCGTCACCACCAACCCGTCGCTGATCATGAAATCCGGCCGTGACATCCTCGAAGTCACCAAGGAAATCTGCGACCTCGTCTCGGGCCCGGTTTCTGCCGAGGTGGTCGCCACCGAGGCCGACGCCATGATCGCCGAAGGCCGCAAGCTGGCGGAAATCGCCGAGAACATCGCCGTCAAGGTGCCGCTGACCTGGGACGGGCTGAAGGCCTGCAAGGTGCTGACCGACGAAGGCCGCATGGTCAACGTCACGCTGTGCTTTTCCGCCAATCAGGCCCTGCTGGCCGCCAAGGCGGGCGCAACCTTCATCTCGCCCTTCATCGGGCGGCTGGATGATCTGAACATGGACGGTCTGGAACTGATCGCCGACATCCGCGAGATCTATGACAACTACGGATTCGAGACGCAGATCCTCGCCGCCTCGATCCGCACCGCCAACCACATGTCGGACTGCGCCAAGATCGGCGCCGACGTGGCCACCGCGCCTCCGGGTGTCATAAAGGCGATGGCGAACCACGTGCTGACCGACAAGGGGCTGGCTCAGTTCCTGAAAGACGCGGAAAGCGCGGGCATCAAGATCGTCTGACCGCGCAAGTCCCGAACAAAGGAGTGGGGGCGCTGCCCCCACACCCCCGGCGGTATTTGAAAAGAGAAGAAACGAATAGGCGCGCCCCTTGCTTCTTCTCTTTCTAAATACGCCTCTTACCATTTCTGATTTTCGAAACGGTATGGGCAGCGCCTGCCCCTTTGCCGCAGAGGTTCTGGCCCGAACGGGTTCAGACGTTCGGCTCTCCCTGCAATCCCAACAGCTTGCGGAAACCGGTCCAGTAGCCCGGCAGCTTCGGCGGATCTTGCAGTCCGGCCAGCGCCTCCTCCGCCCAGGGCGCCATGGCGCGCGTGGCGAAGTCGCGGCCCCAGTCCAGATAGGCGCCCGCGTGTTCTGGCCGCAACCGGCAGGCCGAACCCACCAGACCGACCAGCGTTTCCGGTGGCGAATACCATTCGTCCTGAATGCCCGTGACCCGCCGCTGCATCAGCGGCCCGACAATCCGCATCAGCCGTTTGTCGGAAAAGGTCAGCAGCATACGCCCCATTTCCGCGCGCGAGTAATGGATCAGCGGCGGGAAGGTGTCGAAGAACACCGCCTCACCCGCGACAACCGCGAAATTCCGGATCGAGGGGTGAAAGCCGATCCGCCCCTCCTGCCCCTGTGCCCAGAGCCAGAACCGCGCGATGACCTGGCCCGCCGCCTCCATCATCTGCAAGGTTTCTTCCAATGAACCGGACTGCATCCGCGGGCGCATCAGGCTGTCGGTCGGCAGGGCCTGCTGCACGATCACCGGCACCTGCGCCCCGTCCAGATCCACGGTCAGCATCTCTGTCTCCGGCATCGGCACGCCCGCCGCCAGCAGGGCCGCCACGTAATCATCATGGCACCGCAGCAGCCGGTCCAGCTCCGCCGCATCGCGTAGCCCGCGATAGACCTTGATCACCTTGTCCGAATACGGCCCCTCGGCCGGCCGGAACGGTGCGCAGAAATAGCCGAGGCGGGAAATCGTCTGGCCGCGCGCATCGGCATCGGCGCGGATCAGGCGGGCAAGTTCGGCGGTATCACGCATGGGCAGGTCTCCTTCGCCGCTCGTTTACGCGCTCCCGAGCCGCTGCGCCACCTCCTCCAGCAGCGCCGCGATCTCATCGCGCGCACGGCTCTTGCCGCCTTCCTGTGCGCCGCGCCCCTGTCCCATCGCTTCGGCATAGCCGACACGGTTGCCCAGGGCCGCCTTTGCCACATCGGCCCCCAGCCGGGTTGCCGCCTGAACCACTTCGGCGTTCAGCCGCGTGCCGACGCGGGTCCGGTTCATCACCAGCAGCGTCGGACAGCGTTCGCGGGCGGCCAAATCCAGCACGCCTTCGGTCGCCCAGAGATCCACATGGCTGACGGACACCGGCACCACCACCAGATCCGCAACCCGCAGGGCCGGACGCAGATCGCTGTCCGCCTTGGGCGGCGTGTCGATGATGACGATATCATTGGCCGAGGTCAGCTTGCGCACCTCGTAGGACACGCCCCAGGCCGATGAGGTGGCGAAATCCATCCCCTCGCAGCTCTCCGGCGCGTTGTCGACACGGGTCATGAACCAGCGCCCCAGACTGCCTTGGGGGTCGAGATCGACCAGAGCCACCGTTTTGCCCTGCGCGCGGAACCCCAGCGCCAGATGGGCGGCCAGCGTGGTCTTGCCGCTGCCGCCTTTCTGCTGCGCCACCGTGATCACTTGTCCTGCCATTTGCGCTCCCCCGCGTGCATGTGGGCCGACTGTGCACGGGCCATGCGGGGGAATCCAGACCCGGCCGCACAATGCGCCCCGGCCTTTTGGCAAAAACGGTCTCTGGCGGCGGAACGCCGGATTTACAATCCGTTAACCAACGTGAAGATAGGGTTGCTGGATACAGCCGCTGCCACGGTTATTCCCATGCGCCTTGCCGCCCTGCTCTTTGTCATAATCTGCCTGGCCGCCCCCGGGGCCGAGGCCGGAGCTTGGCCGCGCCAGAAGGGCGACGGGTTTGCCAGCGTATCCGTGCGGCTTGGTTGGCCCCAGGATGTGAGGGAATGGATTTCGCTTGAACCGACGCGGGACTATTCCACGCTCTACGTCGAATATGGCCTGACGGATCGGCTGACACTGGGGCTGGACCTTGGCCACTCGGTTTCGGGGGCCGGCAAGACCGTGGCCTTTCTGCAATACCCGCTCCGCCGGGCCGACACCGGCCCGAAGGTCACCGGGCAACTGGGTTTCGGCGTGATTTCCGGCAAGGAGGTCGTGCGCCCGGGCGTATCTCTTGGCTGGGGACTGGAGAAAGGCTGGATCTCGGTCGACAGCGTGGCCGAGGCCTATCTCCAGACGGGACACGTCGACTACAAGGTGGATTTCACTTGGGGGCGCAATATCGGCAAGAACGGGCACAAGCTGATCCTGCAGCTTCAGACCGGCCAACCGGACGCGCGTGCGCCTTTTGCGCGGCTTGCACCCTCGCTAGTGGTGCCGGTGCGCGGCAGGTTCAAGGTCGAAACCGGGGTAACGATCGGACTGACCGGAGACAAGTCCGTCGGCTTGAAACTGGGCCTCTGGACGAACTTCTGAACTTGGCCCCAAAGGTCACGGGCCGCCGCGCAGCGGGCCAAGACAACCCCCACGGTGACGGCCCGGGGGGCTCCGTTCAGGCAGACACACCGGGCGCCGGAAGCACCTTCACGGCGGCAATCCGCCATGCGCCATCAACCTGAACCATCTGGTACTCCAGCACAAAGCGTTTGCCCTCCGCATCAGAGACCAGAACCTGTTGCGACAATTCCCCGTCAATCGTTCGCAGCGGCCCGAATTCCACGTCGCTTGGCCGCCAGACCATCGGGTAGCCCCGCCGCACCATGGCCCCAAAATTCTCGGGCGTGCGGAACATGTAGCGGATCGACGGGCTGGCGAAATCAAAGGCCGCCCCGAAATCATCCTTCAGGAAGGCGTCGATCTGGCTCTGGATTGTCCCTTCGATGGCGGGGTTCGGGGTCAGTGCATCCTGGGCCCAGACCGCCCCGGTCAGGCCGATACCGGCGACCAGTCCCAACAGTACCTTGCGCATGGCATTCTCCTCGTGGCTTTCCCAAAGGTAAGCCACAAGGAGACGAGGTCAAAATCACGCCCCGGTGACGACGCGCTCAGCCCAGTTCGCCCGCAAGGCCCCTTTCGATCAGCGCCACGGTCTCATCGACACCGTAGAGCGCGATGAACCCGCCGAACCGCGGTCCCTGGCTCTGGCCCAGCAGCACCTCGTAAAGCGCCTTGAACCAGTCGCGCAGGTTCTCGAACTCATGCGCCTTGCCAACGGCAAAGACCATCGACTGCAGCGTTTCGTCGTCGGTCGCCCCGTCATGCGCCCGCAGCTGCGCGGCAAGGTCTTCCATCGCGGCCCGCTCTTTCTCGTCCGGCGCGCGGAAGGTCTTGTTCGGCAGGACGAAGTCCTCGCAGTATTTCACCGCATAGCCCGCCGCCGCATCCAGATCGGGATGCGTTTCCGCCGTCGCATCAGGCGCATAGCGGCGGATGAAACCCCACAGTGTTTCCTTGTCATGCGCACCCGCCGCGCTGGCAAGGTTCAGCAGCATCGAGAACGGCACCACCATCTTCGATTCCGGCACCTCACCGTTGTGGATATGCCAGACCGGGTTCGCCAGCTGCGCCTTCTGATCCTGCGTCGCGTAGGCGCGCAGCTGCTGGTGATATTCGTCCATCGCCTTGGGGATGACGTCAAAATACATCCGCTTTGCCGTCTTGGGCTTGAGGAACATGAAATAGGACAGCGACTCGGTCGAGGCATAGGTCAGCCACTCGTCGATCGAGATGCCGTTGCCCGAGGATTTGGAGATCTTCTGACCCTTGTCGTCGAGGAACAGCTCATAGGTGAAATGCTCCGGCGCCTTTGCCCCCAGCGCCCGGCAGATGCCGTCATAGATCGGCGTGTTGGTGCTGTGGTCCTTGCCATACATCTCGAAATCGACGCCCAGCGCGGCCCAGCGCGCGCCGAAATCCGGCTTCCACTGCAGTTTCACATTGCCGCCGGTGACGGGCAGCGTCCATTCGCGCCCATCTTCGTCGTCAAAGGTGATCTCACCCTTTTCCGCGTCCACGTTCTTCATCGGCACGTACAACACGCGCCCCGTTTCCGGGTGGATCGGCAGGAAGATCGAATAGGTTTGCTGGCGCTCCTCGCGCAGCGACTTCAGCATGATCTTCATCACGTCGTCATAACGTTCCGCCGCCCGCAGCAGGATCGGATCGAACTGGCCCGAGCGATAGAATTCGGTCGCCGAATAGAACTCGTACTCGAACCCGAAGGTATCGAGGAACCGCCGCAGCATGGCGTTGTTGTGGTCGCCGAAACTGTCGAATTCGCCGAACGGGTCCGGCACCGATGTCAGCGGCTTTTGCAGGTGCTCGCGCAGCATCTCCTGCTGGGGCACGTTGCCCGGCACCTTGCGCATCCCGTCCAGATCGTCCGAAAAACAGATCAGCCGCGTCGGAATGTCCGAAATCACCTCAAAGGCCTTGCGGATCATCGTGGTCCGCAGAACCTCGCCAAAGGTGCCGATATGCGGCAGGCCCGAGGGGCCATAGCCCGTCTCGAACAGCACGTAACCCTTGTCGGGGGGCGCCTTTTCATAGCGTTTGAGGATCCGGCGCGCCTCTTCGAAAGGCCATGCCTTTGAACTCATCGCGGCGTCACGCAGATCGGACATTTCAGTTGCTCCTGATGGAATGTTGCGCGCGCTTCCTATTGCCCCCCCGCCTCGCCGTCAATAAATTGCAGGGCTCAGGCACAATTCAGAACCAGAGGCCCCCATGTCCGACGAAGCCCACCCGCTCAGCCCGCAGGACTGCCTTGTGGCCCTGATGATCGCCGTTTCCGCATCGGATGAGAACATGCGCACCGCCGAACTGATCAAGATCGACTCGACGGTCAATCACCTGCCGATCTTCGCGGATTACGATTCGGACCGCGTTCGGGACATGTCGAGGCTGGTCTTCGACCTTTTCGAACAGGAGGACGGGCTGGACGCGCTCTTTGGGCTGATCCGGGACAACCTGCCCGAACGGCTGCACGAAACCGCCTATGCGCTCGCCTGTGACGTCGCCGCCGCCGACGGCAAGCTCTACGAGGCAGAGCTGCGCCTGCTCGAAGAGATTCGCCATGAGCTGGAAATCGACCGCCTGCACGCCGCCGCCATCGAACGCGGGGCGCGCGCGCGGCACCTTTCGCTGTGACTTTGCATTAAATCCGCCGGGCCGTCGCAGAATCGTTGCATAAATCCCATAGATTTCAGCGCAGTTGGCCCGGAACCCGCAAAGGTCAGGGAATCCGGACTGACCGGCGGTTAACCGCACGGTAGTCTCTCTTCAGGCAATTTTCCGCCAAAGCTGCCAAGCTTGATACCTGGAGGGACAAATGAATAAACTTGTGGCTGCTGCGCTTGGCGCGGCACTGTTCTGCGTTACACCGATGATGAGTCTTGCCGCCCCGCTGGTGGCCAAGGTCGACGTCTCAAACCAAACCATGGTCGTGATCTACAACGGGCAGGTCGCCTATCGCTGGCCCGTGTCCACCGCGCGCCCGGGCAAGATCACCCCGCGTGGCCAGTGGAAGGCCCAGTGGCTGTCCCAGTACCACAAATCCAGCCTCTACAATAACGCGCCGATGCCCTACTCGATCTTCTTCAACGGGGATTACGCGATCCACGGCACCAACCAGATCAGCCGCCTTGGCCGTCCGGCCTCTGCCGGCTGCGTGCGCCTGCATCCCGAACACGCCGCCGTGCTGTTCCGGCTGACGCAGAAGGTCGGGACCGAAAACATGAAGGTCGTGATCGACAACTGATCCCGCACGAAACACAGCAAAAGCCCGGGCCGGTTCTGCCACCGCCCGGGCTTTTTCATGCCGGTTTCAGACCTTTAGCCGGTATACAGGATGCCCCAGCGATCCATCAGCGCCTGCTGCAGCCGCTTTGCCCGGCCGTTCCAGCTGCGCCCGCCATCGGGGCGTTCCCGCTGATCCACCGTCAGACCGTCGCGGCGCGGAATATCGGCCGCAAAGATCGCAAAGGCCAGTTCCGTGCCGTCCGGCAGATCGATGAACCCCGCCAGCCCGCTGACGAAATTCAGCGTGCCGGTCTTGGCGCGCACCTTGACCGGGTGATCCTCGATCACCTTGTAATCGTCATCGCGCATCTCGATGGCCTTCAGCAGCGGCTTGATCCCCTGCCGTTGCCGCAGCGCCCGCAGGCAGCCCACCATCTGCGCCGCGCTGATCCGCGACTGATCGCCAAGGCCGGAATGATCCACAAGCGCCACACCGGGCACGCCCAGCGTCTGCAGGCACCATGCGTTCATGGCCGCCGCGGAATCGCCCAGCGTCGCCGGGGCCGCCCCGGTCCGCGCCACCGTGGCCGACAGCCCGACAACCTCGGCGGTCAGGTTGGTCGACCACTTCAGCATGTCCCGCAGGATCACCCGCAACGGCGCGCTCTCATGGCTGGCCAGTTCGGTCCCTCCGGGCGCGGCCGTGGCCACCTTGGGTGTCCCGGTTGTGATCCCCTGCGCACGCAACAGCGTCTGGAACACTTCGCCCGCATACAGTTCCGGCTTGCGCACCGGCAGCCACCGCGCCCCGCCATCGCCCAGCGCCCCGCGCGCCACTGTCCAGTTGTCGCGCCCGCCCCGGTCCTCATAGGTGTAGATCGGCAGTTTGCGATCGGCGAGCACCATCTTGGCCAGCCGCACATCCGGCGCATAGGCGGCAGAGCGCGCCTGCATCGTGACCGTGTAGTCGCTGCCCGCCCTGCGCCATTCGAAATGCACGCGGTTGTAGTTCAGGTTCAGCCCGGACACCGAAGGGTTATAGCCAACGTGATCGGGCTGCAGCGGGTCGATCCCCGGCAGCGTCGGCAGCCCGCCGCCCCAGACCTTCAGCTCGCCGGTGATCTTGGTCACACCGGCCTCGCTCACCGCCTTGGCAAGTCCGGCCAGCCCGTCGGTGTCCAGCGTCGGATCGCTGCCCCCGGCCAGCACCAGATCGCCGTCAAGAACCCCTTCGGCAATCGGCCCGGTCGCCACCACGCGGGTCACGAAATGATGCCCCGGCCCCAGCGTGTCCAGCGCATAGCCCGCCGTCAGCGCCTTGGCGACACTGGCCGGCGGCAGGCCCAGCGTCCCTTCGTGGCTTTCCATCACCTCGCCGGTGGCCACCTTGGCCACGCTGAAGGCAACCTTGCCATCCAGCCGGGCCTTTTCGATCAGGGCCTCGGCGGGGGGTTGAAACTGCTTCAATAAATCGTCGGACCGGCCCACCGGGCGAAGCGAGGTCAAAGGCGGTTCCGCTAGCACCGGAAAGGCCGCGCCGCTCATGGCAAACCCCGCGGCCCCGCTCAGGAACGCGCGTCTGGAAAAACCTTTTGTCATGGCGCTGATCTAAGCGATTCCCCGGCGGCGCGGCAACCGGCATGTTTGCCGCCGCTCTTCACGATTTCGCAGCCGTGTTCCATCGACCAGCCTCCCGGATGGCGGTCGAACTGAGATCGCTCATGGGCATGTTCACGAAACACCACGCAGGGGGCGCCATGACGGGCAACCGCGACGCGGCGCGCTTGCGCAGCTTGGCCGCGCGATAGATCCGGGCCGCCGGGGCGCTGCGCGCCGCGATGCGCAGACCCGGCCGCGCCAGAACCCCCACCGGCACCGTGTGCAGGATCTGCTTCCAGCTGTCCCAGCGATGGAACTGCGCAAGGTTGTCGGCCCCCATCAGCCAGACGAAATGCACGTCCGGATGGCGCGCCTGCGCCGCGGCCAGCGTCTCTGCCGTGAACCGCGTCCCGGCGCGCGCCTCGAAATCGCTGATCAGAATGCGCGGGTGTCCGGCCATCGCCTCCGCCGCCGCCATCCGCTCTTGCAGCGGCGCGGGCGGATTGGGTTTCAGCGGATTGCCTGGGCTCACCAGCCAGATCACCAAATCCAGCCGGAACCGCTTCAGCGCCTCGCGCGTCAGGTGCAGGTGCCCGGCATGCGGCGGATCAAAGGACCCGCCCAGCAGCCCCACCCGCGCCCCGGAGGGCAGCGCCCGTCCCATCAGGACACCGCTTTCGCGCGGCACGCGCGCCCGTGTCGGCAGTTGCACTCTCCAGACCTCCCGTGGCGCAGCGGCCCGCCCCGGACCAGTGCGGCGCGGCGATTTCTCCGATACGCGCTCCCGCCGGTTGAGGCAAGCGCTGCCCCCTGCCCCGGCCCCATATCGCACTGGCGTCAGCACCGATTGCACCATCCCGCACTTCGGGATACTTCACCCGGAACAGCGCGCACGCATGACAGGAGCGGATCATGGCCTCGTATCAGTATGTCTACCACATGGATGGCGTCTCCAAGACCTATCCCGGCGGCAAGAAATGCTTTGAAAACATCCGCCTGAACTTCCTTCCCGGGGTCAAGATCGGTGTCGTCGGCGTCAACGGCTCGGGTAAGTCGACGCTCATGCGCATCATGGCGGGCATCGACAAGGACTTCACCGGCGAGGCCTGGGCCGCCGAGGGCGCCAAGGTCGGCTATCTCCCGCAGGAGCCACAACTGGACGAGTCGCTGAGCGTCCGCGAAAACGTCATGCTGGGCGTGGCCGGGAAAAAGGCCATCCTCGACAAGTACAACGACCTGGCCATGAACTACTCGGACGAGACCGCCGACGAGATGGCCAAGCTGCAGGACCAGATCGACGCCGAGAACCTCTGGGATCTCGACAGCCAGATCGACGTCTCGATGGAGGCGCTGCGCTGCCCCCCCGATGACGCCGACGTCAAGACCCTCTCGGGCGGTGAACGCCGCCGCGTGGCATTGTGCAAGCTGCTGCTCGAAGCGCCCGACATGCTGCTGCTCGACGAACCGACCAACCACCTTGACGCGGAAACCATCGCCTGGCTGCAGAACCACCTGATGGAGTACAAGGGAACGATCCTGATCGTCACCCACGACCGCTATTTCCTCGACGACATTACCAGCTGGATCCTCGAACTCGACCGTGGCCGCGGCATCCCCTACGAGGGCAACTATTCCGCATGGCTGGAACAAAAGGCCAAGCGGCTGGAACAAGAGGCGCGCGAGGACAAGGCCAAGCAGAAGACGCTGGAACGCGAACTGGAATGGATGCGGCAGGGCGCCAAGGCGCGTCAGGCCAAATCCAAGGCCCGGATCAACTCCTACAACGAGATGGCCAACCAGTCAGAGCGAGAAAAGGTCGGCCGCGCTCAGATCATCATCCCCAACGGCCCGCGTCTGGGCCAGAAGGTGATCGAGGTCGAGCACCTGAAAAAGGCCATGGGCGACAAGCTCTTGATCGAGGATCTGTCCTTTTCCCTGCCGCCGGGCGGCATCGTCGGCGTGATCGGCCCCAACGGCGCGGGTAAATCGACCCTGTTCAGGATGCTGACCGGCCAAGAGGCGCCCGACGCCGGGACGCTGGAATACGGCGACACGGTCAAGCTGGCCTATGTCGACCAGTCGCGCGATGACCTCTCGGCCAATGATACCGTCTGGGAGGCGATCTCCGGCGGGGCCGAACAGATCAAGCTTGGGGATGCGGAAATGAACTCCCGCGCCTATTGCTCGGCCTTCAACTTCAAGGGCGGCGACCAGCAGAAGAAGGTCGGCCTGCTCTCGGGCGGTGAACGCAACCGCGTGCACATGGCGCGTCTGCTGAAAGAGGGCGGCAACGTCATCCTGCTCGACGAACCGACCAACGACCTTGACGTGGAAACCCTGCGCGCTTTGGAAGACGCGCTGGTCGATTTCGCCGGCTGCGCCGTGGTCATCTCACACGACCGCTTCTTCCTCGACCGGATCTGTACCCACATCCTCGCGTTTGAGGGTGAGGCGCATGTGGAATGGTTCGAAGGCAACTTCGAGGATTACGAAGAGGACAAGAAGCGCCGTCTGGGGGCAGATGCGCTGGAGCCGACACGGTTGAAGCACAAGAAGTTCACGAGGTAGTCCGATGAAAATCGATCAACTGAAATCTGCAGTTTGCGATCTCGACCAAAACTCTTTGATTGAATTGGCCCGAACTGCTTTGTCTGAAGTCGCCAAGCACCAAACAACTACACATCATGCAGTAATCGCCGGACTAAGCGATCGTGAACGACTCGAATGGGCAGAAGCGTTCAAGCAGTATCCCGACCCTGCTTGAATTCGTCTATGTGCGGCGGGGTTTACCCCGCCGCCGGGTCCGAAATCCGGCACGCTCGGCGCACGTCCACTCTGCCGTACAAACTTCGAAAACCGCGCCTTGATCATCCCCCAACGCTGGGAATACGACGCCTCCTCCTCCGGCAGGGTCCACACCGCGTGCATGTGATCCGGAAGAACAACCCAAGCATCTATTCCGAACGGTCGCCGCGCCCGCGTCGCCTGAACTGCCTCGCGCAGAATATCGATTTCGTCGACCAACAATGCGCTGCCCCTCTGCGCCAGGCAGACGGTGAAGAAGACAGTTCCTCCGCTAATCTTTGGACGGCGGTAGTTGGGCATGCCGCAATGTTGGAACAGGATGGTTAATGCCGGGTAAGCGGCGGGGTAAACCCCGCCCTACACGACTGACGATAATCGGCTTGTTCGTTTAAACGTCGGGCGGCGAAAGCCGCCCCTCTACATGCGCTTCGAAAACGGCAGAATTCCCCACCTAACACGTTGCAAACGAACCGGAAACTACCTCCCCAATCCGCCCGGAACAAGGGCCGCAGGCCCGCCGGGCGAGCGCTTGACCGGCCCCACCGGGCAGGCGCTTTGTCAAGCCAATCCGCTTCCAGGGGAACTCTTACGGAAGCAGCAGGATAAACTGCCCCCTCAAAGGTCGCTGCGCCTCCCCGCCGGTCAAGCCCCCGCCCGGCTTCGCGCTCACCCCAACAACGCCGTCCCCCACATCCCCAGCGCAAACACCGTATGCGCCACCAGACCCAGGCCGCGCACTTTCGACGGATTCGGCGTCTTTGACGCCGCCCAGCCCAGCCCCATGCCCGGTTGCAGCAGGAACCAGCCCCCGGCAATCGTCACGATCCCCCAGATCCACGCCTGCCAGAACACCGGATCGCCGAACCACGCCCGTCCCACGATCAGCGCAAAGACCACGCCATAGACCACGCCGACGAAGTAGTGGAACGCCAACCCGATCGCGTATTCGCCCCGCATCGGCGCGACCGCGCCGATGTCGTCGTGAAACACCCGGCCCCGGAACAGCCCACCAACCCAGCGGCCCACGTTGCCCCAGTTCGGCACCGGCAATCCGGCCAACCGGTTCAGCAGCCACGCCCAGACATCCATCGCCACGGTTCCGCCGATCCCGATCAGCACACCAGCCCAGATCACACCCATGTTCCATCCCCGGCACGGAAGGTGCCCCAACGGCCCCTCATTTGCATATCACCAGAAACGACGCCAGTTCCTGTTCCGGATCGATGGCATAGGGGTTCAGCACGCAGCTGTCGTTCAGCTTGGCGGTCTGCGCCTGGTAGACGTCTATCGTCTGGGTCGTCGCTTCAAACACGTCGGACATGGTGAGGCTCACGTAATTCTGGCCGCTGTAGGTCGCCACCTTGTGCATCGCGAACAGCAGGGTTTGCGTACCCACCGCGCGGCTGTCCCCGATGCCCATCTGAAAGCGGTCGCCGCTCTGCATCACCTCCAGCGGGTCGGCGACCAGCGTGCTGTCGATCACCGCGCGCCCGCTGTCGGCGGCGGTGGCGGCGTCTGATACTGCAAGAATCGACCGCAGGGTTTCAGACACGCATTTCATGTAGATTTCCTCGGCGTCGTCCACCGGGTCATAGGTCAGCGTCTCCAGCACCATACCCGCCTGATCGGCGTTCAGCGCCGACCCGCGTCCGCCGCGCAGGACCGAAAAGGCCGAACTCAGGCGCGTGTCAAAGCGGGTCTGGGTCTCAAGGTTGAAACCGGCCGCGCAAATCGCCCCCGCCGCGCGGATGACAGAAACATCGATGTCCTGGGCAGAGGCCGGCGACGTCAGGCCGACGAGGGCGCAAATCGCGCCGAAAAGGGGACGATACCTCATGGAAATCACTCCTGTGGAAACTGCGGCAAGGCTACCAAAGGGCCCCCCGCCTTCCAAGCCCGTTCGTTACCGAAGGGTAAAACCGCGCCTGTAACCCCTTGATTTTGCATTCCCCCTAACCTGTCCACGCGTGGACACCCCGCGTCAGGCCGGTTTCATGATACCCTTAGGTCAGGCCCCATTTTTTCGGGGGGCCGATTCTGGAGGAGAAAATCATGTTTTTCACCCGTTTCACCGCCCTAGCGGCGGGTTTTGTTCTATTTGCCACGCCCACCCTTTCCGAAACCATCGACGCCGCCGGCACAGGACACGGAAAATCCACCGCCACGCCGGTCCCCGTGAGCGAGGGCCTTGTCATGGTCCACGCCACCTCGATGTATGACCGCTTCGAGACGGAAGACCCGAACAATCCCTTCGCCAGCGCCAAGGGCCCCTGCTTCGGCTCGATCCTGATCGACAAGGGCGCCGTCTCGGGCGAAGGCCTGTGCCACTACACCGACGGCGACGGCGACGTGGCCGCGATCAAGTGGATGGCCAAGGGCATGAGCGCCGAAGGCCGCACACAGGGCGACTGGATGGTCCTTGGCGGCACCGGAAAATGGGCCACGACAAGCGGCGGCGGCACCTTTGACGCCGGGGGCGATCCCTATACCAACAATGTCACCGGCGAGATGACCCGGAATTGAGTTCGGAGGGGGCGCCGACCCGGGCGCCCCCTTTCATCGCGGCCCATCCTGGACAGTCCCGGCCTATTTCCCTCAGCTCCGGCAAAGGCCCGCCAGCCCCCCGCATCGCCGTCAAATCATCTTGCTCCGACTCGGCAAATCTGCGATGCGCCGCCTCGCGACGTGACCACTATCGCCAACCTGTCTCCCATACGGTGACAGAGCAACCGATACTGCTCTGACCGGCGCCGGGCCGCAGCATTCCCGCGTGCGGCAACCCCACAGGAGACCCACGGAATGGCCACTGGCACCGTGAAATGGTTCAACACCACCAAGGGCTACGGCTTCATCGCGCCCGATGGCGGCGGCAAGGACATCTTCGTCCATATCTCCGCTGTCGAACGTTCGGGCCTGACCGGCCTTCAGGACAACCAGAAAGTCAGCTTCGAGCTGCGCACCGGCAAGGACGGCCGCGACACCGCTGCTGACCTGCAACTGCTGTGACAGGAATTCCGGGACCGGCCCCTTTGGCCGGTCTCATCCCTCGGGCGGGACCGCCCGCTTGTTTCCGTCCTCGTCTATGGCGACGAAGGTAAAGACCGCCTCGGTCACCTTTTCCTGTTTGCCGATCCTGTCGCGCAGCACCCAGGCCTCCAGCGCGATCCCCATCGAGGTTCGGCCGATCCGCGCGATCCGGGCATAGACGCAGAGCACATCGCCGATCTTCACCGGGCGGATGAATTTCATCGCATCGACGGCGATCGTCGCCACCCGGCCTTGGGCACGCTGCCCCGCGATGATCCCGCTGGCAATGTCCATCTGGGACAGCACCCAGCCGCCAAAGATATCGCCATTCACATTGGCATCCTTGGGCATCGCGATGGTCTGAAGCGTCAGTTCGCCGCTTGGGCCGTGATCGTCCATTGCCATGCTCCCGTTGGTCCCGTTCAAGGCCGTCCTGTTCAAGCCTGCCCCACAATCCGGCCTGAGGCCAGAGCAGAGACTACTTCAGCGCCCGGTTCAGAAAGAGCCCCGCCCCGGCAATCAGCAGCCCCATCAGTCCCAGAACCGCCGCGTGTAGCGTGCCAAACAGATCCTGCCGGTTCGCCATCGGTTGCCCACCCACGATGCGCAGCCGGATCTCTGAGCCGGGCGGATAGGTCTCCACCACGGCGCGGGCACGGTCGGCGTCGCCCCGTTGACCGACGGCGTGAAATCCCTTGACCGCAACCAGCCTGTCGCTGTCACGCGGCCATTCCACCGTGATCACCGGATCGGTCCGCGTGGTGCCGTTGCCCACCGGAGAGGTGACAACGTCTGCGTTTTCGACGACCAGTGTCGCCCGCGGGCTGAACAGGGACAGGGGCGGCGGATCGCCCAGACGGGCGCTGACAGTGGCCATCCAGATCAGGACAAGCCCCGCCGCCAACACCCCGTATCGCACCGCACCGATCAGCATCGCCGCACCTTTCTTGCTGCCCTCAACGCCGGGTTCGCGCCCGGCCTCTTGTCATCACTCTGTTCTATCAACCGCGGACTCATACGCGGCACGGGACAAGCGGCCCAGACCGCAATCCCCACAGGCGATCCATCTCTATCGCGCAGGGTTGTCGCAAAGAGCGGCCGCGCTCAAGTGGATTGATCTGGACACGGCAGAACCCTTGCCCCCCCTTGCGCGGCCCCCGTTCCATGGTCTTGATGGTCAGGAAAACCGGAGGTCCCGACCATGCTGCACAACATCCCCGCCATCCTGTCACCCGACATCCTGCATTGCCTGCGGGCCATGGGGCATGGCGATGAACTGGTCATCGCGGACGCGAATTTTCCCGCCTACTCAATGGGCTGCCCGGTACATCGGCTGGATGGGATCACCGCCACAGACACGCTGAAGGCGGTCCTGACCCTGATGCCTCTGGACAGTTTCGTGACGGCCCCGGCCCATACCATGCAGGTGGTTGGCGACGCCTCGGCCAAACCGGAAATCGTCAAGGAATTTCAGGGCATTATCGACCAGACCGCCGACAATCCGGCGCCGATTGCCACGTTGGAACGCTTTGCCTTCTACGAACGTGCCAAGACCTGTTTTGCCGTGATTCAGACCGGCGAAACAAGGCTTTATGGAAACATCATCCTGACCAAGGGGGTCATTCCGCCAAAGTGAACCGGTTGGTATGGTTTTCGTGACTGTCGGGAATCTGCGCCCTGCCTCATCTTGGAAGACAGAGAAGGAGAGCCAAGATGACCAAGCAAATCCATCCCCGCCCCGCACAGCACAAGACCCCGGTTCCCGGCCACCGCAACAAGCCCAAGACCTACCGCTTTACCGATTGGGCGGCCTTCTGATCCGCCCGATCACCCCACTGATTTGAAGACCCTTTTTCGAACAGCCATTACCATCGCCGGCCCGTTTTCAGCCCGGCACATCCCAACCGATCGGTCAGCGCCTACAGACCCGCGATTTCGCGGATCCCTGTCACGATCTGCTCTACGCCTTCGCCGTGCCGCAGCGCCGAAAAGACAAAGGGCCGCCCGGCACGGACCCGCGTGGCGTCCCGCTCCATCACCTCCAGCGAGGCGCCCACATGAGGCGCCAGATCGGTCTTGTTGATCACCAGCAGGTCCGAGCGCGTGATCGCCGGTCCGCCCTTGCGCGGGATTTCTTCCCCTGCCGCCACGTCGATAACGTAGACCGTCAGGTCCGCCAGTTCCGGGCTGAAGGTCGCCGACAGGTTGTCCCCCCCGGATTCGATCAGCACCACTTGCACCTCTGGGTGCCGCTGCCGCATCTCGGCGACGGCAGCAAGATTGATGGACGCATCTTCGCGGATCGCCGTATGCGGGCAGCCCCCGGTCTCGACCCCAATCACCCGGTCAGCGGGCAGGATCTGCATCCGCATCAGCGCTTCGGCATCCTCCTGCGTGTAGATGTCATTGGTGATCACACCGATGGAAAACTCATCCTTCAGCCGTTCGGCCAGACGCGCGGTCAGGGTGGTCTTGCCCGCACCGACGGGTCCGCCGATGCCGATCCGAAGGGGGCCGTTCATTTGGGTCATGATTGGAAAAGCCTCGGTTCCAAGGTCTCGTGTTTCATCGCGGCGATATCCGACAGGAAGGTATTGGAGGACATCTCTTCCAGCGTCATCCCGCCCGTCCGCGCCGCCACCTCTGCGCATAGTGGCGACAGGCGCGCCAGAACGCCCTGCGCCGCCGTCTGCCCAAGGGGCATCAACCGCTGCGCCGCCGACACAAGGTTGCCGGTGAAGGCCTGCAGATAGAGGGCGGCAACCGCCTCCGGCTCCATCCCCACCTGCCGCGCCGCCGAACCCAGTGCCACCGGCAACAGCACCGCGGGCAGGTCCAGCGCCCAGACCTCTGCCGTCACCTGCGCGAATGCCGAACCTTGCCGCTCTGCCTCTCGCAGGCGTTCGCGCGCGGGCTGCCATGCCCGCGCCAATGCGTCCAGCTCCTCCGCTGGGTGCTCCCCCCGCCATGCCAGCCAGATCCACAGGGCATCGGCCTTGCCCGACCCCTCGGTCAGA
Source organism: Antarctobacter jejuensis (assembly GCF_052266595.1). Taxonomy (NCBI): domain Bacteria; kingdom Pseudomonadati; phylum Pseudomonadota; class Alphaproteobacteria; order Rhodobacterales; family Roseobacteraceae; genus Antarctobacter; species Antarctobacter jejuensis. Next base: position 238,607 of record NZ_JBQQXJ010000004.1, on the reverse strand, counting down.
ACGTCGGCCAGCCATGCCTCCAGCGTGGCGGCATCCGTGACCCAGCCGTCCCGCACCGCCGTTTCCAACCCGTGCGAATAGGCAAAGGACCCGACCGGATAAGCCGGGGACAGCCATTGCGTCAGCGTCAGCAGGTTTGCGTCAATGGGCATGGGCGGTGTGGCCATGTTCATGGCTATGCGTGCGACCGTGGCCATAGGCTCCGCCTTCGGGCGTGAACGGCTCCACCACCTCCGAAACACCTGCCCCCAGATGCTCCAGCATGTGGCGGATCACCGGGTCGCGCTGGATCAACAGCCGCCCTTTGGCGATCTGGCAGGGGGTGTGGCGGTTGCCGATGTGCCAGGCCAGCCGCGGCAGATCGCCGGTGACGGCCAGCAGCTCTTCCTCGGCGGCGATGATCTCGATCTTCCGGCCGTCGGCACGCTCCAACGCGTCGCCGTGGTCCAGAGAGGTCGTCTGTTCCAGATCGACGACGAACCGCTCTCCGCCCACGGTCGTCAGCACCTTGCGGCGCAGGAACCGTTCGTCATAGGTCAGCCGGCAGGTATCATGCGCACCGGACCACGCCCCGGCACGGTGCAGGGTCTGGGCGACGGGTAGTTCGCTCACTCGATCACCTCGATGTTGGAATAGATGTAGCGGGTCGCCCCGTCCACGCTGTCACTGCCGACGTAATAGGCAAAGCCGAATTCCGGCAGGTAATACAGATAGTCGATCGTCTCGGTCTCATCCGGGCTATAGCGGACCTCGGCCACGATCATCTCATATTCGCAGGCGCCGAAATTGAGCAGGCTTTTCTGACCAAAGCTGTAGATCTGCTGCTCCTTGTCCAGATCGCCCGCGTAATTGACCACCACATCATAGGTGACGCTCGCGCCCGGCTCCGGCACCTTTAGATCCTCCGGCTTGCCCGGAAAAGCATAGGTCGTGCGCGTGCTCAGATCCGGAGTCCCGTCGATGACATCCACGTATTCCAGCAGATAGACCCCCTGCCCCAGCAGGTTGCGCGTCACGTCCCCCTGTGCGGTGATATACAGCACCTCTATCAGGCCTGCGGATTGCCGACGGTATTCCTCGGTGTCGGTGCCATCCACGGTGAAACGGATGCCTTTGCCCATGTCGTCGGCCACGGGGCATGCCATCGCCATTGGCGCGGCCAGACACAGGCAGGATGCAAGGACGTGGAAGCGCATGATAGTTCTCCGTTCATCGGGGCGTGGCAGGGTTCAGCGCCGACGGTCATCGCCGCTATACCCTGCACCTTGCGGGACCCGGCCCTGAGGATCAAGCAACCAGAGACAGCGCTCAGAAGAGGAAGTAGCGCTGCGCCATCGGCAGTTCGCTGGCTGGTTCGCAGGTCAGCAACTCGCCATTCGCGCGCACCTCGTAGGTTTCCGGGTTCACCTCGACCTCTGGCGTGGCGTCGTTCAACAGCAGGTCCTTCTTGCCGATCCCGCGCGTGTTGCGCACCGCCACCGTCTGCTTGGCCAGTCCCAGCGCCTTGCCGATCCCCTCGGCCTGCGCAGCCTCCGACACGAAGGTGACGGCAGAGTTTTCCACGCTGCGCCCGTAGGCCCCGAACATGGGGCGCGAATAGACCGGCTGCGGCGTCGGGATAGAGGCGTTGGGATCGCCCATCTGCGCACAGACAATGGTGCCACCGATCAGCACCATCTCCGGCTTCACCCCGAAAAAGGCCGGGCTCCACAGCACCAGGTCGGCGCGCTTGCCCTCTTCGATGCTGCCGATCTCATGTGACAGACCATGCGCAATCGCCGGATTGATGGTGTATTTGGCGATATAGCGGCGGACGCGGAAATTGTCGTTGTCGCCGACCTCCTCGGCCAACCGCCCGCGTTGCTTCTTCATCTTGTCGGCGGTTTGCCAGGTGCGGATCAGCACCTCACCCACGCGGCCCATGGCCTGACTGTCCGACGCGATGATCGAAAACGCGCCCATGTCGTGCAGGATATCCTCGGCGGCGATGGTCTCACGCCGGATGCGGCTTTCGGCAAAGGCCACGTCCTCGGGGATCGACTTGTCGAGGTGGTGACAGACCATGAGCATGTCCAGATGCTCTTCGAGCGTGTTGACCGTAAAAGGCCGCGTCGGGTTGGTCGAGGACGGCAAGACATGCTCTTCGCCACAGATCTTGATGATGTCCGGCGCGTGGCCACCGCCCGCGCCCTCGGTGTGAAAGGCATGGATGGTGCGGCCCTTCATGGCCTTCACGGTGTTTTCCACGAAACCGCTTTCGTTCAGCGTATCTGTGTGGATCATCACCTGCACGTCCATCGCGTCGGCTACGCTCAGGCAGCAGTCGATGGCACCGGGCGTCGTGCCCCAGTCTTCGTGCAGTTTCAGACTACAAGCACCGCCCAAAACCTGCTCTTCCAGCCCTGCAGGCAAAGACGCGTTCCCTTTGCCTGCAAAGGCAAGGTTCATCGGAAAAGCATCCGCCGCCTGCAGCATCCGCCCGATATGCCAGGGGCCCGGCGTGCAGGTGGTGGCCAGCGTGCCATGCGCCGGGCCCGTGCCGCCGCCCAGCATGGTGGTCAGGCCCGAATGCAGGGCATCCTCGATCTGCTGCGGGCAGATGAAGTGAATGTGGCTGTCGAACCCGCCCGCGGTCAGGATCTTGCCCTCTCCGGCAATCGCCTCGGTCCCGGGGCCAACGATGATATCCACGCCCGGCTGCGTGTCCGGGTTGCCTGCCTTGCCGATCTTGTGAATGCGCCCGTTCTTCAGGCCCACGTCCGCCTTGTAAACGCCGGAATGGTCGACGATCAGCGCATTGGTGATGACCGTGTCCACGGCCCCCTCCGCCCGTGTCGTCTGAGCCTGCCCCATGCCGTCGCGGATCACCTTGCCGCCGCCGAACTTGACCTCTTCGCCATAGGTGGTGAGGTCCTTCTCCACCTCAATGATCAGATCGGTATCGGCCAGCCGCACCCGGTCCCCGGTGGTGGGGCCAAACATGGCGGCATAGTCGGCGCGTTTGATGGTGGCTGGCATGGATTAACCTTTTCTTCGCGTTTGAACGAGTGCGACCGCATTTGCCGCGCTCTTCGACAGGACTTTTTGAGGATCAACTCTTTTCATGTGTCCGATGATTCAAAATTGTATTTGGAAGCGAATCATATTGTGCCTAATGAACTAGATGTCTCAAAGCAGAGGGCATCCAATGTCGAGCACAGCCTTCCTGGCCGAGGCCCTCCCCACACTCTTTTTTCTTTCCACCCTCCGCCGCTGGCGCGCGGGCGGGGGCTTCTGCCCGGCCGGGGCCGCGCGCGGGCCAGCCCCCGCCCGCCCCCATGGGCGGGGGCTTCACCCCCACCCGCGGTCGAGGACTGCCCGGCTCTGATGTCCTGCGACATCCAAGTCATTCCTTGAACGCCTCGTCGACCGGCACCTGCAGGGCACTGGCCAGCGCATTGGTCTGGCTCGCCATCCCGACCACGGCCAGCAACTCGCCATACATCCCGGGCGTCATTCCCTTGGCGCGGGCTGCGGCCGTGTGCGAATGGGCGCAGTATTCACAGCCATTGCTGGCCGAGACCGCCACGTAGAGCATCTCCTTCACCAGCGGATCCAAGGCCCCCGGCCCCATCACCACCTTCAGCCGCTCCCACGTCGCCTTCAGCAGCGCCGGATCATGCGCCAGCGCCCGCCAGAAATTGTTGACATAATCCGTCCCCCGCACCGCGCGGATGTCCTCGAACACCGCCAGCGCCTCGGGTGACAGCTCCTCATCGGACAACAGCCGAACCGTCGCCATCAGGGCCTCCTCTTGGGGCCGCGCTTGGCAAGCCGCACCACGTTGGACCGGGTCTTGCGCCGGAGCGGGGCGATGGCGGCGGCCATCGGGTCGCCACCATTCATCGCCGCCATCGACGCTGCATTCATCGCCTTGGCAAAAGCCGCGGATTTTTCGCTCACCATGAGGCTGTTCTCACGCGGACTGACCGACCAGAACCCGGCCATCCCCATCAGACGCATGGAAATCACCGCCTGCGCCTCGGCCGTCATCCAGGCCAGATGCGCCATATTTATCCATAGATCGAACGGGGAAAACCGGGCCATTTCTTACACCATCGCAAATATGCGGGCAGGCCCACCAGAGCCGCGCGCGTGTTTCGGAGCACCCACGATCAGGGTCGCCCCGGCCGCAGGTACGTTGCCAAGATTGGCAAGGTTCTCGATCCCGTAACGGTTGGTCGGCAACCAGGCGTAATGGGTCTCGAAGGTGGTCGAATTGCCTGGATCCAGCGACAGGGTGTCAGCGGCGATCGCCACCGTTCCGGTCTCTTCCATCAGCATCTGGGCCGCTTCGACGTGGAAGCCGGGGAAATGCATCATCCCGTCCCCGTCGGCGTTGCGGTATCCCTCCCCGGTGACCTTGGCCGCCCAGCCGGAATCCATCGCGACACAGGCCCCATCCGGGATATCGCCATGCGCGGCGATCCATGCCTTCAGGTCGTCCGGCGTCACCATCGTGTCGGCATCCTCGGCGGCGCGGGCAGCGATGTCGATCTTGACCAGCGGACAGACAAGGTTTTCCACCGGGATCTCATCCACCGACTGCCCGTCCGCAGAGAAATGCAAAGGCGCATCCACATGGGTGCCGGTGTGTTCGTTCATCGTCAGACTGAACAGGTTGAACCCGTCCTGCGCGAAATCCGCGCCCTTTTCATAGGAAATCCCCGGCACGCCGAAATAGGTCGGAAAGCTTTCGTCATAGGTATGGGTCATGTCCATGACGCCCCCGCCATGGCTGGCCGCCTGCGCCGGTCGCGCGCCCGCCCCAAGGGCCGCAGCCGCGCCCAGCGCCGCGCTGGCCTGAAAGAACGAACGCCGCGACAGCATCCGTTCCTTGACCGACTTCATCACGCAAATGTCGCACATGGTCTTTCCTCCCGGTTGATAATCCGGACAGTCTCCACCGACTCAGGCGGGCCCGTCCAGCGCGCCCATCACCTTTTGGTTGAAACCATAGATCCGGCGCGCGCCGGAAATCGGGATCAGCTGCACCTCGCGCGCCTGCCCCGGCTCGAACCGCACCGCCGTTCCGGCCGCGATATCCAGCCGACAGCCCCGCGCAGCGTCGCGGTCGAAGTCCAGCGCCCCGTTGGCCTCTGCGAAATGATAGTGCGACCCCACCTGCACCGGGCGGTCGCCGGTATTGGCGACCTTCAGCGTGATCGCCTCGCGGCCCTCGTTCAGGGTCAGGGTGCCCTCGGCGGGCATCACCTCTCCGGGGATCATCGACGGGCCCAGATCACCAGCGCGGTCGCGATCAGCGCCACCGCCGGCAACAGCGCCAGCCAGCTTTCCGCGCCATGCGGATGCAGGTGCCCGCCCCCATGTGCCAGCGCGGGTGTGGCCAGAACGGCGGCGGAAAATGTCATCAGTGTCTTCATCTCTGTCCCCTGTCTTCTTCTCTTTGGAAAATACGCAAATTCACCGGATCGGATTGTGCACCGTCACCAGCTTGGTGCCGTCCGGAAAGGTCGCCTCGACCTGCACTTCGTGGATCATCTCGGCGATGCCCTCCATGCACTGTTCGCGGGTGATCACCTCCGCTCCCGCCTGCATCAGGTCGGCCACCGACCGCCCGTCGCGCGCGCCCTCGACCACCGCGTCGGTGATCAGGGCAATCGCCTCGGGGTGGTTCAGCTTCACGCCGCGGGCCAGTCGCTTGCGCGCCACCTCGGCGGCCATCGCGACCAGCAGCTTGTCTTTTTCGCGCGGGGTCAGTTGCATGGTGTCAGAGTCTCCACGAAATCGGCAATGTGTCCCGGCTGAGCCGGTCAAGTATCGGCAGCAGGCTGCGCCGCAAGGCCATGCCGTCCTCCGCCAGCAGTCGAACCGCCAGCGTGTCGGGACGCAAGAGCGAAACGCCCCCGGTCGCGGGCAACATGCGCCGCATTGGCTCCAGGTGCGCCTCCGCCTCGGGCGCGACGAAGACAAGACTGACCATGGCGCAGGCGTCGCCGCCAACCGCGCGGCGGGCCATGCGCGCCTGCAGGTCCCCCTCCAGCGACATCGCATCCAGATACAGCGGTGCGCCCTCGCGCCAGACCTCGATCCGGTCTCGAAAGGTGACATCGTGCAGGCGTTCGCCCATGGCCGTCCGGCCAAAGATCACCGGCTCGACCAGCAACAGCCGCGCGTCCCCGGCCAGGTCGACCCGCAGGCGGCGGTGCAGGCGCGCGCCTTCGAACAGGATCAGTTCCTGCGGCAACCAGTGCAGGGCGCTGCCCGGCCCCGCCGACAGCTGCGTCGTCACGCGCGCCACATCGGCGGAGGCGCGATAGGCCCGCTCCGCCGCCTGCGTCGTCAGCGTCAGGGCCGATCCGGCCCCCGCGCCCGCCCGCAGGTCCAGACTGTCGCCGCCCGTCAGACCGCCGGAGGTATTGATTACAATCGCCTCGACCGCATCGGCGCATCTGGGAAACAGGGTGCGCAAACAGCCCGAGGTGCGCAGGCGGTCGATCGCGGACACCGTGCCGCGCGCCTTGGTCGTCAGCTCCAGCGTGCCGCGCGCACGGGGCAATAAAACGCCACCCGGCGCGCCGTCTGCCACTTCTTTGCGCAAATGCAGTGTCACTGTTCCCCCGGCGACATTTCTTGCCCCGATACCGCCATCCAGAACGTCGCATTGCAACCGAATCCCGGGATTCCCCCCAAGAGCGCCCGGCGTCACCGATCAAAAATTAATCATCTTGCAGTAATACCGCACAAAAATCAGGCACAAACCGGAGTCTCCGCCCCCCGCACCGCCGCAAGATTGACCAAACGAAAGCTGGGCCAGATGACTCGTGGCACCCCGTCCGGGAGGCAAACGCAACCGGGATGAGGGTGTGTGACGACCCACGCGCATTCCACCTCGAATGGGCCGCCACACGGGATGCAACTTTATAGTTGCGGGGGATGACCTAACGCGTCCGGGGGACTTGGCGCAAGGACTCGCCCGCGGGGAGACAGAAATGAACCGTTTCACGAAACTGCTGTCCGGTGCTGCCGCACTGGCCATCGTCGCCGGTAGCGCAAGCGCGCAGGATTGCACCGTCAAGGTCGGCGTGCTGCACTCGCTGTCCGGCACCATGGCGATCTCGGAAACCACGCTCAAAGACACCATCGAAATGCTGGTCGACCAGCAGAACGACAAGGGCGGCCTGCTGGGCTGTGAACTTGAAGCGGTCGTCGTCGACCCGGCCTCCGACTGGCCGCTGTTTGCCGAAAAGGCGCGCGAACTGCTGACCGTACATGAGGTCGACGTGATCTTCGGCAATTGGACCTCGGTGTCGCGCAAATCCGTGCTGCCCGTGATCGAAGAACTGAACGGCCTGCTGTTCTACCCGGTCCAGTACGAAGGCGAAGAATCCTCGAAAAACGTCTTCTACACCGGCGCCGCTCCGAACCAGCAGGCGATCCCGGCGGTCGACTACTTCCTCGAAGAACTGGGCGTCGAGAAATTCGCGCTGCTCGGCACCGACTACGTCTACCCTCGGACCACCAACAACATCCTTGAATCCTACCTGAAGTCGAAGGGCATCGCCGAAGAGGATATCTTCGTCAACTACACCCCCTTCGGTCACTCCGACTGGGCCACCATCGTGTCCGACGTCGTCGCCCTGGGTGAAGACGGCAAGATGGTCGGCGTGATCTCCACCATCAACGGCGACGCCAACATCGGCTTCTACAAGGAACTGGCCGCAGCAGGCATTTCCGCGGACGATATCCCCGTCGTGGCCTTCTCGGTCGGTGAAGAAGAGCTGTCCGGCCTCGACACCTCCAACCTCGTCGGCCACCTCGCCGCGTGGAACTACTTCCAGTCCGCCGAAACCGACGCCAACGCCGAGTTCATCGCAACCTGGAAGGCCCGCATGGGCGAAGACCGCGTGACCAACGACCCGATGGAAGCCCATTACATCGGCTTCAACATGTGGGTGAACGCCGTCACCGCCGCAGGCACCACCGATGTGGATGCCGTGCGCACCGCGATGTACGGGCAGGAATTCCCGAACCTGACCGGTGGCACCGCCGTCATGCTGCCGAACCACCACCTGACCAAGCCGGTCCTGATCGGCGAGATCACCGCAGACGGTCAGTTCGACATCATCAGCCAGACCGACCCGGTGCCGGGCGATGCATGGACCGACTTCCTGCCGGAATCGGCTGTGCTGAAGTCCGATTGGAAAGACCTCGGCTGCGGCATGTACAACACCGAGACCTCGACCTGCGTGCAGATCAAGTCGAACTACTGACCTGATCCCTGCGGGGCGTCCCCACGCCGCCCCGCAAGCCCGCACAAACCGCGCGGGGCGGTTCGCCGCCCCGCCGCCTTTCCCTCTGACAGACAGGCCGTTTCATGCTCCGTGTCCTTCTCGCGGTATCTGTGCTCCTTTGGCTGCCGGCAGCCGGTTTTGCGCAGGATCTGCAAACCCTTCTGCAAGAGCATCAGGCGCAGGTCGCCAAGCCCTCGCGCAGCAAGGTCGGCCCGGTGCTAGAGGCGCTGTCTGCCTCCGGTCTGCCTGAGGTGCCCGAATTTCTCGAACGCTGGCAGGACAAAAATGTCTACGCCCGCAAGGACGACGGCCTGTTCTTCTTCGTGCAGGAAACCGGCGATACCGTCACCCTGCTGGACATTTCCACCGCCGAGCCGGTCGAAACCGGCGTCGCCCCCGGGGCGCTGCAACAGATCAAACCCAACGGCGGCGTGCGCCGCGCAATTGCCGAGGCGCTGGTCCAGTTTCAGCTCTCCGACCCGGACATCGCCCGCCGCACCGACGCCGTCGACGCCATCTCCCGTGGCCTGGACCCCAGCCAGATCGCGCCGCTGGCCGCCTCGATCGAGGGCGAACCGGACGCCGCGCTGAAATTGCGCAAGACCCGCCTGCTGAACTACCTCGCCGCCCGCTTTGGAGAGACGCCCGAGGCCCGCATCGAAGCCGTCAAAGCCCTGTCCGAAGATCTCTCCGTCGAAGGCCGCGCCGTTCTCTCGCAGATCCTCGCCACCAAGACGGAGATCGCCCAGACCATTCCCGACGGGACCAACGTCAAACGCACTCTCACCCCCGGCACCGACCTGTCCGAGACCGAAGCCTATGCCATGATCGCCAAGGTCGCCGGTGCCCCGGCCCTGCTTGACCCTTCCGACGTGCGCCCGGCCCTCGAAGCGCATGTTTCGGGCGGCAAGGTTGGCGGACAGTCCGTAGCGCAACTCGCCTCCGCCGAGGCACGGCTGCGCGCCTACGACGCGCTGGCCGCCGAAGGCACCGTTCCGCCCCGCGCCACGCCTGAGGTGATCGCCGAAACTCTCGCCGCATGGACCATCTTCGAGGCTTATGACGAACCCGATCCCGCCATCACCGATGCCGCTGAAAGCACGCAGAAGGTGGTGCAGGCCCGCGTCGGCACCAGCCAGGCCGCCGACCTCGCGCTCGACGCCATCTCGCTGGCCTCGATCTACTTCCTCGCCGCCATCGGCCTTGCCATCACCTTTGGCGTGATGGGCGTCATCAACATGGCCCACGGCGAATTCATCATGATGGGCGCCTATACCGGCTATGTCGTGCAGCTGTTCATCCCCGACTACACCCTCTCGCTGATCGTCGCCTTGCCGCTGGCCTTTGCCGTGACGTTCGGCGCGGGTGTGGCGATGGAACGGCTGGTGATCCGCTGGCTCTATCACCGCCCCCTGGAAACCCTGCTGGCCACCTTCGGTGTCTCCATCGCGCTGCAGCAGCTGGCCAAGAACATCTTCGGCACACAGGCGCGCCCGCTGACCTCTCCCGGCTGGCTGGACGGCGCGTGGCAGATCAACGACGTGATCGCCATCAGCTACATCCGCATCGCGATCTTCGTGCTCGCTCTGCTCTTCCTCTTCCTGCTGCTCTTCATCCTCAAGAAAACCCGCCTCGGGCTGGAGGTGCGCGCCGTGACGCAAAACCCGCGCATGGCCGCCTCGATGGGCATCAACCCCGACCGCATCAAGATGATGACCTTCGGCCTCGGCTCCGGCATCGCGGGCATCGCAGGTGTGGCCATCGGCCTCTATGCCAAGGTCACCTCGGAAATGGGCGCGGACTACATCGTGCAAAGCTTCATGACCGTGGTTGTCGGCGGCGTCGGCAACGTCTGGGGCACCCTCGCCGGTGCCTTCATGATCGGCACGCTGCAAAAGGGGATCGAATGGTTCAACCCGTCCAACACGCTGGCGGCGCAGACCTACATGATCCTCTTCATCATCCTCTTCATCCAGTTCCGCCCCAAGGGCATCGTCGCCCTCAAGGGCCGCGCGGCAGGAGACTGATCATGCGCACCCTGTTCTGCAGCCACCTGAACGACATGCCCCTGCCAACCGCGCCCCAACAGCCGCCCGGCAACCCGGGCGGCAGCGCCCCCACCGCCTGCCCCGCCCCCAAGGTTTCTTTGGGCCGAAAATACCTCGGGGGTGAATTGCCCGCAGGGCAAGAGGGGGCAGAGCCCCCCACCCCGTCCCGCACCACACCCATGGGAGTCCCGGCATGAAACGCAGCTTCTTCGCCCAGAACCCCTCGATCCTCTGGTTCCTCGCCATCCTCGGCCTGTTCACGCTGGGCGTCACCCTGATGGCAGAGGCCACCGGCACCGGCCTGATCTCCACCAGCTTCGTCAAGACACTGGGCAAGACGCTCTGCCTCTGCCTGATCGCCATCGCGATGGACGTGGTCTGGGGCTATTGCGGCATCCTCAGCCTTGGCCACTTCGCCTTTTTCGGCATCGGCGGCTATGCGGTCGGCATGTGGCTGATGTATGCGCGCACAGAGGTCATCGTGACCGACAGCATGGCCGCGCAGACAATCCCGCCCAGCCCGCAGGAAATCTCGGACGCCATCGCCAGCCAGATCTTCGGCGTGGTCGGCGCGTCGGAATTCCCGCCGATCTGGGCCTTTGCCCACTCGCTGCCCCTGCAACTGCTGATGGTGGTTCTGGTCCCCGGCCTATTGGCGCTGGTCTTCGGCTGGCTGGCCTTCCGCAGCCGCGTCACCGGCGTGTACCTGTCGATCCTGACACAGGCCATGACGCTGGCGCTCTCGCTCTACCTGTTCCAGAACGACAGCGGCCTGCGCGGCAACAACGGTCTTTCGGGCCTGCAAAACATCCCCGGATTCGAGAGCACGCCGCAAAGCATGGTCTCGATCATCTTCTTCTGGGTCTCGGCACTGGCGCTGGCCTTGGGCTACATCCTTTTCGCCTTCGTGACCTCGGGCAAGATGGGCAGCGTGATCCGCGCCATCCGCGACGATGAAACCCGCGTGCGCTTCCTTGGCTACCACGTGGAAAGCTACAAGCTCTTCGTCTTCACCCTGACCGCCATCATCGCCGGCATCGCGGGCGCGCTCTACTACCCGCAGGCGGGCATCATCAACCCGGCGGAAATCGCCCCCATCGCCTCGATCTACCTGGCGGTCTGGGTCGCCATCGGCGGGCGCGGGCGTCTCTACGGCGCGGTGCTCGGCACGGTCTTTGTCACGCTGCTCAGCAGCTGGTTCACCGGCGGCGGCGCGCCCGACATCAACCTCGGTTTCTATACCATCAAATGGACCGACTGGTGGCTGGTGCTGCTGGGCCTCTCCTTCGTCGCCGTCACGCTGTTTGCCCCGCAGGGTCTCGGCGGCCTCGTCGACCGGATCGTGAGGAAAAAGGCATGAGCAAGACCCTCCTCGAACTCTCTGGCGTCTCCGTCTCCTTCGACGGCTTCAAGGCGATCAACAACCTCAGCTTTCAGATCGGAGAGCCTGAATTGCGTGCCATCATCGGCCCCAATGGCGCGGGCAAAACCACCTTCATGGACATCATCACCGGCAAAACCAAGCCGGATGAGGGCCACATCCTCTGGGGCGACAAAGGCATCTCGCTGCTGGGCATGTCAGAATCTGCCATCGCGCGCGAAGGCATCGGCCGCAAGTTCCAGAAACCCACCGTGTTCGAGGCGCAGACCGTGCGCGAAAACCTCGCCATGGCGCTGAAAAACCCGCGCGGCCCCTTCGACGTGTTGTTCTACAAGAAAACCGCCAGGGGCGCCGGTCGGACCGAGGAAATCGCCGCCCAGATCGGCCTGACCGAGGAACTGACCCGCCCGGCGGGTGAACTCAGCCACGGACAGAAACAGTGGCTGGAAATCGGCATGTTGCTGGCGCAGGAACCGCGCCTGCTGCTGGTGGATGAACCCGCCGCCGGGATGACCCCGGCAGAGCGCGAAAAGACCACCGAAATGCTGGTCGAGGCCGCGAAAACCCGCGCCGTCGTCGTCGTCGAACATGACATGGAATTTGTCCGCCGCCTAAACTGCAAGGTGACGGTGCTGAATGAGGGATCCGTCCTCGCCGAAGGCTCCATCGACCATGTGACCAGCGATCCGCAGGTCATCGAAGTCTACCTGGGGCGCTGACCCATGGGCTTCTTCTCTTTGAAAATACGCAAAAATGTCCGGACGACAGGAACACCACGCCCATGCTGAGCCTCTCCGACCTGACCCTTCACTACGGCCACAGCCAGATCCTGCACGGCATCTCGATGCAGGCGAAACCGGGTGCCGTCACCTGCCTCATGGGCACCAATGGCGTGGGCAAGACCTCCTTGCTCAAGGCCATCTCCGGCACGCACGCCCGTTCTGGTGGTGAGATGAGCATCGAAGGCAACGACATGCCCAAAAACACCTCCGCCCATGCGCTGGCCCGCGCGGGCGTTGGCTATGTGCCGCAGGGGCGGGACATCTTTCCGCTGATGACAGTGCGCGAAAACCTCGAAACCGGCTATGCCTGCATCCCGAAATCCGAATGGGGCATCCCGGAGGAAACCTTCGAGCTGTTCCCGATCCTCAAGCAGTTCCTCAACCGGCGCGGCGGCGATCTGTCAGGCGGGCAGCAACAGCAGCTTGCCATCGCCCGCGCGCTGATCGCCAAGCCGAAACTCCTGCTGCTGGACGAACCGACAGAGGGCATCCAGCCCAACATCATCAAGCAGATCGGCGAGGTCATCAAATACCTGCGCTCCAAGGGCGACATGGCGATCATCCTCGTCGAACAGTTCTTCGACTTCGCCTATGACCTTGGCGATCACTTCGTCGCACTCGAACGCGGCCGCGTGATCCACAACGCGACAAAGGCGGACACCCCGCGCGAGGTGCTGTTGAAAAAGGTCTCTGTCTAGAACCCGCAGACCGGGATCAGCGGATCTGTGGAAAGGCCGCGCGAATGGCGCGGTCCTGCGCCGCGCTCAGGTAATCGGGCCGGTGCGTGTCCAATATGCGCCGCGCCTCGATCCGCGCCCGCGCCCAGGCGTCCTGCGCGCCCGCCATCTCCCATGTGCGCGGCGCATCCCGATCCGCCAGCCGCGGGTAGAGGTAATCCCGCTCCATCGCCGCATGGGTCTGTGCCGAGCCAAGGAAATGCCCCTCGCCCAGCACCGCCTCGCGGATGCTGTCGAACCCAAGGCTTTCCTCGCTGACCTCGACCCCGCGCAGCACGCGGTAAACCGCGCCCAGCATCTCGTTGTCGAGCACAAACCCCTCGAAACTCGCCCCCAGCAGGGCCGCCGTCATGCCTGCGCTTTCATAGACCAGATTGCCGCCCGCCAGCCCCGCCGCCAGCGCGGTCAGCGCCTTTTCCGCCCCGTATTGCGCATCCACCGCTTTGGCATCCGTCATCGACGAAGCCACCCCCGACACCAGCCCCAGCCAGTTCGACAGTTGCGCAGAGGCCGCGTTCATCAGCGCCACCTCACCCCCGCCGCCGGAAAAGGCACCGGTGCGCAGGTCGATCACGAAGGGCCAGTTGGAAAACACCATAGGATGACCGGGCCGGATCACATGCACCATGACAAGGCTGGCCAGCGTCTCGGCCAGCGACTGCGCCAGGAACCCGGCCAGCGTCGCCGGAGCCGTGGCGCCCGATTGCGCGGCGGTGATGCAGGACAGCGGGATATTGTGCGCGATGCAGGCATAGACCACCTCCACCGCGTCCGCCCCATAGCGCATGGGTGAAATCACCGGGCTGATATGCGCCTTGACGAAGGGCCGCTTGGCAAAGGCCCCCTCATGACCCAGCACCATGTCCATCATCGCCACGATGGGCGCCACGCTCTCGGCCAGCGTAAAGGCCGTGGCCACCGGCTTGGTCGTGCCCGCCAGCAGCGCGTAGGCCGTGTTCACGTCAAGGTCGAACACCTCTTCGACGTCCGTGGCGATACAGCAGCGCGTAAACCAGCTGACATTGGTCAGCGCATCCTGCAGCCGCGTGAAATCATGCAGGTCCTGCAGGGTGGACGGCCGGTAACGCCCGCTCTCAATGTCCAGCACCTGCACCGCCGCACCCCCGGTGCCAAAATGCACCCGGTCGCCGCCCACCTCTATATCCCGCGCCGGGTCGCGCCCATGTAGCACGAATTGACGTGGCGCGCGGCCCACCGCCTCATCCACCAGCGCCTCGGGGATCAGCACCCGCGCGCCCTGTTCCACGGCCCCCGCGCGCAGCAGATCGCCCTTCAGCCGCTCCGGCACCTCGCCCATACCCAGCTCTGCCAACAGCCGTTTCGCCGTGCTATAGATCGCGCGCATGTCCGCCTCTGACAGCGGCGCATAGCGCCCGCCGCGCTGCCCCGGTGGCGCCGGATTCAACGGCCCCACCGCCCGCGCCGCATGCCGCGCCTCGCGCCCGCCGGGACGCCGTTTTCTGCCCTGATCGCTTGTCATGAAACCACTACGCGGCCCCCGCTGCGTTCTGGCAAGCGGGCAAATGTGGCTGAAGGCTTTCGAAAACCTAGTTTTCAGGAGGCTGAAGTCACCGATACCCCCTTGCCGCACAACCGAAAAAGCCGCTCCCTTGCCGCCATTCCCCGTGCTCAGGAGGCCCCCATGAAATCGACGACTCGTGCTGTGGTGATCGGCGGCGGCATCGCCGGTTGTTCGACCCTTTACCACCTGACCCAGGAGGGCTGGACCGATGTCATGCTCCTCGAACGGGATGAGCTGACCTCGGGCACCACATGGCACTCCGCCGCGCAGGTGACCAACTTTGGCATGACGCAAACCATGGTCGGCCTGAAAAGCCACTCCATCGCACTGTATAAGGAACTGGCCGAGGACCCGGATTACCCGATCACCTACCACCACGCCGACGGCGGCATCCGCCTTGCCAACACAGAGGCGCATATGGACGGCTACCGCCACTTCGCCTCGATGGCGCGCGGCATGGGGGTGGAGTTTGAGGTGATCGACGCCGCCGAATGCGCCCGCCGCCACCCGTTGATTTCAACCGACAACCTGATCGGCGGGCTGTGGGATCCGCTGGACGGCGACATCGACCCGGCGCAGCTGTGTCAGGCGCTGGCTCGCCGCGCGCGCAAGGCGGGCGCAGAGGTCCACCGCAACACCCCCGTCACCGCCCTGCGCCAATTGCCCGACGACACGTGGATCGTCACCACGCCAAAGGGCGAGATCCACGCAGAGGTCGTCATCAACGCCTGCGGCTACCGCGTGAACGAGGTCGGCGCCATGATGGGCGTGCACCACCCCGTCATGTCGATGGAACACCAGTATTTCGTGACCGAGGAAATCCCCGCCATCGCAGAGGCAGACCACAGGATGCCGCTGCTGCGCTGCCCGATCTCGGACTACTACTCGCGTCAAGAAAAGAACGGGTTGCTGGTCGGCTTCTACGAACAGGACTGCCGCACATGGGGCATGGACGGCATCGACCCGAACTTTGTCAACGCGCTCTGCCCCGATGACCTCGACCGCGTGATGGACGTGCTTGAGGGCGCCTTCGCCCGCATGCCCGCGCTGACAGAGGTCGGCATCACCACCGTGGTCAACGGCCCCATCACCTATACCATAGACGGCGCGCCGCTGGTCGGCCCGATCCCGGGCAAGCGCAACGCCTATTGCATCATCGGGTTGCGCGCCGGTCTGGGCGAGGGCGGCGGCCACGGCTGGCTGCTGGCACAACAGATCGTCCATGGTGAGGCCTGTTACGACACATGGGTCATCGACCCGCGCCGCTACACCGGCCACACCAACGTCGAACTCTGCGCGCGCTACGCCGTGCAGGACTACCAGAACGAATTCCGCTTCCACTTCCCCAACGAACACCGCCCCGCAGGCCGCATGGCCAAGACCACGCCCCTGACCCCGGTCCTGCAGGCCGAAGGGGCGCATTTCGGCCCCGTCAACGGCTGGGAACGGGCAGAGGTCTTTGCCCCCGGCCTGCACATCACGCCCAGCTTCCGCTTTGATGAGGCGCATGACGCCGTGGCCGCCGAGGTGAATGCCGTCCACACCGCCGTCGGCCTCTGCGAGGTCAACGGCTTCAACCGGCTGGAAATCACCGGCGCCGACCGCCACGCATTCCTTGACCGGCTCTGCTGTGGCCGCGTCACCAAAAAACCCGGCCGCGTGGGCCTTGGCTACCTGCTGAACGACCACGGCATGATCAAGGCAGAGGCGACATTCGCCAACCTGCCCGCCTCGGACCGAGGGCCTGCGCGGGTCTGGTACGGCTCTGCCGCCGCATCCGAATTCCACGACATGGATTGGCTGATGGCGCACAAACGCGCCGATGAGGACGTGCAGATCCGCAGCCTCACCAACGATTTCACAATCCTCGTGCTGGCAGGACCCAAGGCGCGCGACTTGCTCACCGCCACCTCACGCGGCGACTGGTCCGCGCAGGGCTTTCCCTGGCTTTCGGCCCGCGAATGTTTCATCGGCTTCGCCCCGGCCACCGTTCTGTCCGTCAGCTTCTCCGGCGAACTGGCCTATGAAATCCACGTCCCCAACGCCTCCCTCTTTGCCGCCTACACCGCCCTGCGCGAGGCGGGGGACAAGCACGGCTTGCGCCTCTTCGGCAGCCACGCGGTCGACTCCATGCGGCTCGAAAAGGGCTTCCTGCACTGGAAGGCCGACCTGCTGACCGAATTCACCCCCTTCGAGACCGGGCTGGACCGCTTCGTCAAACTCGACAAGGAGTTCATCGGCAAGGAGGCCCTTCTGAAACGCCAAAAGGACGGCCCGCGCAAATGCCTCGTCACCCTCAGCCACGACGCCCCCGACCGCCGCGCCGCGCCCGGTGCCTCGATGATGATGGGCGAAAAGGTGGTCGGCACCGTGACCTCCGGCGCCTACGGTTTCCGCACCGGGCTGAACCTTGCGCTGGGTTTCGTCGATCCGGACCTTGCCACCCCCGGCACCAAGCTGCAGCTTGACCTGCTGGGCCAACGCTTCAACGCCGAGGTCATCGACCCCAGCCCCTATGACCCCGACATGACCCTGCCACGGGGATGACGCGCCCGCCCTTGACCTTCCCCCAACCGGAACCCCTATTTAACCTGTCAGACCCGGACAGAACCAGACAGGGAATGCACACCATGACCAAGACCGTTCACCGCCGGGGCCTCTTTTTGGGGGCCCTCGCCATAACCACCCTGCCCGCCGCATTGCGCGCCGCCGCGCCGGAAATCCACGTCTTGAAGGACCGCAACTGCGGCTGCTGCGGCGCTTGGGTCAAGATCCTGCAAAGCGAAGGGTTCACCGTCACGACAGAGGACACGCATAACGCAGCCCTCATCCGCTACAAGATGGACAACGGCATCCCGCCCGCGATGACCTCCTGCCACACCGCGCGGATTGACGGCTACCTGATCGAGGGCCACGTCCCCGCCGCCGACATCCGCCGCCTGCTGGCCGAACGCCCCGACGCCCGCGGCCTTGCCGTGCCGGGCATGCCCTACGGCTCCCCGGGCATGGGGCCAGAGTCACAGCGCGAGGCCTACGACGTCCACCTCATCCACCGCGACGGCACCACCGAGGTCTTTACTCGCTACGAGGGGGCCTGATCCTGCGATAGCGGATAGGGTGAATAGGTGAACGGGCGGCGCTGCGCGTGCAGACGCTTGAAACACATACGACATTGGCTTCCCCCGCCTATTCCGTCAGCATTTTGACGATCACTAACCCTTGACTGCAGCCGTGCAGGCTTTCAATAATGTTCTGTAATCATAGCTTTCTACAGGATTTAGTTAATGCCTTTGCCCTTACTTGCGATAGCGATCCCAGTCCTGCATTCGTCCGGAGGATGGATCGCCTCTACGAGTGCCGCTGGATACATCGCGGGCTCTTTGTCCAGCACTTGGATCGGAGCATTCGTTTTGGGGAATGGTACGTTGCTCAGCAGCGTCGGTCTTGTGTCCGCCGCAGGCATCTTCGGAGCCGCAGGCGGCCTGTCAGCGCTAACTTCCACGGCCGCGCTTTCGGTCGGATCTGCACTAACTGCGGTCGGTTTGGGCGGCGTCGCGAGTTCACTAGGTATCGCGCCTGTAGCAACTTTTTTGGGCCTGACCCCAGTCGGTTGGGCAGTGGCTGGAACCACTACTTTGATTGCCTCAACTTTTGGACTCTACTTCACCCGCAAAACAATGCGGCGGCTCAACGAAGAGCGTGAAAAAGGCGGTCTTGAGTCAATCTCGATAACTCAGATCGTAAAAGAGGTCCGTCTTCTCGAAGCACGATCATTGGAAGCCATACTTGTGCGGCTGTCCTTTGAGATGGACGCCGTTCAACTTTTTAATCACCAAAAGAACCTATCAGTGGATAGTCAGGTATTTTCAGTTCACCGCTTGAAATATGTCGTCAACAAAGATGGATCAGAGGAACTCGTTTTTGTCACTCGGGCGGGACGCAAGAAAAAAATTCTTTTGATTAAAGCAGCGTCCGAACCAGATGGTCTGCCTAACTAAGGAGATATCTGGTTACCAGTGAAACGTTCCACTCCTCTCGTTTTGGGACGTGCGAAAACCGCCCTGTCTAACGCCGCCACGAACCCCGTTCAAAACCCAAACAGTTATTAAACGTTTTTTGCTCGCTGTTGATCGCAGACATTTGCGGTCGATGCAGCATGCGAACATCTGGACTCGGAACGGACATCGCTCAACACCTGATCACGCATCCAACGACGCGCGACCAGCATCACATTCGGGAACAAGTCTTGCCCCTTCGTGCCGGGCCTTTTCAAGGGCCTAAAGACGATTACCCGTTCCTTCAGTAAAGAGACACTGCGCCGGTCATTTCCTAACGAAGGGTAAAACCGCCCCTGTAACCCCTTGATTCTGCATTCCCCCTAAGTTGTCCACGCGTGGACACCCCAAACGCCCCCCTTGCCACACGGCTCCGATCCGGTCACAAATCCCCCAAACCCCGGACACTCAGGAGGCCCTCATGGCCCGCTACGCCCTCGGCAAGACCGAACTCGAAGTGACAGACCTCTGCTTCGGCGCCTCCGCCCTTGGCGACATGCCCGACACCTACGGCTATTCCGTCAGCGAGGATCGCGCCCGAAACACCGTCAATGCCATCTTCGACGGCCCGGTGAACTTTCTCGACACCTCCAGAAACTACGGGTTTGGCCGGTCAGAGGAACGCATCGGACAGGTCATCAAGGAGCGCGGCGGCCTGCCCGACGGCTTTGTCCTGTCCACCAAGCTGGACCGCGACATGGAAACCGGCCGCTTCGACGCCGCCCGCGTGCGCCAGTCGCTGGAGGAAAGCCTGACCGCGCTCAACCTCGACAGCATCCCCCTGCTTCACCTGCATGACCCCGAACACGCCCGCAACCTTGATGAAATCACCGGCACAGGCGGCGCTCTGGATGAATTGTTCAAGCTCAAGGAAGAGGGGCTGGCCACGGCGGTCGGACTCGCCATGGGCCGGCTGGACGTGATGGAACCGATCCTGCGCAGCTATCCCTTCGACGCCCTGATCTCTCACAACCGGTTCACCCTGTTGAACCGCGCCGCCTCGGACATGTTCGACTATGCCTATGATCAGGAGATCGCCGTGCTGAACGCCGCGCCCTTCGCCGGGGGCGTGCTGGCCAAGGGCAGCGCCAAGATGCCCCGCGTGACCTATCAGGAGGCCGACGACGCCGCGCTCGCCCCGGTCCGCGCAATCGAGGAAATCTGCGCCCGTCACGACGTGGCGACCGGTGCTGCCGCCCTGCAATTCTCGCTGCGCGACCCGCGCATCACCTCCACCGTGATCGGGGTGTCCTCTCCCGAACGGGTGCAACAGACGCTGGACTGGGCCACGACCAAGCTGCC
Organism: Antarctobacter jejuensis; assembly: GCF_052266595.1. Taxonomy (NCBI): domain Bacteria; kingdom Pseudomonadati; phylum Pseudomonadota; class Alphaproteobacteria; order Rhodobacterales; family Roseobacteraceae; genus Antarctobacter; species Antarctobacter jejuensis. The sequence goes on along the minus strand of NZ_JBQQXJ010000004.1, from coordinate 218,465 downwards.
CACCGCACTTTGGGACGAACTGGATGCCCTGCCCTATTCCTCCGAAGATCCCGAGGCAAACCGGCTTTACAAACCCGGTTGAAACCCAAGGGCCTCCCTGGCCCAGTCCTGCCAATCATTGCCATGCCAGATCACCTCGCCCTCCCAGGCAAAGGGGATCTGGTGAATGACGACATCCTCCCCCCGCAGCAGGATCACGCGATAGGACGGCTCCAAAGGCCCCATCCCGGATCTGTCCGCGGGTGACAGGTTCGGGATCACCTGGTGCACGGTCGAGGCCACGCCGGAAAAGGGAATGCCTGCCAGGGTGCCGCAAAGCGGTTCATGGACATGGCCGAAAAAGACATGCGCCACGCGGTCCCGGTGCTGCTTCAGCAACGCCCGCAGCGCGGCCTGATCCGCATCGTTCAGCGACAGCACGTCCGTCGACGGATCGCCCAGATGCAGGATATTGTGGTGAAAGAACAGGAACGCCCGTTTGCAGCCGTTCAACTGTCCCCGCAGCCAGTCGAGACGCGCGGCGCAGAAATGCCCCACATGGGTCTGCGGCTGCACCGTATCGCAATAGATGAACCGCCCGCCCGACAGATCCTCAGCGTGGTTGATGAAGCCGTAATCGTCGCGGGGGTGATCGGTGAACACCTTCAGGAACTCAGCCCGGTCATCGTGGTTGCCCAGCATCAGGCGCACCGGCATGGGCAGCACCCGCAGCGCCTGCTTCAGCGCGGCATAGGCCTCGGGTTCGGCCCAATGGGTCAGATCGCCGGTGATGACCAACCGCTCTGCATCGCGATGGTTCTCTGCGATATGCCCAAAGGCGCGCGCCAGACGTTCATGCGGATCGATCCCGTCGACCAACACACCCGGCCCGGCCAGATGAATATCCGACATGTGAACGATTTTCATGGCCTGTCCCGTTGCTGCCCGGCAAGATCCTATCGCGGGCCGGTCACAGTTTCACGACACTCCCGGCCCTTGCGGCTATCCCGCGCTCAGCGCCCGCGAACGCCGCCAAAGACAACATGAATTTGACAAGTAGCCCGGCTCTGGCAAAGCTGCGACCAACCATAATCCGACAGGGGTTCCCGATGAAACTGTTCTCCACCTCCACGGCGATGGCCTGCCTCTTGGCAACTGCCGCCTTTGCCCAGAACGATTGCGCCACGGGCAAGACCCTGACCGACGGCACATTGACCGTCGCCACCGGCAACCCGGCCTTCTTTCCATGGGTGCTGGACGATGCGCCCGAAAGCGGCAAGGGGTTCGAGGCCGCAGTTGCCTATGCGGTCGCTGCCGAGATGGGCTTTGCGCCCGAGAATGTCACCTGGGTCCGCACCTCCTTCGACCAGTCGATCCAGCCCGGCGCCAAGGATTTCGATTTCAACCTTCAGCAGTTCTCGATCACCGAAGACCGCGAAAAGGTCGTTGATTTCTCGGTGCCCTACTACAGCTCCGCCATGGCCGTCCTGACCACCCAATCCGTGGTCGACGGCGGGGCAGAGGCCAAGGTCGACAGCCTCAAGACGCTGCTCTGGGGCGCGGATGCCAACACCACGGCGGTCCCGATGCTGACGGACCTCATCGGCCCGAACAAGCAGCCAAAGCTCTACGGCGACAACGTGGACGTGACCGCCGCGATGCAGGCCGGCCAGATCGACGCCGCGCTCTTTGACCTGCCGACGGCGCTGTACCTCTCCGCGGTGGTTGTCGAAAACGGCGTGATCCTTGGCCAGTTCCCGCCTGAACGCTCCGAAAACCCGGACCAGTTCGGCCTGCTGATGGAAGAGGGCAACCCGCTCAAGGCCTGTGTGGACGCCGCGCTGACCGCCCTGAAGGACAGCGGCAAACTGGCCGAGATCGAGGCCGAATGGCTGCAGGCTACGACCGGCGTGCCCGTCATCGAATGAGGGCGGGGGGCCGCCGCTGCCGCGCGCCCTTTACCTCTTCTTTGGTTTCATAAACACCCTCGGGGGAATCGCGCTCCGCGCGATGGGGGCAGAGCCCCCGTCCCCCCACCTAACCTGTGCAAACACGACATAATGCCCACCCGCCGCCAGATCTACGAAGCCCGCCAAAGGCGACGCGCCAACCTGATCGCAGGCGGGTCAACCGCTGCGGTGATCCTTGCGCTTGTGCTTCTGGTCCCGCTCGCGCCCGGCTGGGACCGCGTCCAGCGCAGCTTTTTCAACGGCGAGGTCTTTGCCAAGACATTCCCGGGCCTGCTGGAGGCCTTCCTCTTGGACATCGCCATCTTTGCATGGTGCGCGCCGCTGATCGCGGCCCTCGGCCTTGCGGTGGCCATTGCGCGTGACCTGAGCACACCGGCGCTATACCCCATCCGTCTGGTGGCGATCCTCTATACCGATATTTTCCGCGGCCTTCCGGTGATCCTCGTGATCTACCTGATCGGCTTCGGCGTTCCCGGCCTCGGGCTGCCGCGCCCGTGGAACTCTCCCTATATCTGGGGGTCTCTGGCGCTGATCCTCGTCTACGCCGCCTATGTGGCCGAGGTCATCCGCTCCGGCATCGAATCCATTCACAACAGCCAGCGCGCCGCAGCGCTGTCGCTGGGGTTATCCCCATCCGACACCATGCGCTTTGTCATCCTGCCTCAGGCGATCCGCCGGGTCGTGCCCGCCAACATGAACCTGTTCATCGCCCTGCAGAAAGACGTGGCCCTGCTGTCCTTCATCGGCCCGGTCGAGATTTTCAGGCAGGCCGGCGTCTACAAATCCCTGATGGCCAATTTCACCCCCTACGTCGGGGCCGCGCTGATCTTTCTGGCGATCACCATCCCGGCGACGCGCTATGCGGATCACCTGATGAACCGTCAGCGCAAGGCGCGCAGCTGATGCAGTCACTTGTCCTGTCCGACATCCACAAGAGCTTTGGCGACAACAAGGTGCTCGACGGCATCGACCTAACAGTCAAGGCGGGCCAGATGATCTGTCTGATCGGCGCGTCGGGGTCGGGCAAATCCACGCTCCTGCGGTGCATGAACCTGCTGGAGCCGATCGACGACGGCCACATCACGCTGGACGGCATCGACATATCGGACCCCGGTTTCGATCCGCAGCCTGTGCGGCAGCGCATCGGCATGGTGTTCCAGAGCTTCAACCTGTTTCCGCACATGACGGCGCTGGACAATGCCCTGCTGGCGCCGCGCCGCATCCACCGCCAAAGCCGCGCGGACCTCGAACCGCAGGTCGCCGCGCTGTTTGCCCGGTTCGGTCTGGCCGACCGGATGCACCATTACCCGGACCAACTCTCGGGCGGGCAGCAACAGCGCGTCGCCATCGTGCGCGCCCTTGCCATGCGCCCCGAACTGATGCTCTTCGACGAGATCACATCGGCGCTGGATCCGGAGTTGGTGGGCGAGGTTCTGGACGTGCTGCGGCAACTGCGGGCCGAGGGCATGACCATGGTTCTGGCCACCCACGAGATGGGGTTCGCGCGTGAACTGGCGGATCAGGTCTGTTTCCTCGATCAGGGCCGAATCCTCGAATCCGGACCGCCCTCGCAGCTCTTCGGTGCCGCCAAGGAGCCGCGCACCCGGGCCTTTCTCTCCCGCGTGCTGTAATCCGTCGCCCCGCGAAACCCACCCAAACTTGCGTTTTTGCAAGGGGTTTTGCTTTGGGGTCGGGTTTTCCTTCGTTGACGCACAGGCATCTTTCGACCCAACATGAAGGCAAGTTGTTAAGAAACCTTTTTTCGAAGGGAATATCGCCGTGCGTACCGCTGCTGTACTCGCATCCTTGACCGCCGCTCTGGGCCTGTCGGTTTTTTCACCGGCGCGCGCGCAGGGGCAAGAGTTCGTCGGCTTCGACCGGTCGAGCTTTGGCAAGGTGGTGCTCAGCCGCAATCAGGCAGCTGGTGGCGGCAGCGACATCACGCTGGAACTGGCCGTTGGCGAATACAACAACGAACCGATCCTGAACTATTCGGAGAACAGCGTCTTCTCCAAGATGGGCCTCGCCGTGGGCCGTTTGGACATCCTGACGGACACCGGCGTCTATCCCTGCACCGCCTTCATCGTGGATGAAAAGCACATCCTGACGAACCATCACTGCGTGCCCGGCATCCTGGACAACGAACGCGCCGGTGCAACGCGCATCGACTCCGTCATGTTCATCGCGGGCTATCGCCAGACAGGGGTCGACGCCGGCACGCGCCGTTACACGGTCATCCCGACGCCGGTGGAAACCTCCAAGGCGCTCGATTACGCGGTGCTGGAGGTGATCGGCGATCCCTCTGCCGATTTCGGCAAGCTGGAACTGACTGCTGTCCAGCCGCGCGACAACGATCCCTACTGGGTCATCGGCCACCCCATGGGTGAGGCCCAGCGCATCAGCCGCGAAAAGTGCCGCGCCAACAGCCCAGCCCTGTCGAACAAGCAATTGCTGCACACCTGCGACACGCTGCCGGGCAACTCGGGCTCGCCCGTGATCGACGCCAGCCTGCAAAAGGTCGTCGGCCTGCACCACGCTGGGTCGAACCGGGATGCGGTCAACTATGCCATTCCGATGTCGGACATCCTGGCCGAGTCCAAGATCCTGAAGGCTGCCGCCGTGCCGCAGCCGGAGCCGACCCCCACACCGACGCCGACACCCGGTACCGGCAAGGACGTGGTCATCGTGCCGCCCGATCCGGGCGTCGACGAAAGCGCGCTGAAGATGTGCGACGCCCTCTATGACGAGGCCAAGGACTACGCCCAGTGCTTTGCCTATGAGGCTTATCTTCAGGTTTGCGGCGATCACACCTATTCGATCCTCGCCAAGTCCTACATCGCCCGCGAATGCAACGACGTCGTGGATGGTGGCGGCAACGGCGGTGGCGGCGATATGGGTATTGTGACCCCTGCTCCGACCCCGACGCCGACCCCGGTTCCCACACCGACACCGGCCCCGGTGGAGAACAAGAACCTGCGCCCCTGGTGCAGCAGCAGCAACCTGAACACAACCGAACGCACGATCTGTTCGGACCGCTATATCGCCGGTCTCGACGAAGAGATGGAAAAGGCCTATGCCGCGCCCGCCCGTGCCGTGTCCCGGACCGAGCAGTTCCAGTGGCTGCAGGGCACGCGGAACCGGTGTGGTGCCGACACCGGCTGCCTTGCACGGGTCTATATCGAGCGCATTTCCTACCTGAAGACGCCCGACACCACGACCCCGCCGGACACAGGCCACAGCTTTCCGATGTATGTCACCGGAACGGACCACCTGAACGTCCGCTCGGGCCCCGGCACCCAGTATGGCGTGATCAACCGGATCGACTTTGGCGACAAGGTCACCGTGCTGCGCAACAGCGACGGCTGGAACAACGTGCGCCTCTCGAACGGCCAGAACGGCTGGGTTTCCGGCCGCTACCTGGCCTCGTCCAAGCCCACGCAAAAGCCCGTCACGCAGTGCACCGCCACCGTGATCAACCTCAAGCGTTACAGCTCTCGTACGCGCAACGATGGTTCGGGCTTCCTGAATATCCGCACGCAGGCCAGCACCCGCGGACGGATCATCTCCGAAACCTATCTCGGGGACACCCTCAAGGTGCTGAACCAGAGCGGCAGCTGGGCACAGGTCCAGTGCATCTCGGGCCAGTGCAGAAACCCATATAAAGGCACCGGCGGCGTCACCGGCTGGGCCTCCAAACGTTATCTCTCGATCCGGTGCCAATAACCAGATTCCACCCAAGCCCCCTTTCAACAGGAGACTATGTTATGCAACCCAACGACCTTATGAAGGTGAGCGTCATAGCCTTGGCGACCGCCTTTGCCCTGCCCGCCTGGGCGCAGGATTCAACCCTGCTGATTGATCCCGAAGACCTGAATTATCAGCTTCCAGCAGATGCCACAGATTATGAAAAGAACGCCTATGCCGTTCTGGACAAGTATTGCGCCGACTGCCACCAGCAGGGCGCTCTTGGCTCCGGCCTGACCAAGCCCAAGGCCGGTTTCGGCCATGTGCTGGACCTGCGCCGCCTGTCCAACGACCCGACCTTCGTCAAGCTGGGCGATCCGGCCAACTCGAAGCTGTATCAGGTGATCACCGGCGGCGCACCGGCCATGCCGGACAACTGCTGGGATCCGTCCTGCGTGCCCACCGAGGCAGAGCTGAAGCAGCTTGAGGACTGGATCGTCGCAATTGGCGCCAGCGCGCCGGACCCGCGCGAGTATATCTCGCTTGCCGATATGTACGCGATGGCGCATGCCGACATGCAAAGCCTGCCCACCAACCGCCGGGACCGCGTCCGCTATATCTCGATGCGGCCGATGTGGAACGACCCCGAGGTGACGGACGCCAACTATCAGGCGTACCTTGCGGGCACCGTCAAGCTGATGAACGCCCTCAGCTGGAACCCCAATGTCTACCGTTTCGAAAAGGTCGATGAGCATGGCATCCTGCTGCGCGTCTTCCTGCCCGATCTGGACTGGACCCACGAAACCTGGAGCTATCTCGAGGCCGAATACCCCTATGCGATGGAAAGCGACGTCGACCCGTATCTCGGCTCGCTGCAGCATCTGGCGGGCACCAAGGTTCCGGTGATCCGGGCCGATTGGTTCGCCGCGACCGCGTCGGTTTCGCCGCTGTACTATGACATGCTGGGCCTGCCGGACACCGTGCAGGGTCTTGAGGCCAAGCTGGGCCTGAACATGAAGAACAACATCCTGAACGAGCAGGTCATCCGCGCCGGCTTTCAGGACTCCGGTGTGTCTTCGCACAACCGCCTGATTGAACGGCACCCGCTGGGCACCGGTTTTTTCTGGACGTCCTATGACTTTGCCGGGTCCAAGGGCCGCCAGAGTTTCTTTGAATACCCGCTGGGTCCGATCGAGGCCTATGGCCCCGATCTTGCCTTCGAACATGACGGTGGCGAGTCGATCTTTACCCTGCCGAACGGCTTCCACGCCTATTACCTGAACACCGCAGACGGTGCCCGCCTGAACGTCGGCCCGACGTCCATCGTGCGCGACACCGACTATCCGGATGGTACGGGTGAGGTGGTCAACGGCATCTCGTGCATCTCGTGCCACTCCAAGGGCATCCGCCTGAACGACGACTCCGTGCGGGACGTCGCGATGGGCAACCTGGCCCTGCCGGCGGCGGCGCGTCAGACCATCGACGCGATCTACCCGGGCAAGGACGTGGTGAACGAGTACTTCCAGCGTGACACCGAGGCTTTCCTCAAGACGCTGGAATCCGCGGGCATCGAGCCGCTGACACAGGCGGCAGGTCTTGAACCGATCCGTGGCCTCTTTGTCTATCACGTCGACTACTTCGTCGACTTCGACCAGGCGGCCAACGAATTGGGCCTGACCGCAGAAGAGCTGCGCCGTCGCATGGCCTTTGCCGGGCATGACATGGCCGGTCTGCTGACCCGTCTGGATGTTTCGCCGATTGCGCGGGACGAATGGACGGCGGCCTACCCGGTCCTGCTGGAAAAGCTGACGGACTACTACCCGTACCGGACCGACTACGTCTCGACGGCGGACCTGTCCTACTCGACCAAGCAGATCGTCAAGGACACGCCCTACGCGCCGGTCAAGAAGGTGGTCAAGGTCAAGGCGGACGGCCACAAGGACGTCGACTATGTCGAGCCGACCAAGGCCCCCGACTACGTCGAGCCCAAGAAGCCGGTCGACTATGTCGAGCCCAAGAAGCCTGACGAATACGTCGAGCCCAAGAAGGACGCGACCACCTATGTCGTGACCGGCAAGGAGCCGATCAAGACCCACGATGATGCCAAGAAATACGGCGACAACTATGATCCGCTTCAGCACTCGGCCGCCGTGCAGAGCCACCTGACGGTCTACACCGACAAGCCGACCTACAAGGTGGGTGACGAGCTGAAAGTCTTCATCGAACCGCGCCACGACTGCCGTCTGACACTGATCTCGATCGACGACGATCATGACAGCTGCGTGCTCTACCCCTTCCCGGGTCTGCCGGACATCGTGATCCCGGGTGGCACCCAGTACGTCTTCCCGCCGCAGGGTGCGCTGCGCACCTCCGAACCGGGGCTCGAGACCATCCTGGCGATCTGCAACGGTAGCGATGCAGCCATCGACAAGGTGACCCGCGATACCTCCAAGGTGTCCTGCTCGGCTGGCCACAAGACCGTGTCCAAGGACCACTACGAAGGCATCGTCAACGAAACCCTGGTGCTTGACCTGAATGCTGGTGCCAAGGATGCCAAGAAGTCCGACAGCGGCGTCGACTACCGCGCCGTGTCCAAGCACAACCCCGACGTGACCAAGGCTCAGATCTCGGTCGTGGTCCGGGAGTACTAAGGAGATGAGAGCGATGCGAAAGCTTACCTTGAGCGTCGCTCTCTGCCTTGGCCTGCCGATGGCGGGCCATGCGCAGAGCGGCGAAATCTTCATCCCCGGTTCCGACCCGCTGGTCGAAATCAAACCGCAGCCGCAAAGCCAGATGGCAAGCTGCCTGCTGAACCCCAACGCCGCCAACTGCGCCAGCGTTGACATCGACCCCGGCGGTATCGCCTTTGAAAGCGCCGGGCCGCAGGTCGAGTTCGAAACCCTCGTTCTGGACCTCGACACCAACAAGGTGACGGTCACCAAAACGCCGCCGCCGGAGCCGCCCAAGTATGACGCCCCGCAGCCCAAGACGACGGGCAAGGTGGCATTGCCCTCGGTCGCGATCACCATCGAATTCGACTATGACAGTGACCGCATCCGCCATGACCAGCGCGGCAAGATCGACAGCCTGCTGGCCGCGCTGAACGATCCGGCGCTCAAGGGCACGTCCTACGCCGTGATCGGCCATACCGACGCGGTCGGCTCCGAAGGCTACAATTGTGACCTGTCGCTGCGCCGCGCGGCCTCTGTCACCCGCTCGCTGGAAGGGGCCTATGTCAGCGTTCCCCTCTACCCGGTTGGCTGGGGCGAATATGTGCTCAAGAACGAGTACGATCCGCGCGCGGCGGAAAACCGGCGCGTGACCTTCATGCGCCTGCCCAATACGCCGGGTTCGGTGCTGCAAACGGCAAGCGCGGTCTGCCAGTACTGACCCTCTGGTGCGAGACAAACGAAAACGGGCGGACCTTTGCGGTTCGCCCGTTTTTTCTTGGCCGCGACGAATTCGAACTATCAGTGTCGCCACCCAAGGCCCGAAACATGAATGGAAAAGTCGATTTTGCCTTCACCTCTTCAGATTAGTCGTTAACCTTGGGAAAGCCGGATTACGGCCCGACTGACAAAAGACTTTGGAAGGATGTCCGATTATGGTTGGTGTGATTACATCGAGCGACGAACCGCAGGCGAAGCTCGGCCAATTCCTCACCTACCGGATGTCACGCCTTCAGGCCAAACTGAACGCACAGGCCTCACGCATATTGCGGGATCACGCGGGGATCACCATCACCCAATGGCGTATCATCGCCGTTCTGGGGGATGGCGGCAGTTGCACCGCGGCACAGCTGTCCCGCATGACGGCCATGGACAAGGGCCTGATCAGCCGCAACGTCAAGACGCTCAACAGCGAAGGGTTCATCACCATTTCGCGCGACAGCAGCGACAACCGCGCTTTGCACCTGAACCTGACCGACAAGGGGCACAAGGTCTTTGACCACACCTTTCCTCGGATGAGCGCACGACAAACGGCACTGCGGTCCTATCTCGACGAGATCGACCCAGAGCTTTTGTTGCTGGCCTTTGATAAGCTGGAGCGCGCGGCCGAGGATCCCACCGTCTAGGGGCGCAGCCGCTTTCGCAGGCTCTGACCACCGGCACCAAAACCTCCACGAAGGCCATCGAATGTCCCAGGATCAGGAACTCTTCATCGGCGCGGCTCGGCTTGTCCTGCCGTCGGAACACCGCCTGCCCAGGATCATGGCGGATCATCCGCATTACGATTACCTCTACTGGAACCTGATCCGCGCGATCCTTGAGGACAACGCCATCAAGGACGGCGCCCTGATCGACATCGGCGCCAATGTCGGTGACACGATCAGCCATTTCCGCCGGTTTTCGGAAGGTCCGGTCTGGGGCATCGAACCCGATCCCGGCTATTTCTCCTATCTGGAACGCAACACCGCCCAATTCGAAAACATCCGGCTCAGCCATGCCATTGCCGCCCCGGACGCAGCGCAGAACCGCGTGCGGCTGGCCGTGCATCATGGCACCGGCTCTTCGTCGCTGGAGGACGAGGAGGCCGAACTCTACCGTGGCGACCGCATCTCTCCGCAAGAGATTGCCGAGGCGTTGACACCGGAAACCGTCCTGAAATCCGATACCGACGGGTTCGACGGGCGGATCATCCGCACCGTGACAGAGATGATGGCGCAATCGCGCACCCGCCCGGCCATCATCGCGTTCGAAGGCCCCACCCGCCAACAAACAGAGCGCGGGCAGATCGACGAACACCGTGGCGCGCTGCGCCGCCTGCAACAACTGGGCTACCGGGTGCACATGCTGACGAATACCGGGCATCCGGTCGCGACGGTCGGGTGCAGCACCAGTGCGCTGGACCTGATGATGGACACGCACCGCAACGCGCTGCAGGCGGGCACCATGATGTGCCCCTACCTTGACTTCATCTGTGTTGCCCCCGGGCTGGGCGCCAACGCGCTGTTCTATCCGCCCCGCGTGGCCAAGGCGATCTGGGCGGATATCCACCCGCCCGCCGAGACCGCCGAGGACACCGCTAAATCGTGACGCGCGCGCAGCCCTGTGCGGCGCTTTCGGCAATGGCGTGGATGACCCGTTCGAACCCCAGCGCGTCCTGCATCGTCGGGAAACAGGGCCGACCATCGCGGATCGCGCGCAGCAGGTCCCCGGCTTCCAGCGTCTTGAGGTCGCCGAACCCCAACTGGTGGCCCGGCGCCGGGACAAAGGCACCGTAGGGGGCGTGTTCCGGATTGGTCAGGATCGTGCGAAAGCCCTGTTCGGACTTCGGCCCTTCGTTGACGTACAACTGCAACTCGTTCATCCGCTCCTGCGCAAAGCAGATCATGCCCTTGGTGCCATGCACCTCCCAGTCCAGCCGGTTCTTGCGTCCCCAGGCCGACCGTGAGGTCGAGATGGATCCATGCGCACCACTGGCAAAGCGCAACAGCGCCGTGGCGGTATCCTCGTTCTCCACCACAGCCCGGCCCGACCCGTCCGGCAAGGGCCGGGTTGCGTGGATGATCTGCGTGTCGGCGACAAGGCTTTCGATGGGGCCGCACAGCCCCACCACCAGTGATACAAGGTGACACCCAAGGTCGCCCAGGGTGCCCAGCCCGGCATCCTTCAGCCGCGCTCGCCAAGTCCACGCAAGGTCCGGATCCGCCTGGTAATCCTCATCCACCCAGCCGCGCACATGCACGACGCGCCCGATCCGGCCTTCGTCGATCAGCTTCTTCGCGTGCAGGAAGGCCGGATTGCGGATGTAGTTGTAGCCAACCATGGTCACGGTTCCCGCATCGCGCGCCACGGCGACCATCTCTTCGGCGTCCGCCATGGTCAGCGCCATCGGCTTTTCGCACCAGACGTGTTTGCCGGCCTTCAGCGCCGCGCAGGCCATTTCAAGATGCAGGTTGTTCGGAGTGGTGATCGAAACCACGTCCACGCGCGGATCCGCGACCAAGGCACGCCAGTCATCGGTCGCGCGGGCAAAGCCGAACTGATCGGCCATCTCTGCCGCTTTGGCCTCGGGCGTGTCACAGAGCATCTCCAGCCGAACCTGCGGCAGATCCCGCCCCAGCACCGCCCGTGCCGCCCGCCACGCCAGGGCATGGGTCTTGCCCATAAAGCCCGTTCCGATCAGACCGATTCCCAGTTCCGTCATGGCGTCCTCCTGCCGCTGTCAGTCCTGCCTACCCCACAGGGATCTCTCCCTCCCAGAGTTTCCGCTCATCGGGGATTGGAAATCTTTCAAAAACCATCATCATGCGGGAAACACCTCTCTCAGACTTGCAGGACCAGTTATGGCCAAACGCCCGACCATTACCGACCTCGCCCGCGAAAGCGGTGTCAGCGTGGCCACCGTGGATCGCGTTCTGAACGGCCGCGCCAAGGTGCGCGAGGAAACCGCCCGCCGTGTCTATGAGGCCGCGCAGAGGATCGGCTATCACGCCGCGGCGCTGATCGGGCAACGCATGTTTGCCGATCTGCCGGAGATGCGTTTTGGCTTTGTCTTTCCAAAGGGGCGGCAGAATTTCTGGCAGGCGGTTGCGCGCGAAATGGAGATCGCCGTCAACAACGCCCCCGGCATCCGGGGCCAGATGTCGCTGGAATTCGTGGCCTCGCAAAGCCCCGGCGACATCGCCGACCTGATGACCAAACTGGCCGGTTCCTGTCATGCGGTCGCCGCCTCTGCCGTCAACCACGTCCAGATCACCGACACCGTCATGCAATTGCAGGAACAGGGCGTTCCCTGTTTTTCCCTGCTGAACGATTTCGCGCAGGGCGTCCGGCAAGGGTACGTCGGGCTCAACAACATGAAGGCCGGGCGCATCGCCGCGCATATGATGCTCAAGGCCACCGCGCGGCCGGGCAAACTGGCGGTTTTTGTCGGCGGTTATCGCTGGCACGGGCATGAATTGCGCGAAACCGGCTTTCGCAGCTATTTCCGCGAATACAGCCCGGATTTCACCGTGCTCGACACGATGGTGAACCTCGAAACGCGGCAGTTGACCTATGAGGCGACGCTGGAACTCTTGCAGCGGCACCCGGATCTGCGCGGTCTTTATTGCGCGGGCGGCGGCATGGAAGGGGCCATCGCCGCCCTGCGCGAGGCCCGCGCGCCGGGGCAGGTCGCGCTGATCCTGCACGAACTGACGCCCGAGTCGCGCGGCGCCCTTGTGGACCGCTACGCCGAAATGGCGATCGCAACCCCGCTGGAGCGGCTCTGCGCGGCGACCGTCCGGCTGATGACCGAAGCTGTCCAACGGGATGACACGGCGGCGGCAGGCCAGCATTTCCTTGGCCCGGATCTCTACCTGCCCGAATCCGTCTGAAACCTGTCAGCCCTGTTTTGGCCCGCCGACAGGGTTTCGATCATGCATGCCATGTTCCGGCCCTCCGCTCCATCATGATCCCTCATGAATGCAAGGAATCACTCCATGGGGAATTGACCAGACCGCCCCTGCCGGATCACCTTGGCGCCGACACGCGCCACGCTGAGGAGAGTGGCGCGTTCCCTATCGACGTTCCGGAAAGGCAGTTTGGCATGGGCAAGACCCTTGATGTGATCACCATTGGCCGATCCTCCGTGGATCTCTACGGCGCGCAGATCGGCGGCCGCCTCGAAGACATGGCAAGCTTCAACAAATACATCGGGGGGTCGCCAACCAATATCGCTGCCGGGACCGCGCGCCTTGGCCTGAAATCGGCCTTGATCACCCGTGTCGGCGACGAACACATGGGCCGGTTCATCACCGAGGAATTGCAAAAGGAAGGCGTGGACACGCGCGGCATCGTCACCGATCCCGAACGCCTGACCGCGCTTGTGCTGCTGGGCATCCGTGATCAGGAACAGTTTCCGCTGATCTTCTACCGCGACAACTGCGCCGACATGGCGCTCTGCGAAGAGGACATCGACGAAGGTTTCGTGACCGAGGCCCGCGCCGTCGTCGCCACCGGCACCCATCTCAGCCACCCGCGTACAGAGGCCGCGGTGCTGAAGGCGCTGAACATCGCGCGCGCCAACGGCATGCAGACCGCGCTGGACATCGACTATCGCCCGAACCTCTGGGGGCTGTCCGGCCACGGCGACGGCGAAAACCGGTTCATCGCCTCCGACAAGGTGACCGCGAAACTGCAAAGCACGCTGCACCTCTTTGACCTGATCGTCGGCACGGAGGAAGAGTTTCACATCGCGGGCGGCAGCACCGACACCCTCGCGGCGCTGCGCGCTGTGCGCCGGGTGTCTGGCGCGACGCTGGTCTGCAAGCGCGGCGCGATGGGCGCAGTCGCCTTTACCGGTGACATCCCCGACAGCCTTGACGACGGCCAGTCCGGCCCGGGTTTCCCGATCGAGGTGTTCAACGTCCTTGGCGCGGGCGATGGGTTCATGTCCGGCCTGCTCAAGGGCTGGCTGACCGATCAGGACTGGCCCACCGCGCTGAAATACGCCAACGCCTGCGGGGCCTTTGCCGTCTCGCGCCATGGCTGCACGCCCGCCTACCCCTCTTGGGCGGAGCTGGAATTCTTCCTCAACCGGGGCGTCAAGGTAAAGGCGCTGCGTCAGGACGAGGAGTTGGAACAGGTCCACTGGGCCACCAACCGCAAGGGCGACTGGTCTACCATGCGGGTCTTTGCCTTTGACCACCGGATGCAGCTGGAGGATCTGCAAGGCGCGACGCCGGACAAGATCGGCGCGTTCAAGACACTCTGCCTTGAGGCCTGCGCTCAGGTTTCCAACGGCCAGCCCGGCTATGGCCTGCTCTGCGACTCTCGGCTGGGCCGCGACGCGCTGTACAAGGCGGCGGGTTCGGGTCTCTGGATTGGCCGCCCGGTGGAATGGCCGGGGTCGCGCCCCCTGACGCTCGAACCCGAAATCGGGCCCGATTATGGGGGCCTGAACGAATGGCCGCTGGAACATGTGGTCAAGGTGCTGTGCTTCTACCACCCCGACGACACGGCAGAGATGAAGGCAGACCAAGAGGCCACCGTCACCCGCCTGTTCCACGCCTGCCGCCGCAACCGTCTGGAATTCCTGCTGGAGGTGATCCCGTCCAAGGCCGGTGCCGTCGATGACGACACCACCGCGCAGGTGATCCGGCGCTTTTACGAACTGGGCGTCTATCCCGACTGGTGGAAGCTGGAACCGATGACAACGGCGCGGGCCTGGGAAAAAACCGTGGCCGCGATCGAGGAAAATGATCCCAACACCCGTGGTATCGTGGTGCTGGGTCTGGGGTCCGAAGATTCGGCGCTGAAGGACAGCTTTGAGGTCGCCGCCAAATATCCGCTGGTCAAAGGCTTTGCCGTCGGCCGCACGATCTTTGCCGAGGTGGCAAATAACTGGATGACCGGGGCGATCACGGACGCAGAGGCCGTGGCGCGGATGAAAGACAATTACGCCCGTCTCTGCGGCTACTGGGATGCCGCAAGGGGGATCATGAAATGAGCCGACATGTTGGAGTTACCTTTACCCCGGTTTCCGGCACGGGTGCCGGACTGGGCCGCACCGAAACCGG
This sequence comes from Antarctobacter jejuensis, assembly GCF_052266595.1. Classification (NCBI taxonomy): domain Bacteria; kingdom Pseudomonadati; phylum Pseudomonadota; class Alphaproteobacteria; order Rhodobacterales; family Roseobacteraceae; genus Antarctobacter; species Antarctobacter jejuensis. The sequence continues at coordinate 203,327 of NZ_JBQQXJ010000004.1, read as the reverse complement.
GCACGCCGTCATTGCCGACAGGCCGCAGGACAAGGCTGGCGGCAGCGGTCTGGGCCTGAACGGAGCCGAATTGCTGGCCTCGGCGCTGGGCGGCTGCTTTTGGAACGATCTGCATTACATCGCGGTCGAGCAATCGGCTGCGGTCCGCGTCGGCAGCGTCCATGCCGAAGTCGAACTTGCCGGAAGCCCGATGCGGATCGTCCGCGCCAAGATCGCGGCGCGGCTGGACGGACCGGACACCCTGTCCTGCCAGCGGGTGTTCGACCACGCACGCGAAACCAGCACGGTCGCGAATTCGTTGACCGGCGCGCTTGCCATTTCCTTTGATCTGATGACCGGCGGAGGCCCCCAATGACCACGATCCGACTGACCGCCGCGCAGGCGATGGTGCGCTATCTTTCGGCGCAGATGAATGAGGACGGCGAGCGTTTCCTTGCTGGCTGCTGGGCCATCTTCGGCCATGGCAACGTCGCCGGTCTGGGTGAGGCGTTGCATGGGGCCAAGGACGACTTCCCCACATGGCGCGGACACAACGAACAGACCATGGCGCACACCGCCATCGCCTTTGCCAAGCAGTCCCAGCGCAAGCGCGCGATGATGGTCACCTCCTCCATCGGGCCGGGGGCGACAAACATGGTCACCGCCGCCGCGCTGGCCCATGTGAACCGCCTGCCGGTCCTGCTGGTCCCCGGTGACGTCTTTGCCAACCGTGGCCCCGATCCGGTGCTGCAACAGGTCGAGGATTTTGAGGACGGCACGATCAGCGCCAATGACTGCTTCAGGCCGGTGTCGCGCTACTTCGACCGGATCACCCGGCCCGAACAACTGCTGACCGCCCTCCCCCGCGCGCTGGCCACCATGACCGATCCGGCACAATGCGGCCCGGTCACGCTGGCCTTCTGTCAGGACGTGCAGGCAGAGGCCTATGATTACCCGGCCAGCTTCTTCGAGCCGCGCACATGGTTCCTGCGCCGCATCCGCCCCGATCACCACGAATTGCACCGCGTCGTGGAAAAGCTTCGCGCCGCCAAGCGCCCGGTCATCGTCGCGGGTGGCGGTGTGCATTTCTCGGACGCCTGTCACGAGCTTCAGGATTTTGCCGAAACCCACAACATCCCTGTCGTTGAGACGCAGGCGGGCAAGTCGGCGCTGGCATGGGATCACCCGCTGAACCTTGGCCCTGTCGGGGTGACCGGCGCGGCCTCCGCCAATGCCGTCTGCGCCGAGGCGGATCTGGTTCTGGGCGTCGGCACCCGGTTTCAGGATTTCACCACCGGGTCGTGGACCGTGTTCAAACACGCCACCTTGGTCAGCCTGAACGTCAACGCCTACGACGCGGTCAAACACGGCGCGCTGCCGCTGCAATCCGACGCCAAGACCGGCCTGACCGATCTGGCGCTGGAGTTGACCAGTTACCGGGCCGAGGATGTCTCGCCGCAGCTCAAGGCGAACTGGTTCGCCTCTGTCGATCCCCTGACCGATGCGCCCGCTGACGGCAACTCCCTGCCCACCGATCAACAGGTGATCGGCGCGGTCCAGCGCGCCTCTGGCCCCGACACCGTGGTGATGTGCGCCGCCGGCACCATGCCGGGTGAGTTGCACAAGCTGTGGAAGGCCCCGCGCCCCGGTGCCTATCACATGGAATACGGGTTCAGCTGCATGGGCTATGAAATCGCCGGCGCCATCGGCATCAAGATGGCCCAGCCCGACCGCGACGTGATCTGCATGATCGGCGACGGCAGCTACATGATGGCCAATTCCGAACTGGCCACCGCCGCCGCCATGGGCATCAAGATCACCCTCGTGATCACCGACAACCGTGGCTTTGGCTGCATCAACCGGCTGCAGATGGGCACCGGCGGGGCCGAGTTCAACAACCTGCTGGACCACTCCTCGGCCGCCGCAAGCAACATCGACTTTGCCGCCCACGCCGCATCCATGGGCGCGGCTGCGGTTCAGGTTCAGACCATCGCCGAACTGGAAGAGGCGCTGACCCGCGCGCGCGACGCCACCGGCCCCTTCGTCGTGGTCATCGACACCGATCCCTACCCCAGCACGCCGCACGGCGGTCACTGGTGGGACGTGGCCGTGCCAGAGGTCTCGCCGCGCGACGAGGTGAAAGAAGCCCGCAAGACCTATGAGGCGGCCCTGAACGACCGCAGCTGACAGATAACAAGTGCCGGGCTGAAGCCCGGCCTACCCCTTGGCCCCAAACGGAAAGACTTTGACATGAGCGTCAAGATCGGGATCTCCCCAATCGCGTGGCAGAACGACGACCTGCCCGACATCACCGCCGCCTACACCATGGAACAGGCGCTGCAGGAAAGCCGCGAGATCGGCTATACCGGCGTCGAACGCGGCCAGCGCATGCCGCATGACACCGAAGGCCTGCGCGCCTACCTGGAAAAATACGACATCGCGCTCTGCGGCGGCTGGTGCTCGGGCAATCTGCTGGTCAACGACGTTCAGAATGAAATCGAGGCCGTGCGCCAGCAGGTTGAACAGTTCGTCGCCCTGAACAGCCCGGTCATCGTCTATGCCGAATGCTCGAACACCGTACAGGGCCAGCAGGGCACTCCGGTCAACAACCGCCCCAAGCTGTCCAAAGACGAGGTCCAGGCCTACGCGGCCAAGCTCTCCGAACTTGCCAAGTGGATGGCGGATCAGGGCATGCCGATGGCCTATCATCACCACATGGGCTCGATCATCGAAGATGAGGACGACGTGAACTGGCTGATGGAGGGATCCTCCGACGCGGTCTCCCTGTGTTTCGACACCGGCCACCTGCTGTTCGGCGGCGGTGACGTCATGGCAACGCTGGACCGCTGGTCGCACCGCGTCCGCCACGTCCACTTCAAGGACATTCGCCCCGCGGTGGTCAAAGACGTGCGCGCAAACGACCGCAGCTTTCTTGATGCCGTGATCGCGGGCGCCTTCACCGTGCCCGGCGACGGCTGCATCGATTTTCAGGCCGTCGCGGACAAGCTCAACGCGATGGATTACAACGGCTGGATCGTGGTCGAGGCCGAACAGGACCCGGCCAAGGCCCCGCCCTACGAATACTCCGAAAAGGGCTATCAGCATATCCTGCAGGTCTGCGCCAAGGCCGGCCTGACCATCGAGGCCTGATGCCATGAGCCTCAAGAGCACCTTCGACATACAGCATCCGTTCTTCCTGCCGCTCTGGCGGCGGATCGTTGTCGTGGTGCTCGCCCTTGGCTGGGCTCTGGTCGAACTGATCGGCGGAAACCCCGGCTGGGCCCTGCTCTTTGGTGCGAGCGGTCTCTACTGCGCGCACCAGTTCTTTGTCGCCTTCGACGCAGAGGCGATCCGCGAAAGACACAAACAAGACGATCAGGGAGAAGAGCCATGAAAGACACCGCCTATTTCGACATGACCGCCTGTGACCTGGCGGAATTCGCGCAACTGACCAGCCAGACGCTGGCCGTCTCCGATCTGCGGTTCGCTGCCTCGGTCGAAAAGAACGTCCCAGTCTACGACATCCCCGCCCTGCAGCCGGTGCTGAACGATACGGCGCAGCGTCAGGAACTCTTGGCGGAATGGGGGCATGTGCTGGGCAAATCCTCCGGTGTCCTCGCGCTCAAGTCGGCCTATTCCGATACCGCCCCCATCGACGCCGCGACCGAGATCTTTGACCGCATCATCGACCGCGAACAGGCGGCGGGCAAAGGGGCGGGAGATCATTTCGCCAAGGCGGGCGCCAATGCCCGCATCTGGAACGCACTGCAGAAACACTGCATCGAGGACCCGCAGGCCTTCGCGCTCTATTACGGCAACACGGCGCTCGCTGCGGTCTGCGAGGCATGGCTTGGCCCCTATTACCAGATGACCGCGCAGGTGAACCTTGTCCGCCCCGGCGGACAGGCCCAAACCGCGCACCGCGACTATCACCTTGGCTTTCAGACCGCCGAGGTGGCCGCCCGCTTCCCGGCGCATGTGCATGACCTCTCGGCGGTCATGACCCTGCAAGGGGCGGTGGCCCATTGCGACATGCCCATCGAAAGCGGCCCGACCAAGCTCTTGCCCTTCTCGCAACTCTTCCGGCCCGGCTACATGGCCTACCGCCGCGACGATTTCCGCGAATACTTCGAGGAACACTGCATCCAACTGCCGCTGCAAAAGGGTGACGCGGTGTTCTTCAACCCGGCGCTGTTCCACGGCGCGGGGGAAAACCGCAGCAAGGATATTCAGCGCATGGCCAACCTGTTGCAGATCTCCTCGGCCTTTGGCCGCGCGATGGAAACGATAGACCGCACCGCCATGTGCCGCGTGCTATATCCCGCCGTGCAGCAACTGCGCAGGTCGGGTCAGCTTGACACCGGCACCACGGCCGCCGCCGTGGCCGCCGCGGCCGAAGGCTATTCCTTCCCCACCAATCTGGACAACGATCCACCGCTGGGCGGCCTTGCCCCCGAAACGCAAGCCGCGCTGTTCCATCGCGCCCTCTCCGAAGGCTTCTCTCCCGATGCCTTCGCGCAGGCGCTGGACGAACAGAACGCCCGCCGCCAGCCCTGAGCCCAAGGCGCGCCCCCCAAGGCCCGAACCCCAAGGACAGACACATGACCCTGCTTCTCCGCAAACCCTCCGGCACCACTGGCAAGGTGCAGGACATCACCATCGAAAACGCCCGCACCCCGGAAAGCCCGGAATGGGCTTACGTCGGTTTCGATCTCTGGCGCCTCGCGCCGGGGGACACGGCCAGGGGCGCCACCGGCGACCTTGAGGCGATCCTTGTTCTGGTCGAAGGCAAGGCGCAGATCAGCGGCGCGGGCAAGGAGTTCGGCGAATTGGGCGAGCGGATGAGCGTCTTCGACCGCATCCCGCCGCACGCGGTCTACATCCCCAAAGGCGCGGACTGGTCCGCCGTGGCCACCACCGACTGCACGCTTGCGGTCTGCACCGCACCTGCCACCGCCGAGTACCCGGCGGCACAGATCGGTCCTGACGGGATCGACCTTGTCGAGCGCGGCAAGGGATCGAACACCCGCTACATCCATCCCATCGCGATGGAAGAGCGCGATGTGGCCTCATCGCTCTTGGTGACAGAGGTCTACACCCCGCAAGGGCACTGGTCCTCCTACCCGCCGCACCGTCATGACGAGGATGACTATCCCAACATGACCTACCTCGAAGAGACCTATTACCACCGCCTGAACCCGGCGCAGGGCTACGGTCATCAGCGGGTCTTTACCGAGGACGGCACATTGGACGTCACCATGTCCGTCTCTGACCATGACGTGACTCTGGTGCCCAAGGGCCACCACCCCTGCGCCGCCCCCTACGGGTACGAAATGTACTATCTCAACGTCATGGCCGGCCCGCTGCGCAAATGGCGCTTCAAGAACCACCCGGACCACGACTGGATTGCCCAGCGCGACGCGTAACACACTGGACCCCGACGCGCCGCTCTCCCTATGGTGGCACAAAGGGAGGCGCGCGCGACTATGTGGACCCGGCTGGTCGAGATTTCGAATACCTTTGTGTCATTGGCCGGGGCGGTGGCGGTTACTGTCGCCGTCGGCCACGCCGTCCCCGGCGTCGCCAGCTATATCAAGCTGGGATATGGCTATCTCTACGGCATCTCCGGCGCGGTCTATTACGAAACCGGCCCGGAGGATGACCTGACCAAGGACGGGCAGCTTTTCCTGATCAAACACGGGCCCCGCCGGTATGAGAACATATCGCGCGGAGACATCCTTCAGGCCAATTCCGCCGTCCGGTTCCGCAACCTGAGCGAAGACGCGGAGGGGTATCACATCGGTCCCGAGATTTTCGTGATGTCACGGGGGCAATGCGTCGTCGTCCGTCACCGGCTGACCGCCGAGTCGATCACCGGACCGCCGGGATCCGGCGGCTGGCTGCACGTCTCGACCAGCGCCTGCGGATTCTTCCAATAGGCCTCAGTCCGGCAGGACCTTGCCGGGGTTCAGGATGCCGTTCGGGTCCAGCGCCTGCTTGATTGCGCGCATCATGTCCAAGGCCACCGCATCCTTGCGCCGCGCCATCGACGGGCGTTTGCTCAATCCGATGCCGTGCTCGGCAGAGAACGAGCCACCCAGCGACAGGACCACATCCTCGACCGCTTCCATCACCGCATCCTTTGCCCCGGGATCGCACAACTGCACGGTATAATGCACGTTCCCGTCGCCCAGATGCGCCACCACAGAGGTCCGCGCGCCGGGATCAATCCCCGTAAGCACACTGTCCGCCCGGTCCAGAAAGATGCCAACCTTGTCCAACGGCACAGAGACATCGTTGACCAGCACATGCGGCCGGGCATAGGCCAGTTCGGCTGCCGCCTCGCGCAGCGCCCACATCCCGGTGCGTTGTGCCCCGGTCTGGGCCACAACGGCGTCCAGAACCGCGCCCTCCTCCATCATAGAGGCAAGCACCTCTTCCAGATATTCGGCCAGCGGCACCGCCCCGTTCGGCCCCGGGGTCACATCGCGCGGCGCGGTTGCGCCCAGTTCGACAAGGATGTTGACCGCATGTTCGCGGTCAAAGGGCGGGCGGGTGCCGGGATGCATTTCCTGATAGGCCCGCAGATAAGCGCCCGGCATGTATTCAAAGGCCTCGACCGCGCCGCCGGTGGCATCCTGCAACTGGTACAGCACCTCCAGCGCGCCAGCCACGGACTCTGCCGCCACCATCGCGGTGGCAAAGGCGCGCGGCTGCGGCACCAGTTTCAGCACCGCCCGCGTGATCACGCCCAGCGTCCCCTCAGACCCGATCAGCAGGTGCCGCAGGTCATAGCCGGTGTTGTTCTTGTGCAGTTCCGACATCAGGTCGACGACCCGCCCATCGGCCATCACCGCCTCCAGCCCCAGCACCAGATCGCGCGTATTGCCATAGCGCAGCACGTTGGACCCGCCCGCGTTCATCGCCAGCAACCCGCCGATCCGGGCCGATCCCTTGGCGCCGAAGGTCATCGGGAAATTCAGCCCCTCCGCCTCTGCTGCCGCGTGCAGGTCGCTCAGGATCACACCGGCCTCGACCACGGCCAGTCGCGCACCCGCGCGCAGTTCCTGAATGGCGTTCATCCGGTCCAGCGAGAGCATCACCGCCCCCGCGCCATAGCTGCCGCCCGACAACCCGGTGTTGCCGGACACCGGCACCACCGGCACCCGCGCCTCATTCGCCAGCCGCAACACCGCCGAGACCTGTTGCGTGGATCGCGGCCGCACCACGCAAAGCGGCTCCCACGTATACTGCCCGGTCCAGTCGCGCGACCACGCGCCCATGTCCTCTCCGGTCAGCAGGTCACCATCGCCCAGCACCCCGCGCAGATCGTCGATCAGGCTCATTCCGGCACCTGAAAGGTCAAAGAGGCCCAGAGGCTCTCCCACGCCGGGTCCTTTTCCTCGACCACGTCGAGATCGCGCATCACCACGCTGTCCACGAGGTAAAAATTGCCCGGCGTCACCTCGACCACGGCCCGCCCCTCGGCATCCGTACGGTAAAGCCGGATCGCCACATCGCCCTCGGGCGTCTTTTCGAACAGTTCCACCTGCACATCGGCGCGCGGTGCGCCTTCGTACAGCACACGCACGGGAAACCCGTCCGACAGGTCATCGGTGTAGGGATTCGCCTCGGCCACGATCTCGGTCAGCAGGCCGACCTCTCGGTCCGCCCCCGCCCCGTCACCCAGCGCGACAAGGCTCTTGGCGTGACGCGAATAGCGCTCATGCACAATCTCCTGACCCAGACCGCGCTCCAGATGCCGGTCGATGGCCCATTCGAAATCCTTGTGCTCGCAGAAGTTGGTGAATTTTTCCCACTCGCGATAGGTCAGGCTGTAATCGCGCGTCACATGCACGATGGTCGCCAGCCCCGTCCCCTCCGGCACCATGTCCAGTGCCGGACGATCACCAAGCCGCCCCTCGACCGGCTGCACCCCGGCGTCAGTAACGATGTCAAAGCGGGTGAAGTTGCGCGGGTTATAGCTGTAGGCCGCGCCCTTCAGCTCGCTCCCCACATGGATCGTCGCGACAACCGGCGCCCCTGTCGGCACCTCAAAGACCTGCGGTTCGATCCAGAATTCATGCGCCTGCACGGGCGCCGCCAGCAGCGCCAGCGCGGCAATCAGGTGTTTCATGCGGGCGTTCCTTCGGATGCGCAAATGCTCTGACTGCAATCTAGCGTTCCCCGCCCGCGCTGCAACGCCCCGCTTGGGGTCAGGCCACGCCACGCAGCCGCGTTTCCAACCCGGTGGCCAGTTCAGCCATCTTGCGGCGGAACCGCTTTTCCACGCCCCCCTTGGCCAGCTTCAGCGACTGCACCAACAGCCGCGCCGACAGGGTCTTGGGATGCATGACCGACACCATGTTGATCCGCGTCCGGTTGCGCGACAGCGCCACCACATCGATCTCAAGATCCGTCTCCAACCCACCCGACACGCTGTGAAAGGTCATCCGGTCGGGCGCGTCAAAAGTGACAAGCCGCACCTCGGCCTCACGTTTCTTGCCGCGAAAGGTGAACTTGGCCCGCCACGCCATGCCCGCGCCGGTGACTTCGCCCATGCGCATGATATCGACGCCGCGCCGCAGGGCCTGCCGTTCGATCATGTCGAAATCCGACAGCGCCGCAAAGACCTGATCCTGCGATGCCTCGATATCTTCGCTTGCCTTCAGTTCCATGTGCCCGATCTCGCCGTGTTGTTGTTTGCGGGAACCTTAGCGCAAGATCGGCTTCAATCCAATCTGTCCGCCATCCAGTTGCGCAACATGAAATGTGCAATTGCACCTTTTCTGGCGGGCATCAGCCCCTCGCGCAGGCCCGCCGACGCCTCTGCCGCCTCTTCGCGCGTGACCCAGATGGCGTCTTCCAGCTCGTTGGGGTCGATGCGGATGTCCTCGGTTTCGGCGACACCGTGACAGCCGAACATCAGCGACGATGGAAAGGCCCAGGGCTGGCTGGCCAGGTAATGCACCGGCCCCACCCGCACACCGGCCTCTTCGAAGACCTCGCGGCGCACCGCCGCCTCTATGGTCTCTCCCGGTTCGACAAACCCGGCAAGGCAGGAATACATCCCGTCGGGCCAACCGGGCGACCGGCCCAGAAGGCACTTGTTGCCCCGCGTGATCAGCATGATCACCACCGGGTCGGTGCGCGGGAAATGATGCGCGCCACAGGCCGGGCAGATGCGGGTCCAGCCCGCCTGATGCATCTCGCTGACCGCGCCGCATTTCGCGCAGAACCCGTGCGTGGCGTGCCAGCCGAACATCGCCTTGCCCGTCGCCGCCAGTTCGGCGTCGCGCGCCGACAGCCGGGTCATGATCCGGCGCAGTTCCGCAAACCGCCCCTCGGGACAGGCGGGGTGGCTGTATTCGCTGGGGTCCAGAAAGGACGCCTGCGCCTCGGCGTCGAAATCCGGCGGAGTCCAGCCGGAAATGTCATGACAGAACAGCGCCGCCCCGTCTTCGCGGCCCAGCAGGATCGGCGGCACACCCGCCTCTGCCAACAGCGGATGGGTCAGTGGCAGCCGCAGCAGGTCCAGCGCGCCCTCCCCCTTGACCAGCGGCTTGCCGCGCCAGATCAGAACCGTCCGCGCCCGGGCGTCCTGCATCGCCGCGGCAAGGGCCGGAATGTCGCCGCGCAGTTCCGCCGCGCGGTCCAGCCCCGATCCCCCGAAAGTCACCTGCTCTGCATGTCGCATCCGCGCCGCTCCTGTCCTTCTTGTCGCGGGCAGACATTCTCTTGCCTTGTCGGGGGATGCAAACCCATTCCGCGATCATGAAAATTGTCCTAACGTTGTGGTATCATCGGCAAGAGCGTCACAGCCCTGTGCAAAAACACCTGTATTTTCACCCCAACCCATGACCGGCGAGAAAAACCATGACAAGAAACAAAAACACTCCACTCAACCGGCGCCAGTTCCTTGCTGGCACCGCTGCCGGAACCGCCTTGATTACGCTTCACCCCTATTCGGCCCGCGCAGCCACCAATCAGGCGCATCTCCGCATCATGGAGACGACGGACATCCACGTGCATGTCCATCCCTATGACTATTACGCCGACCGCCCGCGCGACACCGTGGGCCTGTCGCGCACGGCTTCGATCATCGACGGTATCCGCGCCGAGGCGACAAATTCGCTGCTGGTCGACAACGGCGACTTTCTGCAGGGCAACCCGATGGGCGATTACATCGCCTATGAGCGCGGCATGAAGGAGGGGGACATGCACCCCATCGTGACCGCCATGAACACCGTCGGCTTCGACGCCGCCACCATCGGCAACCATGAATTCAACTACGGCCTCGATTTCCTGATGAAATCCATGGCGGGCGCGGATTTCCCGGTGGTTCTGGCCAACATCGCCAAGACCAAAGGCGCGACCCCGCGTGAGGATGAAACGCTGTTCAAGCCCTATGTCATCCTCGACCGGATGCTGACGGACGGCGCAGGCGAAAGCCACGCGATCAAGGTCGGCATCATCGGCTTTACCCCGCCGCAGGTCATGAACTGGGACCGCAAGCATCTGGAAGGCAACGTAGAGGCGCGCGACATCGTCGAAACCGCCCGCGCCTACGTGCCGGAAATGCTGGAACAGGGCGCGGAAATCATCATCGCGCTGTCGCACTCGGGCATCGGCTCTGCCGACCATGTGGACGGCATGGAAAACGCTTCTGTGCCGCTGGCCGAGGTTGAGGGCATTGACGCGCTCATGACCGGCCACTCGCACCTTGTCTTCCCCTCGCCCACCTATGCGGATTACGCGGGCGTCGACGTGGATGCGGGCACGATCCACGGCAAACCCGCCGTCATGGGCGGGTTCTGGGGCTCGCACATGGGTCTGATCGACCTGCTTCTGGAACGTGACGGCAACACATGGCGCGTGGTCTCCACCACCTCAGAGGCGCGCCCGATCTCAAAACGCAACGAGGACCGCAGCTACACCGCGCTGGTCGAGGATTATCAGCCGGTGATCGACGCCACGCAAAAGGACCACGACGAAACGCTGGCCTATGTCCGCCGCGCCGTGGGGCAAACCTCGGCCCCGCTGCACAGCTACTTTGCGCTGGTGGCCGATGATCCCTCGGTCCAGATCGTGTCCATCGCTCAGAAATGGTACATCGAACAGATGATGCAGGGCACCGAGTATGAGGGCCTGCCCATCCTCTCCGCCGCCGCGCCGTTCAAGGCTGGTGGCCGTGGCGGGCCAGAGTATTACACCGATGTCGCCCCCGGCGCGGTGGCGATCAAGAACGTCGCCGACCTGTATCTCTATCCCAACACCGTGCGCGCGGTGAAAGTGACCGGCGCGCAGGTCAAGGACTGGCTGGAACGCTCCGCCGGCATGTTCAATCAGGTCGATGCCGGCGCACAGGACGCACCGCTGCTGAACCCGGCCTTCCCGTCCTACAACTTCGACGTGATCGACGGCGTCACCTACCAGATCGACCTCAGCCAGCCGTCCCGGTACGGCCCCAAGGGAGAGCCGGAAAACCCCGACGCCAACCGCATCGTCGATCTGCAATACAACGGCCAGCCGGTGACCGATGACATGGAATTCATCATCGCCACCAACAACTACCGCGCTTCGGGCGGCGGTGACTTCCCAGGCGCCAAAGGCGACACCATCATCTTCGAGGCCCCCGACACCAACCGCGACGTGATCGTGCGCTACATCGTCGAACAGGGCACCATCAACCCGGCGGCGGATGCCAACTGGAAGTTCAAGCCGATGGAAGGCACCACCGTCGTCTTCGAAACCGGCCCCAAGGCCCGCGATTTCATCGACGACGTTCAGGCCGTGACCATCGAGGACGCAGGCGACGGCGCGGATGGCTTCGCGCTCTTCCGCATCAAGCTCTGAGGCGAAGGCCCCGGAACCGGAAAGGGCCGCCCCGGGGCGGCCCTTTTTCTCATTCGGTAAAGACCACCGACACCTCCGGATCGCCCGGCAGCCCGACATAGCTGACCGTCGCACCGCCCCCGGCCTTGGCCGGCGGCAACAGCGGCCCGATGGAGCCGACCGAAATCAGGTCGCCCGCCTTCAGCAGATAGCCCGCCGACATCAGCCACAGCACGGAATTCACCGGATTGCCCAGCACCGCCGCCCCCGGCGCCTCTGCCAGCACGGTGCCATCCGCCGCGCGCACCGTGACCTGCATCGCCGCCAGCGCGGCCAGCATCGTCGCCGGGTCGTCCACCGGGATCTCCGCCCCCAGCACACCCAGACGCGGCGCCACGCCAATCGCCGTCAGCGTCACCCCGTTGATCGGCTCTCCCTTCTTGAAGGTCAGGTCCGGCAGTTCGATGAACGGCCGCACGCCAGAGATAAAACCGATCGCCTCTTCCGCCGTGGTCGCGCCGTTGATGGCGTCATCGCCCACGACCAGGATCAGATCCGCCTCGAACAACGGGATCGCCCCGAACTGCGCGGGCACCTCGGCCCCGTCTTCCAACAGCATGTCGCGGTACAGCACCCCGCCCACCGGCTCGGTCACGCCAAAGCGTTCCTGCGCCGGTTTGCTGGTCAGCCCGGCCTTGTAGCCCACCAACGGCCCCAGATGCGCGGACAGCGCCTCGACCAGCATGTCCTGCGTACAGCGCGCATCCTCCATCGTGCCCCCGGGCACCAGCGCCACGGTCGGCACCTTGGCCAGATGATCGGCAACAAAGGCCTCGATGGCCGCCTCGGTGGCGCACTCCGCCCACGCCTGCGACAGCGGCAGCAAGGCCAGACCGCCCACAAGCAAACTCCGCTTCAAATTGATCATGAAATCCTCCCGGCAAAAGGGCCCCGCAAAGGCCCGACAAAAGCAGCCTGCGCATTCCCCCCTGAGTCGGGCAAGAGCGTTGACCGCGCCACGCGCGGTCAAGGGACGGTGGGCGTGGGTGAGGCACGATTCCGGCTTGCCGGACCAACCGTCCGGGGGACGGTTGGAGGGCCGAACGGGCGCAGCCCCGTTGCCGAAGGCAAACAGCGTCCGACCCCGCCCCGTCCGTCAGACGAACTGCTCGCGGATCAGCCGCTCTTCCAGCCCGTGGCCCGGATCGAACAGCACCCGGTGCACCACCTCCGGCTCGGACCGGATATGCACCGCCACCACGTCGCGCACCGCATCGCCGTCCGCCTCTGCCATGACGGGCCGCTTTTCGGGTTCCAGCACCTCGAAACTCACTTCCGCCGACTTGGGCAGCAAGGCCCCGCGCCAGCGCCGGGGCCGAAAGGCGGCCACCGGCGTCAGCGCCAGCACATCCGCGCCAATCGGCAGGATCGGCCCGTGGGCCGAGTAATTGTAGGCCGTCGATCCGGCGGGCGTCGACACCAGCGCCCCGTCGCAGACCAGTTCCGTCATCCGCACCTTGCCATCCACGCTGATCCGCAACCGCGCCGCCTGCGACCCGCTGCGGTGCAGGGAGACCTCGTTGATCGCCAGCGCCCGGTGCTCATGCCCCTTGGCACAGATCGCGCGCATCGCCAGCGGGTTGATCACCGCCTCCTCGGCCGCCTGCAACCGCTCCACCAGCCCGTGTTCCGAATATTCGTTCATCAGAAAGCCCACGGTGCCCCGGTTCATGCCATAGACCGGCACTTCCAGCTCCTGCGTCCGGTGCAGGGTGTGCAGCATGAAACCGTCCCCGCCCAGCGCCACGATCACGTCCGCGCCCTGCTCTGCATGGTCGCCATAGCGGCGCGTCAGCCCGGCCCGGGCCGCCTGCGCAATCGGCGCACGCGACGCACAAAACGCGATCCTCAATGTCATCGGGGGTTTCCTGTCGTCTTCATTCGGGGCGGATGGAAGCACATGTTCCCTCTCAGGGCCAGTGCTGCGGCCCCTATGCCGCTGGAATTCTCAACTGCGTCGCTTTAGGTTCTTTGACGCCCGGGCGGTTTCCGATACGAAACCGCCAAATCGAATCCTAAGGAGCAGCGCCATGAACGCCCCTCATCGCGACGACGGTTTCTTTACCGAGTCGCTCTCCTCCCGCGATCCCGAACTCTATGCCTCGATCACCGGCGAACTCGGTCGCCAGCGCGACGAGATCGAACTGATCGCCTCGGAAAATATCGTCTCCCGCGCCGTGATGGAGGCACAGGGCTCTGTCCTGACCAACAAATACGCCGAAGGTTATCCGGGCCGGCGCTACTACGGCGGCTGTGACTGGGTCGACGTGGCCGAAAACCTCGCCATCGAACGCGCCAAGCAGCTCTTCGGCTGCGAATACGCCAACGTGCAGCCCAACTCCGGTTCTCAGGCCAACCAGGGTGTCTATCAGGCGCTGATCCAGCCCGGCGACACCATCCTCGGCATGAGCCTCGACGCCGGTGGCCACCTGACCCACGGAGCCAAGCCGAACCAGTCCGGCAAATGGTTCAACGCCGTGCAGTACGGCGTGCGCAAGCAGGACAACATGCTGGACTACGATCAGGTCGAGGCGCTGGCGAAAGAGCACCAGCCCAAGCTGATCATCGCGGGCGGCTCCGCCATCCCGCGCCAGATCGATTTCAAGCGGATGCGCGAGATCGCCGATATGGTCGGCGCCTACCTGCACGTGGACATGGCCCACTTTGCCGGTCTGGTCGCGGCAGGCGAACACCCCTCGCCCTTCCCGCACGCGCATGTGGCCACCACCACCACGCACAAGACCCTGCGCGGTCCGCGCGGCGGCATGATCCTGACCAATGACGAGACCATCGCCAAAAAGGTCAACTCGGCCATCTTCCCGGGTATTCAGGGCGGCCCCCTGATGCATGTCATCGCGGGCAAGGCCGTGGCCTTTGGCGAGGCGCTGCGCCCCGAGTTCAAGACCTATGCGCAGAACGTCATCAAGAACGCGCAGGCGCTCTCGGATCAGTTGATCAAGGGCGGTCTGGACACCGTGACCCACGGCACCGACACCCATGTGGTGCTGGTTGACCTGCGCCCCAAGGGCGTCAAGGGCAACGCCACCGAAAAGGCGCTGGGCCGCGCGCATATCACCTGCAACAAGAACGGCGTGCCTTTCGACCCGGAAAAGCCCACCGTGACCAGCGGCATTCGCCTCGGCTCGCCCGCCGGCACCACGCGCGGTTTCGGCGAGGCAGAGTTCCGCCAGATCGCAGACTGGATCATCGAGGTCGTCGATGGCCTTGCCGCCAATGGTGAGGAGGGCAACGCCGAGGTCGAGGCCAAGGTCCGCGCCGAGGTCGAGGCGCTCTGCGCCCAGTTCCCGATCTACCCCGGCCTCTGATCCGGGCATACCGTAGGGCGGGGTTTACCCCGCCGACCAGCGGCGGACCCATCGGTCCGCCGCTTTCTTTTTGGGGGTGTCCGCAAAGCGTGTTGGTCGGCAATGCGGACGGAGCGGACATTCTGGTGCTCGGGCAGGAGGTCCCGTAGAAGTCAATGAGATCGAGCTTAGAGGTGGACCAATGACGCGAGACGAAATTGTAGAGTCCTACCGGCAATATATCGCGTGCTTGAATGGACAGGATTGGAATGCGCTGCATCACTATGTTGCCGACCAAGTCGAGTACAATGGAACCACTATCGGGCTCGACGGCTACCGTGACATGCTCGTCCAAGATTTTAGTGCGATTCCCGATCTTTCTTTCAATATTGCCATTCTTGCCTGCGACCCGCCGATGATCGCCAGTCGGCTGGCCTTCGATTGCACACCGGTAGGCCGGCTCTTCGGCCTACCGGTCGATGGAAAAAGAGTTCGCTTCGAAGAGAACGTTTTCTACGAATTCCAGCAGGGAGTGATACGGCGAGTCTGGTCTGTAATCGACAAGGCAAGCGTGGCCTCACAAATCTGAGGCTTTACCGTGCGGTATGGGCTCGGAGCGGACGTCGGACCGCATCGAAGTTGCGCTATGAGGTTCATATTTTGTCGACTGTTAGCGCCCCTCCCAGCCGCACCTCCAGCCAACCAATGTAGCCGTTGAGGTACTTCGTGGCCGGCCCGCAGAAGGGCTTGATGAACTTGTTGTATTGGGCGTGGAGCGAGTTCACGTTCTGGATGTGATAGCAGCCCGCGGCGACACGTGTGCCCGGCTTGCTGCCGACCACAAAGTGCTCAATACCGCTTGCCGTTGCGAGCTTCGAATAGCCGTTGACCCCGTCCGAGCAGAGCACGGCATCACCGAGAACCCTTCCCGGACTCCCGTTGGTAGGTCTCATCCGCCTCGATGATTCCGGAGAAGGCCGTCGCAGCACCTTCGCCGATGATCGAGAAGACCAGCATCCGCCACCGCCAGACCGTGTACTTGTTGAGCCCGGGCCGCTTCGCAAGCTTGCGCACCGACTGCGGCGCAGAGGTGCCCAGCATGTCCCTCAGCGCGACCATGAGCAGGTCAGGACGATGGATGCGACCGATGGCGCTCCCAGTTCGGCCTGAATAGGTCTTCTGGCAGCCTCCGCATCGGAAACGCTGGATCTTGGTCCGTGTGCAGACCCACTTCTGACGTCGCTCGTCGCCGCAGAACGGGCACTTGCGTTGTTGGTTTGTCCGTACCTCGATCTCCGAAATCGCCTCCGTCGTTCTCCGGAGGTCCCGGATCTTTGTCCGGGCATCCTCGATCTGGGCCGGGTTCAGCGCGTCGAGGGCATCGAGAAAGCGGCGAAAATCGCGGTGTAGCAATGAGTGCCCTCCGTGGTCTTCAGGGGAAGAGCTTGGCTTGTGTCCTCGAAACCGAAGCGAACCAACACGATTAGCGGACACATCCTTTTCTTGGGCGGCCCCGCCCCTTGCGGATTCGCGCACGCAACGCCGCTATGCGCCCGCCGCGACCCCGCGCATTCCGCGCCGATTTCCTAACGATCGGTAAATTCGTCCCTGTAACCCCTTGATTCTGCATTCCCCCTAAGCTGTCCACGCGTGGACACCCCCAGGGCCGCCCCAAACCGTCCCCAAGGTCGCACCCCCGCCCGCCGGGGTGACAAACCGGCCCGGCAGGGCTATGAGGCGCGAAAATTCGGCAACCATCGACCCCGGAAGGATTCTCATGACCACGCAGGTTTTCGGCCACAAATCGCCCGACACCGACAGCACCGGCAGCCCGATCATCTGGGCCTGGTACCTCAACGAAATCAAGGGCGAGGCGGCGCAGCCCTGCCTGCTGGGTGAACCCAACACCGAGGCCGCCTTCATGCTGGACCACTGGAAGCTGGAAAAGCCCGGCATCATCCAGGACGTGGCCGAAGGCGCCCCTGTCGTAATCGTCGACACCAACAACCCCGCCGAACTGCCCGCCTCGATCAATTCCGCCGACATCCGCGCCATCATCGACCACCACAAGCTGGTCGGCGGGCTGGAAACCAAGGGCCCGATCGACATCACCGTGCGCCCGCTCGCCTGCACCGCGACCATCATGGTCGACCTGATGGGTGACGACGCCGCCAAGATGCCCGAGGCGATCAAGGGCGCGGCGCTGACCTGCATCCTGTCCGACACGCTGGAATTCCGCTCGCCCACCACCACCCAGCATGACAAGGACGTGGCCCAGAAGCTGGCCGCCGAGCTGGGTCTGGATATCAGCGATTTCGCCGCCAAGATGTTTGCCGCCAAGTCCGACGTCTCGGCCTTCTCCGACGCCGAACTGATCCGCATGGACAGCAAGGAATACGAAGTCGACGGCACCAAGTTCCGCGTCTCCGTTCTGGAAACCACCGCGCCGGAAATCCCGCTGGGCCGCAAGGACAGCCTGATGGAAACCTACAAGACCGTTCAGGCCGAAGACGGCGTGGACGAGGTCCTGCTGTTCGTCGTGGACATCCTGAAAGAAGAGGCCACCCTGCTGGTCCCGAACGACCTGGTGAAGGGCGTGGCCGAAAAGAGCTTTGGCGCGACGGTGACCGGCGACACCGTGGTCCTGCCCGGCATCATGAGCCGCAAGAAGCAGATCATCCCGAACCTCAAGGTCTGAGGGGTCGGCCCTTTCAGGGCTGAAGGGAATGAGCCAGTTGCACGGGGGCCCTTGGCCCCCGTTTTTTTTTGATAGAGAGGGGACGCTGCCCCGTCGCCATTGTCTCTCGGACCAATGGCGCGACAAGAGCAACCCCCGAGGTATTTTTCAGCCCAAAGAAACAGGAAGCGGCCTGTCGAGGGTGACACCCTCTGGCGAGATCCGGCAGCCAAGGGCCATCGCCTCGACACCGGCGGCCCGGGCGCATTCGAAACCGTCGCCATAGGCGGGGTCGATGTCCGTGGCCAATGTGACCCGGCTGCAATCGGTCCGCTGAACGAGGTAGAGCATGACCGCCCGGTGCCCCTGCCCCGCCATCTCTGCCAGTTCTGTCAGATGTTTCGTGCCGCGCGCCGTCACGCTGTCGGGAAATTCAGCAAGGCCAGATTGGCGCGACAGGGTGACGGATTTCACCTCGACATAACAATCCGCGCGACCCGCGCCTGTCAGAAGGAAATCGATCCGGCTGTTGGTGCCGTATTTCACCTCTGGCCGGACGATGTCATATCCATCCAGCCCTGCGACCTCTCCGGCCATCAGGGCGGTTTTCAGCACCCGGTTCGCGGCCCCGGTGTCCACCCCGGTGAAATGCCCGCCCGGGTGTTCCACCAGCCGCCAGGCCCACTTCAGCTTCTTCTTCGGATCGTCGTTCGGTTCCAGCCAGATGCGTTGGCCTTCGTCCTTCAACCCCAGCATGGAGCCGGGGTTTGCCACATGGGCCGTCACTTCGCGCCCGTCCTCCAGCAGGCAGTCGGCGAGGAACCTCTTGTAGCGGCGGATCAGGGTGGCGGGGACGAGAGGGGTTTGAAAGCGCATGGTGGGGGCCTATACCGTGCAGGGCCGTCAACGCCAAGGAGCCTGCGCCATGCCCAATCCAACCGCCGCCATGCTGGTCATCGGGGACGAGATCCTGTCCGGCCGGACCCGAGACTCCAACATGCATTACCTGGCGCAGGAATTCACCAAGCACGGGATCGACCTGCGAGAGGTGCGTATCGTCAGCGATGACCGCGCGGCCATCATCGCGGCGATCAATGCCCTGCGGGGTTCCTACGATCATGTCGTCACCTCGGGCGGCATCGGGCCGACCCATGACGACATCACCGCCCCCTGCGTGGCCGAGGCCTTTGGCGTGGCGATCAGCATCCGCGACGACGCCCGCGCCATCCTGCAGGAGCATTATGACCGCACCGGCAGCGAGTTGAACGAGGCGCGGTTGCGCATGGCGCGCATTCCGGACGGGGCCGCGCTGATCGAAAACCCGGTGTCTGCCGCACCCGGTTTCACGCTGGAGAACGTGCATGTGATGGCGGGCGTTCCTTCGGTCTTTCAGGCCATGGTCAGCAGCGTCCTGCCCCATATGACCGGCGGTCAGCCGCTTTTGTCGCAGAGCCTGCGGATCGAGCGCGGCGAGGGTGAGATTGCCGGACCGCTGGCCGAGGTGGCCGCACGGTTTCCCGATCTGTCGATCGGCTCCTACCCCTTTCAGCGCAACGGGGTCTTTGGGGCAAACGTGGTGATCCGGGGCACTGATGGCAGCCAGATCGATGCCGCCATTTCGGAACTGGCGGCGCTTTTCCCCGAGGCGATGGCGCACTGACGCGCCCTACGCGCGCCTGCCGCATGGACAGCCTGCGGGGCAACGGCCATAACAGGGGCGTGATGCAGCATTCCGGCCCTGAAATGACCGCCGACCCGACCCGGTACTTCGACGCCATAGACGCCACGTGGCCCGCCGCCGCGCAGGTGCGGGCGGGGCCGTGGCTGCTGCGCGAGGGTCGCGGCGGCGGCAAGCGCGTTTCGGCGGCCACCGCCGCGGGTGACTGGCGCGAGGATGACCTATCGGCGGCCGAACGTGCCATGCGCCTGATGGGACAAACGCCGCTGTTCATGATCAGGCCGGAGGACGGGGCGCTGGATACGGCCCTTGCCGCACGCGGCTATGGCAAGGTCGATCCGGTGCAGATATGGTCGGCGCCGATTGGCGAGTTGACCGATCTGCGCCTGCCCCGCGTCACCGCCTTTGCCATCTGGGAGCCGCTGGCCATCATGCGTGAGATCTGGGCCGACGGCGGGATCGGACCGGCGCGCCTGCGGGTCATGAACCGCGTCAAGGGCCCCAAGACGGGCCTGTTCGGGCGGGTGTCAGATCGGCCGGCAGGTGCCGGGTTTTGCGCCATTCATGACGGTATCGCCATGGTGCATGCGCTGGAAATCTTGCCCGAACACCGGCAAAAGGGGCTGGGCGGCTGGATGATGCGCTGTGCCGCGCTTTGGGCGGAACAGCAGGGCGCGACGGAGATCGCCCTTGCGGCGACCTCGGAAAACGCCGCCGCGATCGCGCTTTATACCGGCTTGAAGATGCAGGTCGTCGGGCACTACCATTACCGGACGCTCGATGCAGATGACGATAGCGAGGACACGTGACAGACAGCCTTCCCACCGCGCTCAACCTGCCCATGGCCGATCCGCTGCCCGAGGCCACGCAAAAGTATTTCGACATCTGCCAGGAAAAGCTGGGCATGGTGCCGAACGTGCTGCGCGCCTATGCCTTTGACATCGACAAGCTGAACGCCTTCACGGCGATGTACAACGACCTGATGCTGGCCGACAGCAGGCTGAGCAAGCTGGAACGCGAGATGATCGCTGTCGTGGTGTCCGCGGTCAATCGCTGCTTTTATTGCCTCACCGCGCACGGCGCCGCGGTGCGCCAGTTGTCCGAAGATCCCAAGCTGGGTGAGATGCTGGTGATGAACTGGCGGGTCGCCGATCTCAGCCACCGCCACCGAGCGATGCTGGGCTTTGCCGAGAAGATGACCAAGGCCTCGTCCGAGATTGCCGAATATGACCGCGAGGCGCTGCGCGATGCGGGCTTTTCGGACCGGGACATCTGGGACATCGCCAATGTTGCGGGGTTCTTCAACATGACGAACCGCGTGGCCAGCGCAACCGACATGCGGCCCAATGATGAATACCACGCGCTGGCGCGGTAGCCTCTCCGGGCTTCTGCTGGCGCTGTGGGCCTTTGACGTCGGCGCGGCTGAACTGACGCTGCCCGCAGGCGCGCGACAGAGCTTCTCGACCGTGCAGGATCCGGGCGCCTATGCCTTGCCGACCGGCGCCTGGGCGCGGGGGCAGCTGCCGGTGCGCCGCGTCGAAGGGCGGGTCGAGGTGGCGGCCTGGCACATTCCGGATAACGCCGCCTCTCCTTTCCAGCTGGCAAAGCCATTGCGCGACGCGCTTGTGGCCGACGGGTTCGAAATCCTGCTGGATTGCCGGGCGCGGGCCTGCGGCGGGTTCGATTTCCGTTTTGCCACGCTGGTCCTGCCTGCTCCGGAGATGTTCGTCGACCTGACCGCTTTTCACTTCATTTCGGCCGTTTCCGAAGACGGCGGGGCGGTATCGATCCTGACCAGCCGCGACTCGCGGCAGGGATATGTGCAGATCATTCGCGCGGGTGGCGCGGCCTCGGGCAAGATCAGCGCGCCCGGTGGGGCCGCCGCGCCGGCACCGGCTGTTCCGCGGCCTTCCGTGAATACCGATGACCTTATCGCCGCCCTCGAAACGCAGGGCCATGTCATTCTGCGCGACCTTGTGTTCAAGCCGGGCTCCACCTCGCTTGGCGGTGGATCTGTGGCGTCGCTGGACCGTATCGCCGCCTATCTGGCCGCCAATCCGAAACGCCAGATCCTGTTTGTCGGCCATACAGATGCCACCGGATCGCTGGATGCAAACCGCAGCATCTCCAACCGGCGGGCACAGGCGGCTGTCGCCTACCTGCGGGAGCGGCACCGCACGCCCAGCGCCCAGATCGGCGCGCAGGGTGTCGGATACCTGTCACCGGTTGCCTCCAACCTGACCACCGAGGGCCGAGAGGCCAATCGCCGGGTCGAGGCGGTGCTGATTTCCACGGAATGAGCCGCTGACAAAGACCCCGAAACGACAAGAGGCGGCAATGCCGCCCCTTTTCGATCTTTGGTGCTGCGTCCGGTGGTGTCACCAGATCAGCGGCCCCTTTTCGGCAAATGCATGCACAAGGAAGTCGATGAAGGCCCGCACCTTGGGTTGGGTAAAGCGACCCGGCGGATAGACCGCATAGATGCCTTGGGTTTCCATCGGCAGATCGGGGATCGCATCCTCGACCAGACCGGCCTCCATCGCCTCGTGATAGAGATAGGAGGGCAGATAGGCGATGCCCAGACCGGCGATGCAGGCGTTCAGCAGCGATTGCCCGTCGTTCACCGTCAGCCAGCCTGCCGTACGCACCTGACGCTTTTCGCCCGAGGGCGCGGTCAGCTTCCAGACATTGCCGGAGGACTGGTTGGAATAGTGCAGCAGCTTGTGCTCGTTCAGGTCGTCGATCCGCGCGGGCCGTCCGAATTTCTCGAAATAGGCCGGGGCCGCGATCATCCGCTTGGTGGTCTCGGTCAGTTTGCGCGCCCGCAGGGTCGAATCTTCCAACTCGCCGATCCGGATCGCCATGTCGAAACCTTCGGAAATCAGTTCGACGTAGCGGTTGTTCAGCACCATGTTCACCGTGATGTCCGGGAACTCGGCCAGGAACTCGCCCAATACGGGGCTCAGGTGATTGACGCCGAAATCCGTCGCCACCGAGATGCGCAGCAGCCCCGAAGGCGCCGATTGCATCGAAGTCACCAGCGCGTCCGCCTCTCCGGCGTCGTTCAGCACACGCCGCGCGCGATCATAGTAGGCCAGCCCGATTTCCGTGGGCGACACCCGGCGCGTGGTGCGGTTCAGCAGCCGCGCACCCAGCCGAGCCTCAAGGCTCGACACATGTTTGGACACCGCCGACTTGGAGATTCCCATCTTCTTCGCCGCGTCGGTGAATCCGCCTTGGTCCACGACGGTGGCAAAGGCCTCCATTTCGGTCAGACGATCCATTCGGGTCTCCATTACGCATTACAACTTGAAGGCCTGTATCCCCTCGAACTGGGGCGCAACTTGGGCGCGGAGGCGACAATTGAGGGGTAATCGTGGGTGCTGTCAGCGTGATGGAAACGCAATTGGGCTGCATTTGCGCGCGCCAAGGTGTAGCCTGCCCCCATAACAACAACAAACTTTCACGTCATATTCGGGAGATTCCGTCATGTTCAAAACCTATGCCTTGGCCATTTTCACCGCCCTTGCCCCGCTTGCAGCGCTGGCCGGCGACACCCCGGCACCCGAGGGCGCGTCGCTCTATTTCATCAACATTGCGGACGGGGATTCGGTCAGCAGCCCTGTCACCGTACAGTTCGGCCTGTCGGGCATGGGCGTGGCCCCGGCCGGGATTGACAAGGAAAATACCGGCCACCATCACATCCTGATCGACCGTCCGCCCTTCGGAGAGGGGGACGAAGATGCCGACATTGCCGAATACGGCATTCCGGCTGACGACAATCACCGCCATTTCGGCGGCGGGCAGACAGAGGTTGTTCTGGGATTCGAGCCGGGCGAACACACGCTGCAGCTGATTCTTGGCGACATGAACCACGTCCCGCACGCGACGCCGGTCGTTTCCGATCACATCACGATCACCGTGACGGAATAATCGAAAGCAGCGGAAACAGGACGGGGCGCGCCGGTGATACGGCGCGCCCCTTCTGTAATCTCTGAAGATCGGAAAGGTCAGGCCGCTTTCTGGTTGTGGCGGCCTTCTTCGATTTCCTCGACGATCTTGGAGACGAAATCCTTCAGGTCGTCGGGGTTGCGGCTGGTCACGATGCCGCTGTCGGCGATCACCGGTTCATCCATCACCCGCGCCCCCGCGTTCTTGAGGTCGGTGCGGATGGACGGATAGGCGGTCATCTCGCGGCCAGCGACGATATCCGCCTCGATCAGCACCCAAGGCGCATGGCAGATCGCAGCGATCACCTTGCCCTGCTTGGCAAAGGCGCGCACCAGCGCGATGACCGGTTCCTCGACCCGCAACAGGTCGGGGTTGATCTGGCCGCCGGGAATGACCAGTGCGTCATATTGGTTGGGGTCGGCGTCGGCGATCTTGAGATCGGCCTCGGCCTCTCGGCCCCAATCGCTGCCTTCCCAGCCCTTGATGGCCTTGCCGTCCAGCGTGGCCACATGGACCTCTGCGCCCTTGGCGCGCAACTGGTCGCGGGGAAATTCCAGCTCTGACTGTTCAAAGCCGTGGGTCGAGATGATGAGGATCTTCGAGTTGCCGATATCGGGCATGGAAAGCCTCCATTTGTTGCTGTGTCTGGCAAGGCAACGTTCCGGGCGGAGGCCCGTTCCAAAACTCGTCGGATTTCCGGGCGGGTTCCACCGCCCGGACCGGCTTACAGGCTGGCGGCGAGACGCGTTCCCTGATCGATTGCGCGCTTGGCATCCAGTTCCGCCGCCACGTCCGCGCCGCCGATCACATGGGTTTCCACACCCTTGGCGATCAGCGCATCCGCCAGCGACCGTTCGCTGACCTGTCCTGCGCACAACACGATGGTGTCGCAGGCAATCACCTCGGGCCGTTCGCGCGCCTCTCCATAGCTGACATGCAGACCCGCGTCGTCGATCCGCTCATAATTCACGCCGCCGCGCATCTCGACGCCTTTCATCTTCAGCGCCGCGCGATGGATCCAGCCTGTGGTCTTGCCCAGCCGCTTGCCGGGACGCTCTGCCTTGCGCTGCAACAGGATGATGTCCCTTAGGGGCGCATCGGGCTGCGGCCCCTCGGGGGCTAGGCCCGCGCGCTCCTCTGCCGGGTCGGTCACCCCCCATTCGCGCATCCAGTCCGGCAGGCTTTCAGTCGGGCTGTCGTCGGTCACAAGGAATTCGGACACGTCAAAGCCGATGCCGCCCGCGCCAATCACCGCCACGCGCTTGCCCACCTCAGCCCCGTTTCGCAGCACGTCGACATAGCCCGTGACGGACGGATGATCCTGTCCCGGGATCTGGGGATCGCGCGGCAGCACGCCGGTTGCCACGATCACCACGTCAAAATCTGCCAGCGTCTCCGGTGTCGCCTCTGTCCCCAGCCGCAGCTCTACGCCCGCGTCCTCGACCATGGCGGCAAACCAATCCACCAGCCCGTGAAACTCTTCCTTGCCCGGCACCATGCGCGCCATGTTCAACTGGCCGCCGATCTGGTTGGCCTTGTCGAACAGCACCACGGAATGGCCGCGTTCCGCAGCCGTGATCGCCGCCGACAGGCCCGCAGGCCCCGCGCCAACCACCGCGACTCGGCGCGGCGCATCGGTCTTTTCCACGACCAGCTCGGTTTCGAAACCCGCCTTGGGGTTCACCAAACAACTCGACACCTTGCCCTGAAAGGTGTGATCCAGACAGGCCTGATTGCAGGCGATACAGGGGGCGATCAGATGCGATTTGCCGCCCGCTGCCTTGGCCACGAAATCGGGATCGGCAAGGAAGGGACGCGCAAGGCTGACCATATCGGCGCAACCCTCGGCCAGCACCGCCTCTGCCACATCAGGGGTGTTGATACGGTTCGAGGTGATCAGCGGAATGCCCACCTTGCCCATCAGCTTTTTCGTCACCCACGCAAATGCGCGGCGCGGCACAGAAGTGGCGATGGTGGGAATGCGCGCCTCGTGCCAGCCGATGCCGGTGTTGATGATTGTTGCGCCCGCCTCTTCAACGGCCTGCGCCAGCATCACCACCTCTTCAAAGGTGGACCCGTTCGGCACAAGGTCGATCATCGACAGCCGGTAGATGACGATGAAATCGTCGCCCACGGCGGCGCGGACCCGGCGCACCACCTCGACCGGCAGGCGCATCCGGTTTTCATACGACCCGCCCCAACGATCCGTGCGCTTGTTGGTGTGGGTGACAAGGAACTGGTTGAGGAAATAGCCCTCTGACCCCATCACTTCGACCCCGTCATAGCCCGCCTCACGCGCCCGCACGGCAGAGGTGACGATATCCGCGATCTGCTTTTCGATCCCTTCCTCGTCCAACTCCTTGGGCGGAAAGGGGGAGATCGGGGATTTGACCGGAGAGGGCGCCACACATTCCGCACCATAGGCATAACGTCCCGCGTGCAGGATCTGCATCGCGATCTTGCCGCCCGCCGCGTGTACCCGGTCCGTCACCATGCGATGATTGGCGATATCCTGAGGCGTGAACAGCCCCGCAGCCCCCGGAAACACCCCGCCTTCGCGGTTGGGTGCCATGCCCCCCGTCACCATTAGCCCCACATCGCCGCGTGCCCGGGTGGCGTAGAATTCCGCCACACGGTTCCAGTCGCCACGCTCTTCGAGATTGGTGTGCATCGACCCCATCAGCACGCGGTTCTTCAGCGTGGCAAAGCCAAGGTCGAGCGGGCGCAGCATGTGCGGATAATCTGTCATGGTGTCCTCCCAAATCGCCGACCACATCACATGATCGCTTTGACGCTGTCACGGTCAACGTCACGTCATAGCCCGCTTTACCCCATCGCACCGCTGCGTTAGCCCTGTCGCCCAAAGCGCAGGACCATCCATGAGCGATTTCGCCACCCTCAGCCTGACCGGAAGCGGCCTGACCCGCACCCCGCGGGTGCGGCCCGCGAAACGTACAGAGGGGTATCTGGACAGGTTCGATGGCGACACGTTGTGGCTGGACGCGGTCTGGCATGACGGGGCGGTCATCCTGATCTGTCCCCGCCTGAACAACCTTGATCGCACGGTGACGCGGGCGCAATTCTCCCTGGACGGCGTTGCCGTGAGGCCGAAGGTCAAACGATACTACCGCCACACCCTGATCCGGCTGCCTGCGGCGCAGCAGCCGCAAACTGTCGGCACCCGGATCGGTGACTGGCAAGGCGAAACGCAGGTGAACGGCCCCGATCACACTTTGGACGGGCAAAATGTCCTGATGACCCTGTCCAAGGACAACCACCCGGACTGGATAGAGGACTGGGGCCGATTTCACATCGCGCAACACGGCGCAAACGCCGTGCTGTTCGTCGACAATGGCTCTGACACCTATGGTCCGGATCAGATCCGCCCTGCACTTGAACGCGCCGGTTTCAAAAAGATCGTCATTCTCCAGACACCCCTGCGTTACGGCCCGCGCGGGTTACCACCTTTCGTCAATGCCGAATTGTTCCTGCAGACCGGCGTGCTCAACGCGCTGCAATTCCGGTTCCTGCAAGGGGCGCGTGCCGTGCTGAACTGCGACGTGGACGAATTGGTGATGACGCCGGGGCGCTCGGTCTTTGACCTTGCCCATGACAGCCGCTTTGGTTTTGTCAGCTTCCCGGGCCGCTGGGTACACCCCGCGCCAGAGGACGAAGGTCGACCCTCGCACGCGCGGCACAGTCATCGGGACGATCCGGCCAAGACCTGCCCGCCGAAATGGTGCGTCGTGCCTTCGGGGCCGCTGAAGGGTTTCCAATGGCGCGCGCATGAGATGGAGCGCCTGCCTTTTGCCAAACGCTTTCACGCGGATGACGCGTGGTTCTACCACTTCCGGAACATCACCGACGGTTGGAAATCTTTGAAACGCACCCATGTTCGCGACGGGGGCACCGTCCCGGACCCCGAATTGCAGGCGGCGCTGGCCGCCGCCAACCTGCCTCAGCGTTCCGCTTGAATTGGCGCGCGCGCGGGGGCAGGCTGAGACCAACAAAGTCAGGGAGGAGCCGGTGAGCACCACCGACGCACGCATCAGAACCGCGCAACTGCCGCAAGTGCAGGAAACGCGCAATCCCGGCATGGAACTGGACATGGACTGGGTCCGGGCCGCCCGCGCCAACCGCTCGGCGATCGAGCGGCGCGCCGGGACCTTGCCGGGACGCCGGTCCGTCAAGAAGGACTATCAGGCGGCATGGCTGGCACGCGCCATTTCCTGCATCGACCTGACGACACTGGCAGGGGACGACACACCCGGGCGCGTGGCACGTCTGTGCGCCAAGGCGCGGCAGCCGGTGCGCGCCGACCTGTTGCAGGCGCTGGGACTTGAGGGGCTGACCGTTGGTGCGGTCTGTGTCTACCACGACATGATCGGCCCCGCCGTCGCCGCCCTGCACGGCTCGGGCATCCCGGTCGCCGCCGTCTCTACCGGTTTTCCGGCGGGGCTGTCCCCCTTCCCCCTGCGCGTGGCAGAGATCGAGGAAAGCGTGCGCGCGGGTGCCCATGAGATCGACATCGTCATATCGCGCCGTCTTGTGCTGCGCGGCGACTGGCAGGGGCTGTACGATGAGATGCGCACCTTCCGCGCCGCCTGCGGCGAAGCGCATGTGAAGGCGATCCTTGCCACCGGAGAGCTGGGGACATTGCAGAACGTCGCCCGCGCCAGCCTTGTCTGCATGATGGCCGGGGCGGATTTCATCAAGACCTCGACCGGCAAGGAAAGCGTCAACGCCACCCTGCCCGTCAGCCTTGTGATGATGCGTGCCATCCGGGAATACCATCAGCGCACCGGCTATCGCGTCGGTTACAAACCGGCGGGCGGGATTTCCAAGGCCAAGGATGCGGTGACCTATCTGGCGCTGCTGAAAGAGGAGTTGGGCGACCGCTGGCTGCGCCCCGACCTGTTCCGCTTTGGCGCCTCCTCGCTCTTGGGTGATATCGAACGGCAGCTGGAACACCATGTGACCGGGGCCTATTCGGCGTCGTGGCGCCATGCGATGTCCTGATCCGCAAATGTCTGGGCAACAACACTTGAGGCCGCGCGATGGGGCCTGAATTCTCACTGGTCATGGTTGCCGCCCTTTTGATCATGGGCGCGCGCAACTGGCGGCACCGCCGGATCAGGCGCGCCGTTCGTGACCTGCCGACCATGATGCAGCGCCAGTTGGGCGAAGCCCCGGACTTTCTACCGCCCGAGGCGCCGCCGAAAGAACTGGAACCCTTCGCCGTTCTGCACCGGCGGACCGAACGCATAGAGAAAACGATCTGGGGCGTTGCCATCCTCTGGATGGGATACGTGGCCTACCTGGCTTTGGGAGCGACAGGATGACCGTAAAAGAGATCTTCGAAACGATGGACTATGGCCCCGCCCCCGAAAGCGCCGGGGATGCGCTGGCATGGATTGTCGATCAGGGCTCGCGCTTCGGGCATTTCATCGGCGGCACCTTCACCGATCCCGGCGAGGGCTTTAACAGCCGCAACCCGGCAACCGGCGAGGTTCTGGCCACGCTGACGCAAGCGACGCAGGCGGATGTGGATGCCGCCGTGGCCGCCGCCCGCGCCGCACAGCCCGCATGGGAGGCGCTGGGAGGACCGGGCCGTGCCCGTTACCTCTATGCCCTTGCGCGCCTCTTGCAGAAACACGCGCGCCTGTTCGCAGTGCTGGAGACGCTCGACAACGGCAAGCCGATCCGGGAAAGCCGCGACATCGACATTCCGCTGGCGCAGCGGCATTTCTACTATCACGCCGGGATGGCGCAACTGATGGACAGCGAACTGCCCGACCGGCAGGCGCTGGGCGTCTGCGGCCAGATCATCCCGTGGAACTTTCCCCTGCTGATGCTGGCATGGAAGGTCGCGCCCGCCTTGGCGATGGGCAACACGGTTGTCCTGAAACCGGCCGAATGGACCTCTTTGACCGCGCTTCTGTTTGCCGACATCTGCCGTCAGGCCGGACTGCCAAAGGGTGTCTTCAACATCATCACCGGCGATGGTGCCGTCGGCGAGATGATCACCTCCGCCGATGTGGACAAAATCGCCTTTACCGGCTCGACAGAGGTGGGGCGCAAGATCCGCGCCGCCACGGCGGGGCGCGGCATCGCGCTGACGCTGGAGCTGGGCGGCAAGTCGCCTTACGTCGTCTTCGAGGACGCCGATATCGACAGCGCGGTCGAGGGGTTGGTGGATGCGATCTGGTTCAATCAGGGTCAGGTCTGCTGCGCCGGCAGCCGCCTCTTGGTGCAGGAAGGCATCGCCGAGGTCTTTCATGATCGTCTGACCGCGCGCATGGACAAGCTGCGCACCGGCAACCCGCTGGACAAATGCATCGACGTGGGCGCCATCGTGGACCCCGAACAATTGCGCCGGATCGAGGCGCTGGTGTCCTCCTCCGACGGGACGGTCTATCGCGCAAACTGCCCCGTGCCCGAAGGCTGCTATTACCCGCCGACCCTGATCGCCGGCCTGTCACCCGCCTCGCCCTTGATGCAGGAAGAGATCTTTGGCCCGGTTCTGGTCTCGACCACCTTCCGCACCCCGTCAGAGGCGGTGGCACTGGCCAACAACACCCGCTACGGGCTGGCCGCCAGTGTCTGGTCGGAAAACATCAACACCGCACTGGATATCGCGCCGCAACTGGTGGCCGGTGTCGTCTGGGTCAACGGCACCAACATGTTCGACGCCGCTGCCGGGTTCGGTGGCGTGCGCGAAAGCGGCTTTGGCCGCGAGGGGGGCTGGGAAGGTCTGCGCTCCTACACCCGCGCCAAGGGCGAGGTACAGGAGCTCGATCCCATCGAACCCTTTCCCGGTGAAACCGCCGAACCGCAGGACGTGGACCGCACCGCCAAGCTGTATATCGGCGGCAAGCAGGCGCGCCCGGATGGCGGCTATGCCCGTAATGTCTATGACGCCAAGGGCCTGTTGATCGGGCAGGCCCCCATCGCCAACCGCAAGGACATCCGCAACGCGGTCGAGGCCGCGCGCGCCGCGGGCGGCTGGGCCAAGGCCACGGCACACAACCGCGCGCAGGTGCTGTATTACATCGGTGAAAACCTGTCGGCCCGCGCGTCGGAGTTCGCCACGCTGATCGAAAGTCTGACCGGCAAGAAAACGGGCGCGGCAGAGGTCGACGCCGCGGTGAACCGGCTGTTCACCTACGCTGCGTGGGCGGACAAGTTCGACGGCGGTGTACGCTCCGTTCCCATGCGGGGCGTGGCGCTGGCCATGAACGAACCCTGCGGCGTGATCGGCGCGCTCTGCCCGGATGACGCGCCCCTGCTGGGCCTTGTCTCTGTCATGGCCCCGGTGATCGCGATGGGCAACCGCGCGGTGCTGGTCGCGTCAGAGCCGTTCCCGCTGGCCGCGCTCGACTTCTATCAGGTGCTGGAAACCTCTGACGTACCAGGCGGCGTCGTCAATATCCTGACCGGCAGCCACGCAGAACTGGCCCCCACGCTGGCCGCGCATCTGGACGTCGAGGCGGTCTGGTCCTTCTCGTCGACCGATCTGGCCGCAGAGATCGAAAAGGCCGCTGCCGGAAACCTGAAACGGACATGGGTCAACGATGGTGCCGCGCGTGACTGGATGGGCGCCGAAGGCGAAGGCCGGGCCTTTCTGGAACAGGCGACAGAGGTCAAAACGGTCTGGGTACCCTACGGTGCCTGAGGGGTTACGCCCTTCGGACACCACCCAAAATGGCGTGGAATCAGGCAGCTATGCGGCCGGACGTTCAGTTTCGATGCACTGACATTGAGAATTTACATTCCGAATGCTATCTTTTAGGTACGCCCGCGCGCCAGGGCTGCCTTTGGCGCATTGTGAAAAGGAGGACTGTGTCCTGTCATCGACGACAATCGTGGCGCAAGCCGCAGATCAAGGCCGGGGTTTTGCGGCCATGACTCAGAGCGAACCGAACGCAGAGACGCTTCTCGCGGCGGTGCTCGAAATTCTCTCCGACAACAAGGCCGAAGACGTTGTGCAGATCGATCTGCGCGGCAAGACGGCTGTTTGCGATTACATGGTCATTGCGTCTGGCCGGTCGTCGCGGCAGGTCGCGGCCCTGTCGGAAAAGCTGGCAGACGGACTCAAACAGGATTTCGGCGTTCTCTCGACGCTGGAAGGCAAAGAGACCGGCGACTGGGTGCTGATCGATGCGGGCGACATTGTCGTTCACGTCTTCCGCCCCGAAGTGCGCGAATTCTACCAGCTTGAAAAGATGTGGGCTCCGGTCGCGGCCGCACAGGCCTGATCCGTGCGCGTACATCTCTGCGTTGTTGGCCGGCTCCGCAAGGGGCCGGAAAAGACGCTGATTGACGATTATCTCACACGTTTCGACCGGACGGGCCGGGCGCACGGCCTTGGCCCGGCGCAGGTGATCGAGGTCGAAGACCGCAAGGGCGGCGGCATGCCCGCCGAGGCCGCTCTGCTGCGGCGCGCCCTGCCCTCTGGCGCGCGGCTGTGCACGCTGGATGAACGCGGCCAGATGTGGAGCTCACCCGAATTCGCCGACAAGCTGGCGAACTGGCGTGATACTGGTACGCAGGATCTGGCCTTTGTGATCGGCGGGGCGGACGGCATCAACCCCACGTTGCGCGCCGAAGCGCAGGCCAGCCTGTCCTTCGGGCCAATGGTCTGGCCGCATATGATGGTCCGGGTGATGCTGTCCGAACAACTGTACCGCGCCGCCTCTATCCTTGCGGGCGCGCCCTACCACAGGGTGTAAGCGCACCGCGCAAAGGTCAGCTATAGGCGATCCAGAGCAGGACAACGCCAAGGACGACGCGGTAGATCACATAAGGCGTAAAGCTGACAGAGCGCAGCAGCCGCATCATCAACCACAGCGCCCCCAAGGCCGAGATAAAGGCAAAACCGGCAGCGATGGCCCCGTCACGGGCGGCAGCGGCATCGGCGGTGGTGGCAACCTCCAACCCCAACAGCGTCCCCGAGGCAAGGATCGTCGGGATCGACATCAGCATCGCCAGCTTGGCCCCGTCGTGCCGGTTGTACCCCAGATGCCGCGCCGCCGTGATGGTGATGCCTGACCGCGAGGTGCCGGGAATCAGCGCAATCGCCTGCCACAGCCCCATGATCATCGCGTCCTGCAGGGACCAGTCGCCTTCATCCTTGGTCTGCGCGCCCTTCATGTCCGCCCAGTACAGGACAAGACCGAAGATCAGCATGGTCCAGCCGATCACCGCAATCGACCGCATGGCATCGTCCAGACCGGTGACTTTCAGCAGCAGCCCGAAGACAATCACCGGGATCGTGGCCATCAGCAGCAGAAAGGCAAGCTTGGCGCCCGGGGTGTCCATGCGCCCGGTGGCAAGCCGCATGGTGCCGATGGCAGCCCCCCGCACGTCCGACCAGAAGTAGAGCACGACGGCCAAGAGCGTGCCCACATGCACGGCCACGTCGATCACCTGTCCCTGGTCTTCCATCCCGGTCAGATTCGGCAGGAGAATCAGGTGCCCCGAGGAGGAAATCGGAAGAAACTCGGTAACGCCTTGGATTAAGGCCAGAATCAGAAGCTGGGTCAGGGGCATGTCGTGGCACCGTTTGGGAACTCGTCCCCCGGTATAACCCCTTGTTTCTCCGACGAAAGCGGCAATTTAGGCCCATATCGGACCTTGTTTTCAGATTTTTGTGCTCAATCAGCAGCTTTCGCAGCGGAAAATCGAAAAGTAGGTCAGTGTTTCTGACTTTTAATCCCCCCAGCACTTCTGTAATGAAGCGTCGAGCTGAGATTTACCCGCGAAAGGTTGTGGAATGGCCAAACAGCCGATGCTGAAGTTTGTCACCGTGGAACGCGAAATGCCACAGAAACGTGGTGCGGAGCAGCGTAAGACGGACTTCGACGAAATTTATGCTGAATATGCAGACGCGAAGGCCAAGGAGCAGTCAGCGCGCTGCAGCCAATGTGGCGTTCCCTACTGCCAATCGCATTGCCCGCTGCACAACAATATCCCCGACTGGCTGCGCCTGACGGCGACGGGCCGGCTGCAGGAGGCCTATGAGATCAGCCAGGCCACCAATACCTTCCCCGAGATCTGCGGCCGCATCTGCCCGCAGGACCGGCTGTGCGAAGGCAACTGCGTAATCGAACAGTCGGGCCACGGCACCGTGACCATCGGATCGGTGGAGAAATACATCACCGATACCGCGTGGGAAAAGGGCTGGGTGCAGCCGATCAAACCGGTGCAAGAGCGCAAGGAAAGCGTCGGCATCATCGGTGCGGGCCCCGGCGGACTGGCGGCGGCAGACATGCTGCGCCGCGCCGGTGTGCAGGTCACGGTCTATGACCGCCATGACCGCTCCGGCGGGCTGCTGACCTACGGCATCCCCGGCTTCAAGCTGGAAAAAGACATCGTCATGCGGCGCAACGAGCAGCTTGAACAGGGCGGCGTGCGCTTTGTCATGAATTGCAACGTGGGCGGCGACATTTCTTTCGAAGAGATCCGCGCCCAGCATGACGCGGTGATCATCGCAACCGGCGTCTACAAGTCGCGTGATCTGGGCGGCGCCGGGTCGGGCGCCACGGGCATCGTCAAGGCCATCGACTATCTGACCGCCTCCAACCGCGTGTCCAACTTTGGCGACACCGTCGCCGAGTTTGAAAGCGGCGAGTTGAATGCCAAGGACAAGAAGGTTGTCGTGATCGGCGGTGGCGATACCGCAATGGACTGCGTGCGCACCGCCGTTCGGCAGGGGGCCACCAGCGTCAAATGCCTCTATCGCCGCGACCGCGCCAACATGCCGGGATCCCAGCGGGAAACCCAGAACGCCGAGGAAGAAGGCGTGATCTTCGAATGGCTGACCGCGCCCAAAGGCTTCAAGGGCGAACCGGTCAACGCAGTGATCGTCGAAAAGATGCGTCTTGGCGCACCGGACGCATCCGGCCGCCAGAGCCCCGAAGTCATCGAAGGGTCGGACTACGACGAACCCGCCGATCTTGTGATCAAGGCGCTGGGATTCGAGCCCGAAGCCCTGCCGACGCTCTGGGGCTGCCCGGAACTGGAAGTCACCCGCTGGGGCACCATCAAGGCGGAATTCACCTCCGGCCGCACCAACCTGCCGGGCGTCTATGCCATCGGCGACATCGTGCGCGGCGCAAGCCTTGTGGTCTGGGCGATCCGCGACGGGCGCGATTGCGTCGAGGCGCTGATGGCGGACCTTAATGGCAAGGCGGCCGTCGCAGCAGAGTAATGCGGTCTTGTTCAAATCGTGCGCCTGCCGGCCCAAATCCGGCCAGTCGCACAAGGTGACACCCTCTTGTTGACCATTCGCGGCGCGCAGCGTGGCAAGGTTGGCATGGGGGACTCAGGGGAATGAAGGGTTGATGGAAGGAAAAGCTGTCATGCCGATGCGCGCCGGGCTGTTTGCCCTGACGTCGCTGATCTGTGCCGCGCCCGTCGCGGCGCAGTCCCCCGGCCTGTTCACCCCGCCCGAGGGATGCCAGATCTATCTGACGGTGCAGTCGCAGGCCTGCTCTGTGACCAACCATTTCGTCTGCCCGCAGATCGACCCGGATCACAAGTTCCGCACCGATTTCGGTGAGGCAGGCCCCTATTTCACCAGCCACATCGACGCCGACGCGCAATGGGTGACAAGCGGTCCGCCCGAAGACCCGCAGGAAACCCGCACCGTGGACCCGATCCCGGACCCCGGCAGCGTGGACGAGTTGATCGCCAACGGCGTCGACACCTTCGATTTCTACCAGTTCTCGGAATCCGAGGGACGCACCCGCGTCACCGGCTTTGACAAGATCCTGGGCGAAGTGGTCATCGACGGCGAACCGCTCTACCGGACGGAGTTCGAAATGACCCGCCGGGATGCAAACGGGCGCGTGTTCGAACATGTGACCGGGCAGGAATATGTCTCGGGCGTGCACAAACGCTTTTTCGCCGGATACGCGGCGGATGTGGTGGACGGCAAAGAGGTCAACGGCCGCGACCGCAGCCCGGTGGACTTCATCTACCCCGGTGAGCCGGGTTTTGGCGCGACCTATCCGCGCTATGGCTGCGAGCTGATAAGCGCCCTGCCCCATGCGGAGGACAAGGCATGAGCGTGACACCGCCCGAAGGCGCATAAGCGCCGCAACGAACACCGAGAGGGAGGGGCCAGCCCCTCGCGCTCCCCGAGGTATTTTCGGCCCAAAGAAACCAAGGCGTTTCGCGGGCCATGACGGAACAAGCCGGACCGCGACAGGCGGTCCATGACACGGAGGGCAAATGCCATGACCAAATTTGACGCAGACTGGGTCACCCGCGAGGAAGCCAAGCGTAAGTGGATGTCCGAAAACGGCATGTACCACGAAAGCGAAGAGCACGCGTCTTGCGGCGTCGGCCTCGTGGTCAACCTCGACGGCAAGCCCACGCGCAAGGTGGTCGAGGCGGGCATCACCGCGCTGAAGGCGGTCTGGCACCGAGGCGCCGTGGATGCGGACGGCAAGACCGGCGATGGCGCGGGCATCCATGTGCAGATCCCTGCCCCCTTCTTCTACGATCA
This sequence comes from Antarctobacter jejuensis, assembly GCF_052266595.1. NCBI lineage: Bacteria > Pseudomonadati > Pseudomonadota > Alphaproteobacteria > Rhodobacterales > Roseobacteraceae > Antarctobacter > Antarctobacter jejuensis. The sequence goes on along the minus strand of NZ_JBQQXJ010000004.1, from coordinate 167,328 downwards.
GGTCGAACGCACCGGCCACACGCCGCGCCGTGACGAATTGATGGCCGTCGGTCAGGTCTTCCTGCCGCGCACAAATTTTGGCGCACAAGAGGCCTGCCGGACCATCGTCGAAACCGAAGTGCTGCGCATGGGCCATTACATTTACGGCTGGCGCCACGTCCCGGTGAAGGTCGAATGCCTCGGCGAAAAGGCCAACGCAACCCGCCCGGAGATCGAACAGATCCTGATTTCCAACGCCAAGGGTGTGGATGAGGAAACCTTTGAGCGTGAGCTTTACGTGATCCGCCGCCGTATCGAAAAGGCCGCCGCCGCAGCGGGCATCACGCAGCTGTACCTGGCCTCGCTGTCCTGCCGGTCGATCATCTACAAGGGCATGATGCTGGCCGAACAGGTCGCAGAGTTCTACCCCGACCTGCAGGATGAGCGGTTCGAAAGCGCATTCGCGATCTACCACCAGCGCTATTCGACCAACACTTTTCCGCAGTGGTGGCTGGCGCAGCCCTTCCGCATGTTGGCCCACAACGGTGAGATCAACACCCTCAAGGGCAACGTCAACTGGATGAAAAGCCATGAAATCCGGATGGCGCACGGTGCCTTCGGCGACATGGCCGATGACATCAAGCCGATCGTGCCCAACGGGTCGTCGGATTCGGCGGCGCTCGATTCCGTGTTCGAGGTGCTGGTCCGCGCCGGGCGCAACGCGCCGATGGCCAAGACGATGCTGGTGCCGGAATCCTGGTCCAAGCAGGCGGTGGAACTGCCGCAGTCTTGGCGCGACATGTATTCCTACTGCAACTCCGTGATGGAACCCTGGGACGGCCCCGCAGCGCTGGCCATGACCGATGGCCGCTGGGTTTGTGGCGGGCTGGACCGCAACGGCCTGCGCCCGATGCGCTATGTGGTGACCGGCGACGGCCTGCTGATCGCGGGCTCGGAAATCGGCATGGTGCCGACCGATGAGGCGACGGCACGCGAAAAGGGCGCGCTGGGCCCGGGCCAGATGATCGCCGTCGATATGAAAGAGGGCAAACTCTACAACGACACCCAGATCAAGAACCGTCTGGCGGCGGCGCAGCCCTTTGGCGACTGGGTCGGCAAGATCACAGAACTGGACGAACCGCTGGCCTCCGTGACAGAAAAGGCCCTGTTCGAAGGCGCGGAACTGCGCCAGCGCCAGATCGCGGCCGGGTTCACCATCGAGGAACTGGAACAGGTGCTGGCCCCGATGGCGGAGGACGGCAAGGAAATGATCGCCTCCATGGGCGACGATACGCCCTCTGCCGTTCTGTCCAAGAAGTACCGGCCGCTGAGCCACTACTTCCGCCAGAACTTCAGCCAGGTGACCAACCCGCCGATCGACAGCCTGCGTGAATTCCGGGTGATGAGCCTGAAGACGCGCTTCGGAAACCTTAAGAACGTGCTGGACGAGGACAGCAGCCAGACAGAGATCCTTGTTCTGGACACGCCCTTTGTCGGCAACGCACAGTTCGAAGAGCTGAAAACTCACTTCAACGCCCCCTGCACAGAGATCGACTGTACCTTTGCCAGCGGTCCAAACGCGCTGCGCGAGGGTCTCGCCCGTATCCGGGCCGAGGCTGAGGATGCCGTGCGCTCGGGCGCCGGGCACCTGATCCTGACCGATGAAAACTGCGGTCCGGACCGGGTGGCGATGCCGATGATCCTTGCCACCAGCGCGGTGCACAGCCACCTGACGCGGCAGGGTCTGCGGACCTTCTGCTCGCTCAGCGTGCGGTCGGCGGAATGCATCGACCCGCATTACTTTGCGGTTCTGATCAGCGCGGGCGCAACCGTGGTGAACGCCTATCTGGCAGAGGACAGCCTTGCCGACCGTATCAAGCGCGGCCTGCTGGACATGACCCTGACAGAGGCCACCGCGAAATACCGCGAAGCCATCGATCAGGGCCTGCTCAAGATCATGTCCAAGATGGGCATCTCGGTCATCTCCTCCTATCGCGGCGGTCTCAACTTCGAGGCCGTGGGCCTGAGCCGTGCGATGTGCGCCGAATACTTCCCCGGCATGATTTCCCGGATCTCGGGCATCGGGGTCAGCGGCATCCAGAAAAAGGCCGAAGAGGTCCATGCGCTGGGCTTCAAGTCGGGCCGCGACGTGCTGCCCATCGGCGGTTTCTACAAGGCGCGCAAATCCGGTGAGACGCACGCATGGGGCGCACAGAACATGCACCTCTTGCAGGCCGCCTGTGACCGCGCCTCTTACGAGATGTGGAAGCAGTATTCCAAGGCGATGCAGTCCAACCCGCCGATCCACCTGCGCGACCTGCTGGCGATCAAGCCGCTGGGCGGACCGATTGCGATCGAAGAGGTGGAAAGCATCACCTCGATCCGCAAGCGCTTCGTGACCCCGGGCATGTCGTTGGGCGCGCTCAGCCCTGAGGCGCACAAGACGCTGAACGTCGCCATGAACCGCATCGGTGCGAAATCCGACAGCGGTGAGGGCGGTGAGGATCCGGCGCATTTCGTGCCCGAACCCAATGGCGACAACCCCTCGGCCAAGATCAAGCAGGTGGCCTCAGGCCGTTTCGGCGTCACCGCCGAATACCTGAACCATTGCGAAGAGCTTGAGATCAAGGTCGCGCAGGGCGCCAAGCCCGGCGAAGGTGGTCAGTTGCCCGGCATGAAGGTCACCGACCTGATTGCCCGCCTGCGGCACTCGACCAAGGGCGTGACGCTGATCTCTCCCCCGCCGCACCACGACATCTACTCGATCGAGGACCTGGCGCAGCTGATCTACGACCTCAAGCAGATCAACCCGCGCTGCAAGGTGACGGTCAAGCTGGTGGCCTCCTCCGGCGTCGGCACTATCGCGGCCGGTGTGGCCAAGGCCGAGGCCGACGTGATCCTGATCTCGGGCCACAACGGCGGCACCGGCGCCTCTCCCGCGACCTCGATCAAATACGCGGGTCTGCCGTGGGAAATGGGCCTGACCGAGGCGCATCAGGTGCTGGCGATGAACAACCTGCGCGACCGGATCACGCTGCGCACGGACGGCGGTCTGCGCACCGGACGCGATATCGTCATGGCCGCGATGCTGGGGGCCGAGGAATACGGCATCGGCACCGCAGCACTGATCGCCATGGGCTGCATCATGGTCCGCCAGTGCCAGTCGAACACCTGCCCGGTGGGCGTCTGCACGCAGGACGAATCCCTGCGCGCCAAGTTCACGGGCAATGCCGACAAGGTGGTGAACCTGATCACCTTCTACGCACAGGAAGTGCGCGAGATCCTCGCATCCATCGGGGCGCGCAGCCTTGACGATGTGATCGGTCGCGCGGACCTCTTGCATCAGGTCAGCCGCGGGGCAGAGCATCTGGACGATCTGGACCTCAACCCGCTGCTGATCCGCGTCGATGGCTCTGACGATATCGTCTATAACCGCGACAAGCCGCGGAACCCGGTGCGCGACACGCTGGATGCAGAAATCGTCCGCGATGCGGCGCGCTTCCTGCAGGATGGCGAAAAGATGCAGCTGTCCTATGCCGTGATGAACACGCACCGCACCGTGGGCACTCGCGTCAGCAGCCATATCGTCAGCAAGTTCGGCATGCGCAACGCGCTGCAGCACAACCACCTCCACGTCAAGCTGACCGGCTCTGCCGGGCAGTCGCTGGGGGCCTTCGCGGCGCCGGGGCTGAAACTGGAGGTGTCCGGCGATGCCAACGACTATGTCGGCAAGGGCCTGTCGGGCGGGCTGATCGTCGTGCGTCCGCCGCTGGTCTCGCCGCTGATCGCGGCCGAGAACACCATCATCGGCAACACGGTGCTGTACGGGGCCACGGACGGCTACCTGTTCGCCGCCGGCCGCGCCGGTGAACGGTTCGCGGTGCGCAACTCCGGCGCATCCGTGGTGGTCGAGGGCTGCGGCTCCAACGGGTGTGAATACATGACCGGCGGCATCGCGGTGATCCTTGGCAGCATCGGCGCGAACTTTGGTGCCGGGATGACCGGCGGCATGGCCTACATCTATGATCCCGAAGGCGCCGCCCCGGACATGATGAACATGGAAAGCCTCGTGATCTGCCCGGTGACGGTGACTGCCTGGGAAGACCAACTGAAAGGCCTGATCGAACGCCACGCCGAGGAAACCGGCAGCCGCAAGGCACTGGATATCCTGCAGAACTGGGATCTGGAGAGGGGCAACTTCCTGCAGGTCTGCCCGATCGAGATGCTGGACAAGATCCCGCATCCGCTGGGCATCGAGGGCGATCTGGCCGTTCCGGCAGAGTAGACCTCGCGCGACAGACCAAGGAAAGGCCCGGTTTCACGACCGGGCCTTTTGCGTTATTGCGGGCCGCCCCGCGCGTCAGGTCATCTCGGCGACGCCAACGACGTAGTTCTTACCGTAGGCTTTCGCGCATTTCGGACAGGTCGTGTAAAAGAACCAGATCTCGCCCGGCTCCCGTCCCTTCTCGCGCACCAGTTCCTGCATCCGGCTGTACCAGTTGCGCGCCTTCCGGTAGGGGCCTTCGAACACCTTGGTGATGAAATCGCCGGACAGCGTGGTCATCGCCTCGTTTTCGACGGGTTTGCTGGCCGAGAACAGGTGCTGGCCGTGCCATGGAGAGGTATCGCGGCTCAGCACGATGAGGTCATCAGGGTCTTGCGCGCCCGCCTCTTCCATGTGGGTCTGAACGCGGGTGAATACCCGGCCCATATTTAGCGGAACATGCATGACCGACATGGTATCGGCCCGCAGGAACAGCTTGTCGCGAAAGTGCAATTCCTGCGCGTCCCATCCTTCGGGGTTGAACTTTGGGCAGCATCCGGTGGTATTCACGCTCATGTCATAGTGCGGAACGGTATTGGTCTCCATCGTCGCCCTCCTTCCCATGATACGGGGCAACTGTGGCATCGACGTCTGCGCGGTGACATGATTTGGGTCAATGCCGGTCCGGACCGCCCGTTTTCGCGTGGGTTTCCGGTCAGAGGCGGTGTAGAAAAACGGCCATGGCGAAACAGGCAAAACCCCGAAAGAAGAAGACCCGGCAAAAGCGGCAGTTCCGCCCGCTGGCCTTTCTGCGCCGGTGGGTGCTGCGATTTGCATTGGGGGCGGTCATGCTGGTTCTCTTCGCGGTGGTGCTGTTCCGGGTGGTGGACCCGCCCACGACCCACACCATCTGGACCGAGGCGCGGCGGCTGGGACAGGTCGAACGCCAATGGGTGGATGCCGATCGCATCGCGCCGGTGATGCTGCGCTCCGTCGTTGCGGCGGAGGATGCCAATTTCTGCACCCACTGGGGCTTTGACATGGACGCGATCCGCGCCGCCATCGAACAAGGCGCCCGGCGCGGCGGCAGCACCATCAGCCAGCAGGTGGTCAAGAACGTCTACCTCTGGCAGGCGCGCAGCTATACCCGCAAGGCGCTGGAGGCACTGATGACGCCGCTGGTCGAGGCGATCTGGCCCAAGCGGCGCATCCTTGAGGTCTACCTTAACGTCGCCGAATTCGACGAGGGCGTCTTTGGCGTCCATGCCGCCGCCCGCCACTATTTCGGCGTGGCCCCGGACCGGTTGAGCGCGCGGCAGGCGGCGCTGCTGGCCTCTGTCCTGCCCAACCCGAAGGTCCGCGAGGCGAACAAGCCCAGCGCCACCCTGAACCGTCGGGCGGCCTCGATCATGGACGGGGCGGCGCTGATCGACACCGACGGGCGCGCAGCCTGTTTCCAGTAGGACTTTCGGATCAGGAAAAAGCCGGGGAGGTGGCCCCGGCTTTTCCGTGTTGCGCGGATCGCGGGATCACCAGTCGATCTTGATCCCGTGCTCCAGCTTGACCTCCTGCATGACGGGCATCGACAGGCGGCTGACCACCGAACCCATCCCGTTCAGGATCATCTGTTCCCGCGACAGGTTGAAGGTCAGGCTCTGCGTGTCGTCCGTCGCCTCGACGTCCACCTCGAAGCCAAAGGTCAGCCCGCTGGCGGCATTGGTCCGCTCCCAGGCAAAGCCAAGGCCCACGCCGCATTCCGCATCGCTGTCATACGACGAAAACTCGCAGAGGAAGCGGGGCGTAACAGAGGTGCGCATCATCGCGGCCAGTGCCTCGGACCCGCCCGGTGCGGCAAGGCTTTCAAAGGTGACCTCCGCCGTGACCCGCGCCCCGCTGAAATCATCAAGGTCGATCACGCCGGTATGGGTCAGGCCCAACTGCCGGGCGGTCACATCCGCATCCCCGGCCTTGGCATAGGCCAGATCAACGGCAACGCGCGGTTTCATCACGAAATTCTCGTAGGCGCGTTGGCCAGAGATCCCCAGCCCGCCGAAGCCCGCCAGATAGGTGTAATCGCCGCGCGCGTTGATCGGCGCGCGGGCCGCGTCAAAGTCGATGTCAAAGGCATGACGCCCCGCCGCCGCCGCAAGATAGTAGTCGAGGAACAGCCCGCCGCTGAAGGCGCGCGCGCCATAAAGACCGCCGTTCATACCAAAGCCGTCGATGGTGCCATCACCCAGCCCGCTGACATCCGTGCGGCTGAAATAGGCGCCAAGGAAATAACCAGCCAGTGCGTCGTCCGACAGGAATTTCTCCCGTTGAAAGGCCATCTGGATCAGCGCCTGCAGGCCCGTGTCCTCGGTCTTGTTGAGGGTAAAGCTGCCGTCGATGATCTCACGCGTGTCTGTGGCGCAGTTGTAGACATCGCGACCAAAGGTGCCGTTGGCCGCTCCGGTGGCGTCCTGAATTTCAACGCTGCCGTCGACGTCAAACCCCTGCAGCACGCCGCAGGGCAGATCCCGACCGGCCTGCAGACGCTGCAAGGCGCCCTTGGCCATGCGGTTGAAGTTCTTCTGCTGGGTCTCGATGGTCTTTTCCAGATCCTCTTCGAGGATGGTGGTCAGCGGTTCGCGGATCTGGTCGACAAGGTCGTCCGTCACCGTCACCGTGGCCAGCGCCAGCGGCGCACCGTTGAACCCGGGATCGGCAGAGGCCACCGTTGCCGTCGGCTGACAGCTGTGGGTGCCTTCGACCTTGTCATCGTCGATGGCCCGGATCGTCAGCGCCTGCGGGACGGTGTAATCCGCCCCGGTAAAGGTCATCGTCGCCGGTGAGACGGTACATTGGCTGTCCCCGGCAAAGCTGAGCGTGACCGGCGCAGACGGCACCCCAAGCAGGGCAAAGGTCATCGTCGCGTCGTCATTGCCGCCTTCGCTGGTGACAAGGTCCACATTGGTCACCGCGATGCCCGCGAAATCGTCATCGGCGATGGTGGCCGTGCCGGTCAGCGTGCCGCCCAGAACGGTGGTCAGGTCGCCCGTCACCCCGGTCAGGGTGATCTCGACCGTTTCCGGCCCTTCGATGTCGCCATCCTCCAGCACCGGCACCGTGATCGTTACAGAGGTGCTGCCCGCCGGGATCGTCGCCGTGCCGGAAAGCGCGGTGAAATCGGTGCCCGCAGTGGCGCTGCCGCCGACGCTGTAGGTGATCACCGTATCCACCGTGGACACCCGCGCCTGGCTGATGGTCAGGGTGGCATCGGTGGGGGCGCCGCCATTTGCCTCTGCTCCCCCGGTGCTTGCCGACACGGTCACCGCGTTCTCGGCGCATTGCTCCATGGGAAAGTTGTTGGCCATGACAAAGGGATCACCCGGCTCGATGGCAAAGCTGGTATGGAACACCGGGTTCGCCGCCAGAGAGGGATCGGCCAAAAAGCCGGTCGCCCCCACCTCGGACGAGCCGAGGAAGGCCGGGTTCGCGGGCAAGAGCGACGTCATGTCCAGCGTGCCTGCGGGCAGGCGCGTCGTGCTGGGGATACCCACGGCGGTCGGATAGGTGACCGACATGGTAAAGGTGCCGGGCACCAGCGCGAACCACTGCATTTCCCCGGTCGATCCGTCACGCGTGATATTGATCCCGTTCGAGATGCCCAATGCCGCATTGCTGCCCAAGGGGCCGGAGACGCTGAACGATCCGCCGGGAATGATGCGGCCGTCGGCCTCGCAGTAGAAATAGCCCTGCGGGTCGAAATCTTCATCGTCGGGGATGCCGTCGCCGTCCCGGTCGCCGCTGCCTTCCAGCAGGTCGGCAATCCCGTCGCCATCCGCATCGGGCAGCGGGCTTGGGTTCGGAACGCCGGTCAGGTCGGCGGTGACCTCGATCGGCCCCTCGCCCGCTGCCGGGTTGCCCGAGGCATCGACGGCAGAGGCGGCCAGCAGCTCGATGCTCACCGGACCGTCATGATCCGGCGTCACGGTAAAGCTGTAGGTCGTGCCGCTGCCCGTCAGCGCAGAGGCGGTGCCGTTGTCGATATCCAGCGCGGTCAGCGCAAGGCCGGTGACGGCTTCGGAATAGACCAGATCGACGGTAAAAGCGCCGGATTGCGCGGCGCTTGGGCCGGTCAGCGTGGCCGTGGGCGCATCCGCGTCCTTGGTCGCCGTATCCGTCGCATCCACACCGGTGTTGCCCGCCGCATCCGTCAGCGCCACGGTCAGTGTCAGCGTGCCATCGGTCAGGCCGGACAGGTCCAGACCGGTGATCGTGTCGGTCGCCGTGGCGATGGTGCCCGTGCCGGTGACAGGCGTACCGCCCCCGTCCGAGGTGATGGTGAAGGCATAGCCCGCCCCCACCTCGGCCCCGGCAAAGGTAAAGCTTACCGCCGTCTCGTTGCCCATATTGACCGGGTCCTGATCGAAACCGGCGCTGTAGCCCGCCGGCGCCGTGGTATCCAGCGCAGCACCTGCGGTGGCCTGCGGGGCCGCGTTGCCCGCTGCGTCCGAGGCATCGGCGGTGATCGACAGCGCGCCATCGGTAAGGCCCGACAGGTCCAGCGTAATGGACCAGATGCCGCCGGTCACAGCCGTGGTATCGGTGACGCTGCCCGCCGCACCGTCAGAGACAGTGATCGTCACCACCGCCCCGTCTGAAAGGTCGGTGGAGGTGCCGGAAATCACTGTTGCCGGGGCCTCCGCCGCATTGACCACATCGTCGCCCTCTATGGGCGCATCGATGGCCAGCGTCGGCGCTGTGGCGTCCTTGGTCGCCGTATCTGTCGCATCCGCCCCGGTGTTGCCCGCCACATCCGTCAGCGCAACGGTCAGCGTCAGTGTGCCATCCAACAGGCCCGACAGGTCCAGACCGGTGATCGCATCCGCAGCCGTCGCAATGGTCCCCGTGCCGGTCACCGGCGTGCCGCCCCCGTCCGAGGTGATGGTATAGGCATAGCCCGCCCCAACCTCGGCCCCGGCAAAGGTAAAGCCCGCCGCCGTCTCATTGCCGATATTGACCGGATCCTGGTCAAAACTCACGCTGTAGCCTGCGGGCGCGGCTGTATCCAGCACAGCACTCGCCGTGGCTTGTGGCGCGGGGTTGCCCGCCGCGTCCGCCGCATCTGCGGTGACGCTCAACGCACCGTCCGTCAGTGCCGAAAGGTCCAGCGTGACGGTCCATAGGCCGCCGCTGATCGTGGTGGTGTCCGCCACGCTGCCCGCCGCTCCATCGGCGACAGCCACGCTCACGACGGTGCCGTCGGCCAGATCGCCCGAGGTGCCGGAAATCACCGTTGCCGGGGCCTCCGCCGCATTGACCACATCGTCGTCCTCGATGGGCGCATCGATGGCCAGCGTCGGCGCTGTGGCGTCCTTGACTGCAGTATCTGTCGCATCCGCCCCGGTGTTGCCCGCCACATCCGTCAGCGCAACGGTCAGCGTCAGCGTGCCATCCGACAGGCCCGACAGGTCCAGACCAGTGATCGCATCCGCAGCCGTTGCAATGGTCCCCGTGCCGGTCACGGGCGTGCCGCCCCCATCCGAGGTGATGGTATAGGCATAGCCCGTCCCCACCTCGGCCCCGGCAAAGGTAAAGCCCGCCGCCGTCTCATTGCCCAGGTTCACCGGGTCCTGATCGAAGGCCACGGTATAGCCTGCGGGCGCGGTGGCGTCCTTGGTCGTGGTGTCGGTGGCATCCGGCCCGGTGTTCAGCGCGGCATCCGTCAGCGTAGCGGTCAGCGTCAGCGTACCATCGCCAAGACCCGATACATCGATCCCCGCAATTGTGTCCGTCGCCGTTGCGATGGTCCCGGTGCCGGTGACTGGCGTGCCGCCGCCGTCCGAACTGATCGAGAAATCATAGGTGCTGCCCACTTCGGCCCCGGCAAAGGTAAAGCTGACCGCGCCCTGATTGCCCCCGTTCACCGGGTCCTGATCAAAGCTGGCCAGATAACTCGACGGCGCGGTCACATCCAGACCGGTGCCGCTGACCGTAAAGGAATAGGGGTTTTCGTCGACGTCGTTGTTGCGCAGCGAGACGTCAAAGCTGAAGGCCCCCGCCGCATCCGGCGTATAGGGCACCGTGAAGGTGGTGCTGGCCCCGGGCGCCACCGTGGTCACAACAGGGCCGATCACGGTCCCGATGGTCACGTTGCTCTGCCCGGTGATCACCGGCACGGGGTCCACCGACAGCGCCGAGGTGCCCGTATTGGTGACGGTCACGACAAGCGCGATGGCCGTGGTCGCGGCCGGCTGATCGCCCTGCGGCAGGGTGCCGCCATTCGCCACCGCGCCGCCGATTGATCCGCTCAGGCCGATTTCGGGGGTCAGGACCGTCAGGTCATCCGCCGCCGTCCCGCTGGAGCCCAGCGAACTGGTCAGCGCGCCGCTGGTGTTGCTGAAGGTCCCCGCCGCCGAGGGCGTGACATCGACAGAGACGGTACAGGTGGCCGAGGCCGCAACATCGCCGCCCGTGTAGGCGATGCTGCCGCTGCCCGCGGCGGCGGTCAGCGTGCCACCGGTACAGGTGGTGCTGGCATTGGGCGTCGCGGCAACCACCATCCCCGCAGGCAGCGGATCGGTGAAATCAAGTGCGGTCGCGGCCAAAATCGAACCGCTGTTGTCGACCGTGAAGGTCAGCACCGAGGACTGGCCCAGCAATATGCTGTCCGGGGCAAAGACCTTGGCAAAGCCGGGCTGCGGCACAACCGTGATGCTGTCGGTCGCGGTGCCCGAATTGCCCAGCGATGAGGTCAGATCACCGCTCAGGTTGGTGTGGCTGCCCGTGGCCGCGCCGATCACATCGGCCTGCACGGTACAGGTCGCCCCGGCGGCGACGCTGCCGCCGCTGTAGCTGATGCTGCCGGACCCGGCGGTGGCGGTCAGCGTGCCGCCGGTACAGGTGCTGCTGGCGGCAGGGGTCGCCGCCACTTGCAGACCTGCGGGCAGGCTGTCGGTGAAATTCAGCGCCGTTGCGGCGGTGACAGAACCGCTGTTGTTTACGGTAAAGGTCAGCGTGGTCGCAAAGCCCTGCGCGATGGCTGCATCGGCAAAGGATTTGGCAAAGCCGGGCTGCGGCACGACGGTCATCGTCGCGCTGGCCGTGCCGGAGTTGCCAAGGGAGGAGGTCAGATCGCCGCTGGTATTGGCCAGTGCGCCGGTCGCGGTCGAGGTCACATCCACGGTCAGTTGACAGGTCCCGCCCGCAGCGATACCGCCGCCGCTCAGGCTGACCGCGCCGCCGCCTGCCGTGGCGGTCAGGGTGCCGCCGCAGGTGTTGGAGGTGCTGGCAGGGGTCGCGACCTGCATGCCTGCAGGCAGGCTGTCGGTAAAGGCCAGCGCGGAAACCGCGATGGACGAACCGGAATTGTCGATGTCAAAGGTCAGCGTCGACACCTGCCCCAGCCCCAGCGGATTGGGCGCAAAGGACTTGGCAAAGCCCGGCTGCGGCACCACGCTCAACGAAGCGGTGGCGGTGCCGGAATTGCCCAGCGAAGAGGTCAGATCGCCGGAGAGGTTGGTAAAGCCGCCGGTTGCCGTGGTGGTCACATCCACCTGCACCGTACAACTGGAAGAGGCCGCCAGCGATCCGCCGGTGTAGGAAATCACGCCCGCGCCCGCCGTGGCGGTCAGCGTCCCGCCGCTACAGGTGGTCGAGGCATTGGGGGTCGCCGCCACCACCATGTTGGTCGGCAGGGTATCGGTGAACCCCAGCGCCGTGGCCGCAAGAACGGAACCGCTGTTGTTGACGGTAAAGGTCAGCGTTGTGACCTGGTTCACCCCGATCGTCGCGGCCCCGAAGGCCTTGGCAAAGCCGGGCTGCGGCACGACGGTGATGCTGTCCGACGCGGTGCCCGAATTGCCCAGCGAGGAGGTCAGGTTCCCCGTCGTGTTGGTATGGCTGCCGGTGGCCGCGCCGACCACATCGGCCTGCACGGTACAGGCTCTCCCGGCGGCGACGCTGCCGCCGATGTAGCTGATGCTGCCGGACCCGGCGGTGGCGGTCAGCGTGCCGCCGGTACAGGTGGTGCTGACGGCAGGAATCGCCGCCACTTGCAGACCGGCGGGCAGCGTGTCGGTAAAGGACAGCGCCGACGCCGCAGCGACGGAACCGCTGTTGTCCACGGTAAAGGTCAGCGTGGTGGTAAAGCCCTGCGCGATGGTGGCATCTGTAAAGGCCTTGGCAAAGCCCGGCTGCGGCACGGCGGTGACCGTATCCGTGGCCGTCCCGGAACTGCCCAGCGAAGAGGTCAGAGCGCCGGTGGTGTTCACGAAGGTGCCCGCCGTGGTGGCAACCACGGTCACGGACACATCACAGCTTGCCCCGGCGGGGATCGTCGCCCCCGCGTAGGAAAAGCTGTTGCTGCCCACGGTGACCGTGGGCGCGGGGATCGGCGCAGAACAGCTGGTCGAAACGCCCGCCGCCAGTTCCAGACCCACAGGCAGGGTGTCCGTGAAGGCGACCGAAGCGGCCGGCAGGATCGACCCGGTGTTGTCGATGGTGAACACAAGGGTCTGGTTCTGGCCGACCGGCACGATGCTGCTGGCAAAGGCCTTGGAGAATGTCGGCGCGGGCTGGATCGCGATGGTATCGCTCACCGCCGCCTTGGTGGCGATGCCGCCGACGAACAGCTGGCTGGTGGTGTTGGTATAGGTGCCCACGGCCGCAGCAGCGGGCACAAGCACCGTCGCCGTCAGCGTACAGGTGTCCCCCGCCGCGATATTGCCCCCCGAGAAAGTCAGGAAAGAGCTCCCGGCAAAGCTGCCGCCGCCACAACCGGCGCTGGCCGTATGGCCGCCCGCAACGGTGCCCGCCAGCATCGCGCCCAGATTGTCGGTAAATCCGACGTCCGAAGCCGTGGCCGTGGGACTGCTGTTGGCGATCGTGATCGTCAGCGTCGTCGCCGCGCCCGCGGGCAGGGCGTTGTCGGCAAAGGACTTGCTGAACGCCAGATCGATATTCGGGGTGACCGTGATCGTGTCCGAGGCCGCCCCACTGGACACCGAAACGCCGCCCACATCGCCGCTCACGTCGCTGGTGGTGTTGGTCACATCGCCCGCCGGGGCAGAGCCCGGGATCAGCAGGGTTGCAGTGACCGTACAGGTGGCTCCGGGGGTCAGCGTCCCGCTGGTCAACCGCAGAACCGTCGTCGAACTGGTCGCCGTGCTGCCGCAGGTGGCAGAGGCCGCACTCAGCGTCGCGCCGCTCAGCATCGCGCCGATGTCGTCGGTAAATGCCACGTCCGTCACCGTTTCGGTGGCCGAGGTGTTGGTGACATCGATGCTGATGCCAACGGTATCGCCCGCGGTGACGCTCGCCGCCGCAAAGGACTTGGTCATCGACAGCAGGTCACTGTCCACGGTCAGGATCGCCGTGGCGCCGACCGACACGGAGGCCGGACCAACGGTGCCGGTGGTCGAGGCCGTGACCCCATAGGTTCCGTCCGCCGCCCCGCCGGGCACGCGCACCGGCACCGTAAAGGAACAGGACGCCCCCCCGGCCACAGTGCCGCCGGCCATGATCAGAAAGTTCGGCCCGGACAGCGAACTGCCCGCGCCACAGGGGTTGGTGGGCAGCGGTGCCTCGGCGGCAAGCCCCGCCAAGGCCGCGTTCAGAGAGCTTGTCAGAAGGATCCCGGTCGCGTCGCCGGTGCCCGGCGCGTTGGGGTTCGTGATGGTGACGTCCAGCCCGATCAGGTCCCCGGGCAGCGCCGCTGCCGTATCGAAATCGAACGACAGGTCATAAGGCTCGACCGAACCGATAAAGATCGAATCCGACGCGGCGGGCGCGCTGGTCGCTTTGCCGCCTGCGGTGGCGCTGAGGGCAGAGGTGGTGTTTGTCACCTCTGCCGAAGGATCGCCCACACCCAATGTAACATCGATGACGATGGTACAGTCGTCGTCTTTGGCGACACTGCCTCCGGAATAGCCGAATGTGCCGGACGACAGACCGGACACGGTCCCACCGCAGCTGTCGCTGGTCAGCGCGGCAAATGTCGATCCGGTATGAAACGCGTTCAAATCATCGGTAAAGGCGACGTCGACCGCGTCGTTGACCGACTCCGACGCGCTGCTGATGGCGAAGGTCAGCGAAACCGTATCGCCGGGCGCCGCCGTGTCCTGACCAAAGACCTTGGTCAGGGTCAGGTCCGCACCGCCTTCGAACACCAGCGTATCGCTCGCCGTCGGGCCGCTGACCACGGAGACACCGTTGTTGTAGTCAAGGGCTTCGGTCGTGGTCGGTCGCGCGCCGACCGGTTCCAAAGCATCGGTCTGAAAAGTCACGTCAAAGGTACAATCCCCCCCCGCCGGAAGGGTCACATCGATGACATTGAGGAATGTCGTCCCGGAAATCTCCCGCGTGAATACAAACGATCCGCCGCCGCAGAATCCACTGCCGGGAAGGGCTGCAACCGTAGCCGAGCTGAACGACAGATCATGCAGAAATGCGACATCCGGAACAGCCACCGTCGCAGAGGCATTGGTGATGGTGTAGCGCGCGGTAAAGGTATCGCCCGGCTGGATCGGATCATCGGTAAATTCCAGCGTGAAGGCCGGTTCATCCACGGTCGAGGCAGAGATCACCAAGGTATCGCTTGCAGCGGCAGAGCTGAACGGCGTCGCCCCCATCGACCCGGTAAAGGCCGAGGTCGTGTTGGTATAGGTGCCACCGGCGGTGCCGCCGGGCACATTCACCTCAACGGAAAACGAACAATTCGTCCCCGGTGCAAGCGTGCCGCCGGAAAAGGTCAGGACAGAAGAGCCGCTCAGGCTGGACCCCGCGCCGCAGGGATCGCTGGGCAAAGAGGCCGCCACAACCGTCGCACCCGGGATCATCGTATCCAGATCGTCGGTAAAGGTCAGACCGGTGGCCGTGGTGCTGCGATCGCCGTTGGAGATGTAGAAATCCAGCGTCACGGTGCCGCCCGCATTGGCCGGATCCCCGGCAAAGAATTTTTGCAATTGAGGCGTGGCGGTCGACAGGCCGGTCACGGTCAGCGCGGCGATGCTCTTGCCCGCATTCGTCGCCACAGGGAAACTTCCGGTCAGGTTACCGGACAGCAGGACATAGTCTCCTGCTACGGTTCCCTTCAGATCCAGTGAGATATCGCAGGTCGTGTTCGCCGACGTGTTGATCTGAAAGACGGAAATCGACCCGCCGCTTGCGGTCACGATGGGCGCAGTGTCGCAGGTCGAAGTATCGATAGTCGTCGCCGGCGCCACCTCTATGCCTGCGGGCAGGCTTTCGTTGAAAGACATGAAGAAGAGAGAGCCGGGGTTTGCGCTGTTGTCGATCGTGTAGGTGACGCGCGTGGTGCCATTGATCGCGATGGAGGACGCCGACAACGACTTCGTAAAGGTCGGCGCGCTTGTCGGCGCGTTGACCGTCAGTGTCGAACTTGCGGTGCCGGAATTTCCCTGCGACGACGTCAGATCCCCGCTGGTGATGACATGGCTCCCGGCCGTGGCAGAGGTAATCTCGACCGACAGGGTACATCTGCCGAACGCGCCGACGGACAGGTCCGTCAGGCTGATCGCCGTGCCGCCGTCTGGGGCTGTCAGGGTGGCCCCCACGCAGGTCGTATCCAGCGCCGGAGAGGCGGGCGTGGCCAGCGTCACACCCGCAGGCAGGGTCGTCGTGAATGCGCCGGTTACAAAGGGTGTGGCCGCTCCGTTTTGGATATCATAGGTCAGGGTCGCAACGCCGCCCTCGGTGACGGTGCTAGGCGACAGGCTGGAACTGAAGGCCGGTTGCGCCTGCGCAGCCCCCGGGGCCAGTGCCGCGATCAACCCAAGCAGACAAAAACCAAGCACCCGCTGAATAGCCGACATGTCGAAATCCCCTCACCCCTCGTCTCCCTCGGAGGGCGCCACTCAAGATGGGCGCCTGCGCAATTCCGGAGAAACGGATATTTTCAGCTACTTGCGTAGCGAAGAGGTTTACGTGGCGAAAGCCTGCAGGGCCGAGGCCGGTCGTATTTGACCAGAAGACCTGCCCAGTGCGGCATTCCGGCGACACCCGTTTCGTGACGCGCGCAAACATTCTGATCACACGATGCAAAAGCGGTGCTTTCGCATAGGCTTACAGGGAACAGCACACGTTTTTCGATAGTTGCCCGGTTCACACAGGCGGCAGGTCACCCGTTGCCTCAGGGGCTCACCAGGGTCTGAAGGTCGAAGATCGGCAGCAGAACCGACAGGACGATCACCAGAACCATTCCCCCCACCAGCATCATTAGCGCCGGCTCCATCAGCGATGCCAGCCGCTTTCGCTGGGTCGACAGGCCGTTTTCCACCAACGCCGCCGCCCGCCCCGTCATCCGCGCCAGCCGGGCGGATACCTCGCCCGCGCCGATCAACTGCCGTGCCACCGGCGGCACGATGCTCAGCGCCGCCAGCGCGTTCGACAGGGTCTCTCCCTCGCGGATCGCCACCGCCACCTCCTCGGCCTCGGCGCGATACCGGCTGATGGTCAGCACAGAGGCGGCGCTGTCCACCGCGATCGGCACCGTGTGCCGCGCATCCAGCACCAGCGCCAGTGTGCGCAGATATTGCACCGCCGCCCCGGTGCGGATCAGGTGGCCCACGACCGGTAACCGCAACAGCATCCCGTCGCGCCGCTCCCGCAGCGCCGGGATCCGCGCGCTGAGGCCCCCCAGCACCAGCAGCGCCAGCACCCCCGCCCCGATCAGCCACAGGTGCGCCTCGATCCAGCGCGCCGAGGCCATCATCGCCCGCGTCAGATCCGGCAGCGGACGCCCCGAGGTTTCGAACAGCGCCACGATCTCCGGCGCCACGGTCACGAACAGCACCCCCGCCACCAGCACCGACACCACCGCCACGAAGGCCGGATACACCAGCGCCGAGCCCAGCTGCGCCCGGTCGCTGCGCGCGGTTTCCAGATGGTCGGCAAGGCTTTCGAACACCGCTGACAATTCGCCCGCCGTCTCGCCCGCCTGCACGGCGGCCAGGTAATAGCGCGGGAACCCCGCCCCGCTGGCCTCCAGCGCGGTGGCAAGGCTGTCGCCCTCCAACAGCGCCGCCTGCGCGCGCGCCACCACCAGATCCAGCGCCGGGGTGCTGCCCGCCGTGCGCAGGGTGCCCAGCGCCGCATCCACCGCCATTTCGGCCCCCAGCAGCACCGCCATCTGCCGGGTGAACACCGCCTGCAGATCCCGCGTCAGCCGCGCCCGGCCCAGCCCCGGCAAGCGCCGCCCCCGCCCCCGCGCCCGCATCGTCAGTTCCGAAACATACAGCCCCTGCGACTTCAGCTGCTCAGAGGCATGCGCCTCTGTCTCGGCCACCACGGTGCCGGACTTGCGCCGCCCCTCGGCGGTATAGGCGACATAGGCATAGGGTTTCACGCGCCGTCCCCGACCACGCGCAGCGCCTCGACAAGGCTGGTTTGCCCGGTGGCCACCGCCTGCAGCGCCTGCCCGATCAGCCGTTCCTTGGGCTCCAGAGAGCTTTGCCACAGCGCGCCCTCTCCCGCGCCATAGGTGATCGCCTCGCGCAGATCCTCATCCACTTCGAGGATCTCGAAAATCCCGACCCGGCCCGCGTATCCGCTCTGATTGCAGGCGGCACAGCCCTTGGGATCATGCAGCGCCGTCGGCATCGGCAACTGCGCCCGTTCGAAATGCAGCACCTCGGCCTCATACGGCGCACGCGCCACCCGGCAGTCCGGGCACAAACGCCGCAACAGACGCTGCGCAATAACCCCGCGCAGCGTGGCGGAAATCAGAAAGTTCTCCAGCCCCAGATCGCGCAGCCGCACCACGGCGGATACCGATGAATTGGCATGCAGGGACGAAAACACCAGATGCCCGGTCAGCGCCGCCTGCGCCGCCACGCTGGCGGTCTCGCCGTCGCGGATTTCCCCCACAAGGATCACATCCGGGTCCTGCCGCAGCGTCGCCCGCAGCCCGGCGGCAAAGGTCATACCGATATCGGCGTTGATCTGGGTCTGCGAAATCCCGGTCAGGTCATATTCGATCGGATCCTCGACCGTGACGATGTTCCGCTCCTCGCGATCCGCCAGCTTCAGCAACGAATACAGCGTCGTCGTCTTGCCCGCCCCGGTCGGCCCGGTGGCAAGGATGATCCCGTTCGGCGTGGCGGCCAGCCGCTCCAGCCGCGCGATCTGCCGGCTGTCCAGACCCAGCGCCTCCAGCGGCATCAGCCCCGCCGCCCGGTCAAGGATCCGCAGCACGATCCGCTCGCCATAATTGCCGGGCAGCGAACTCACCCGCGTGTCGATCATCCGCCCGCCCAGCCGCAGCGGAATCCGCCCGTCCTGCGGCAGCCGCGTTTCCGCGATGTCCAACCCCGCCATGACCTTCAGCCGTGACACCACCCGTTTTACCGGCACATCGGGCCGGTCCATCACCGTCTGCAGGAAACCGTCAATCCGCATCCGCGCGCGCAATCCACCCTCATGCGGTTCGATATGCAGGTCCGACGCCCCGTCCAGCACCGCCTGTCGCAGCAACTGGTTCACCAGCTGGATCACCGGCGCCTCCGTGGCCTCCTCCAACAGGTCACGCCCGCGCCGTGCGCCCGCGTCCTCCTGCAGTTCAAAGGTCAGCCCCTCCCCCTCGGCCTTGTCGCCCTTGTGATAGAGCCGCGCCAGCACCGCCTCGAACCCGGCGGCATCGGTGGCGTGCAGGGGCGCCGACAGGCCCACCCGCCGCTGCGCCTCGCGCAGGCCGGTCACCGTCGCCCCGGGCCCGGCCACCACCGTGCCGCCATCCAGCGCAACGCCGTGATCGCGGGCAAAGGCATAGGGCAGCGTCAGCTGCGGGTCCGGCGTTGTCAGCAACAGGGGCTCCTCTGGCGTCTTTGGCATCCGGCACTCCGGCCTGCACGGGCTGTGCCCGCCCTTTGTGCCCCCAAGACCACGCGCGCTGCAACGCTCTTTCCCAACCTGCCACAATACTTGACAAATTCGGGACACACCGCACCAATGCCCACGGGGAATGGGGCACTACAAGAGCATGACAGACGGAACCGGACAGGACGGGCCGAAACCGGAATACCCGGATCGGGACCAGATTGCCGCCTATGGCGCGCTGTCCTTTCTCTACATGCGCGCGCCCAAATATGACCGGCTCGCCTTCTCCGACATGCGCCTGCTGATCCAGCCGCCCATCGACCTGCGCTTCCATTTCATCCGCCATATCGACGGCGTGCCGCGCGCCGCCATCACATGGGCCTTCCTCTCGGCAGAGGCAGAGGCAAAACTGCTGTCCGGGCAGATGATTGCCCCGCGCGACTGGGCCTCTGGCAACCGCGCATGGATCATGGAGGTGATTGCTCCCTACCCCGGATCGAACCTTGGCGCGGGGCTGACGCGGACCTTCCTCAAGGCGCTTGGCCCGGACCATGGGACCGCCCGCTTTCCCCGGTTCGGCGCGCCCGGCGTGCTGAAACACGTCACCGAATTCCGCCGCGACGGCCCGGACAGGTGGAACAGCCACCGCATCCCGGCCCGCGACCTTACCCCGATTTCATAAGGAGCAGAAAACATGGGCATTTCCGGTGTCATGCAACTCACCAACCCGTCGACCGCGCCCACCAGCACGACGCAGGAAAACGTCGGCAGCGGCGTCGAAACCAGCGACACCTACACCTTCGCTGTGGATTTCAACGCGGTTGGAGAGACCTTTGTCCTGACCGGAGATTTCGAATTCGTGGATGGCAGTGCCGACCAGGGTTACGGCTTTTTCCCGGCGGCCAGCTTTCCGGGCACCTTTGCCCTGAACACCTCTGACGGCACTTTCACTTATACCGTCACCGCGGCACAGGTCTCGGCCAGCGGTGGCACCAGCCACTCCGGAAATGTTCAGGGCAACAGCACCTTCGGCAGCAACGATCTCGATACGCTGAACTTCAACTTCACCCTCTGTTTCGCCGCAGGCACCGGCATCGCCACGCCCGATGGCGAACGCCCGGTAGAGGATCTGGCGATCGGCGACCTCGTGACCACCTCCGACGGGGCCAGCGTACCGGTGAAATGGATCGGCCGCACCTCGATCAGCCCGATGTTCAAACCGGCGGACCGGCTGGAACCCGTGCGCATCCGCGCCGGGGCCTTTGGCGCGGGTGTGCCGCACCGCGATCTGATCGTGACCGCCGATCACGGCATGGTGCTGGACGGCACGGTCATTACCGCAGGCGCGCTGGTGAACGGCACCACCATCACCTGGGTCGACTGGCGCCGCTTTGGCCAGACCATCGCCTATTACCACGTCGAGACAGAGGCCCACGACGTGATCCTCGCCAATGGCGCCCCGGCAGAGACCTATATCGATTACGTGGCGCGCAGCAGCTTTGACAATCACGCCGAGTATCTCGCGCTCTACGGCGCGGAAACCACGATTGCCGAAATGCCCCTGCCCCGGATCAGCGCGGCCCGGCTGGTGCCTTCCTCTGTCCGGGAACGCCTAGCGGGGCGCGCGGCCAGCGCCGCCTGAGGGGGGCATTTCCGCGCCGGACACCCGGCGCGGAAACCCTGTGAATCCTAACAATCCGTAAATTCGTCCCTGTAACCCATTGATCCTGCATTCCCCCTAAGCTGTCCACGCGTGGACAGCCCCCGGCGGCTCACTCGGAAAACTTCAACCGGCTGGGCAGCGGCGGGTACATTTTCGTCTCCGCCGCGCGATCGATGAAGGTCGCGTCAAACGGCTGGTTCAGATCCGCCCCGTCAAAGGGCAGCGCCCCCAGCGGGGTCTGCGGAAACCTCGTGCTGTTCTCGGGCTGGATCGCCAGCGAGGCCTGCTTCGCCTCCCGCGCCAGCTCCCGCGTCAGCTTGGTCGCCTCCTTGTCCGAATTGACAATCCGCGGCCGCAAAAGCACCAGCAGAACGCGCTGGTTCTTGCTGCCCGACTTGCCCCGGAACAGCCCGCCCACAAGGGGCAGCTTGGACATGCCCGGCACCGCCTGAGAATCCGATCCAAAGCCGTTTTCCAACAGGCCGCCCAGCATGATCACGTTGCCGTCGCGGACCAGGACCGTGGTCGACAGCGCCCGCCGCGCGGTGATCTCTCCCCCCGCAGAGGAGGTCGCATTGGTCAGGTTCGACACTTCCTGCTTGATCACCATCCGGACGGTGCCATCGGCATTGATCTGCGGCATCACGTTCAGGGTCAGACCCACATCCTGCCGCTCGATCGTCTGGAACGGCTCTGACACCGCGCTGTCACCCACCTGGCTGAACTGCCCGGTGACAAAGGGCACGTTCTGCGCCACCACGATCTCCGCCTCCTGCCCGTTCAGGGTCAGGATCGACGGCGTCGACAACAGCCGCGTGCTGCGGGTCCGCGCGATGGCGGCCAAAAGGCCGGCGATCCCGGTGCCATTCTGATTGTACCGCCCGCCGATCACCCCGCCGGACCCGGCATCGGGCACGTCACTGTTCAGCACCGTGGAGACAAGGCTGGTCAGGCTGGGCCGCCCTTCCAGCGCAAATTGCACGCCGCCCACGATGGCATCGTTCAGGATCGTTCCGAACTGCACCGACAGATCGGAAAACCCATCCACCGACATCTCGAAGATCACCGCCTCGACCAACACCTGCGTCGGGCGGCGATCCAGATGGTGCACCATGGCCACGATCTCTTGCACCTTGTCCGAAGGGGCCGAGATCAACAGCGAATTGGTCCCCGGCTCGGGCACGATGCGGATATCGGACGCGCCATCGCCGCTCTGAAAGCTGCGCAGGACCACGTCAGACAGCTGCGCCGCATCGGCATAGTTGATCTGCACCACGTGGCTTTGTTGCTGCGTCTGCTGCGCATCCAGACGGCCGGACAGGATGCGCACCTGCTCTCGCAGGCTCTGCGGACCCAGCACCAAGAGGGCGTTGGACCGGGCATCGACGCTGACAGAGGCACCCTCTGGCACGATGCCCATGGACTGGACGATCTGCAGCACCTCGCGCGCGTCGGCATTGCGCAGGCGGATCATCTCGATCGGCTCGGCGCGCGGCTGGTCCAGCTCGTTGATCAGGTTCTGAATGCGTCGCAGGTTCCCTGCCCTGTCCGACAGGATCAGCATGCGCGCCTCGGGCACGGTAGAGACCACCGCCTCGGAGGGCAGCAGGGGGCGGATGACTTCGAGGATCTCGTTCACCGGCACGTGGCGGACCTGAATGACGCGGGTCACATAAAGTCCGGACCCCGCGCCGCCCGGCGAAAGCTCTCGCGCCGTATTCATCGGCACGATCCGGTCGGCGTCGGTGCCCTCGACGATGGTCAGGCGGTTGACCTCGAGCACGTTGAGAAAGATTTCGTAGAGCGCGCCCGGGTTCACATTTCCCGGGGCCAGAACGGTCACCGTCCCACGCACACCGGGGTCGATGACGTAATTGCGGCCCGTCGCCTCGGACACGATTTCGACAAAGCTGCGCAGATCCGCGTCGCGCAGATCAAGTTGCCCCTGCGCCTGACCGACCGTCGGCCATGCCGTGCCAACCAGAAACAACAGCGCCACGCACCACGCGCGGGCCAAGGCGAGCCCGCCCCAGACTTCGGATTTTCCTGCCCGCACTTGCGTGCCCTCTCGATTATTGTCCGCTTTTGGCGCGAACTTTTCCCGGCAATCTAACGGGAGCCAAGGGTTTTGTCTCCCCCCGGGTTTGTGCCGAGCAGGTCAGCGCGTGCAGGCGTTGCGCGGAAGACTCGCCTCAGGTCACTCGACAAACGCCATAAAGGCGTCGTGGCCACGATTGTCGATGCGCAGGCCGTCGGCCTCGATGGCGGTGACGACGACCCCATCGGCCAGCGTATCGCCCACCCGCAGCAGGCGGTCGCCAGTGGGATGACCGACGATGGCCCAGCGGTTGTCGCCGTCGTTGACCACGCCTTTCAGCGCGTAGCCAAGGCTGTCGACCGGGGGCGCGGGCGGCATTGGCAGGGCCTCCAGCACCGGGGCGGGCGGTTGCGGCGGCTGCGGCTCTGGCGGGGTGAAGCTGCCGAAAAGCGCGGGCCAGCGCATTGGCGGCTGCGGCTCTGGCAGCTCCAATGCAAGGGCATCCAGAGGCGCGGAGGCAGCGGCGGGCGCGGGCGGCAACGGATCCTGCCACACGCGGTAGAAACGCTCTCCCGACCAGACGGCAGCGGCAAGGGTCAGCGGTGTGAGCAGCCAGGCCAGCCAGCGCATGTTATGGGCCTCCGATTGGGGTGGCTGTGGTTTTCGTGGACGCCGCCCCCTGCAAGGTGGTAGCATGCCACTCGATCAAGGCAAACCTTGGCGATGATGAGGACAGAGCAGATGGCACCGAAACGGGTGATCGCGGCGCTTGTGGCGCTGACATTGGTATTGCCGCTGGCTGCCTGCAGCACGGCGTCTGGCAACGCAACGGGATTTCGCAAGAACTATGCCGTGGCGCGGACGGCGCTGGAGGGCGGCGAGTACGCCAAGGCGACCCGTGAGTACAAGGGATTGATGGAAAGCGCGGGGCCGTTCCTGCCGCGCATCCAGCTGGAATATGCCCACAGCCTACTGCGGGCCGGGGATTATGCCGGGGCGGCGCGCATTGCCGAGGGCATGGCCCCGTCCGAGCCGGGCGCGGGTGGTGCGGCGGCGCTGGCGGTGGCGGCTACGGCGCGGCATGAGCTGGGCAAGGCGGCGCTGGCGCAGGGGGACAAGGCGGGCGGCAAGGCCCATCTGACCCGCGCGGCGGCGGCGATGGGGGAGGTTCTGGAAGGTCACCCCGATCTTGATCCGCTGGGCGCTCTGGCGGGCCGAAAGGCCAGCATCGAGGCGCGGCTGAAGGCCCTGTGATCTGATCCTCCCGAAGAGGTGTCCACGCGTGGACAGCTTAGGGGGAATGCAGAATCAAGAGGTTACAGCGTCGAATTTACGCTTTGTTCAGGAACGCGGTCTTTTTGGCTGCGACCCAAGCCCCAGAAATCCGGCACAGTCAGGCGATGTCAGCGGCCGTGATCAGGCCTGCCGCGACCGCGCCGTCCAGCAGGCTGGGCGCGATCAGGTGGCCCAGCGCGCACAGCGCCTCGCTGGGTTCGATCAGGTCGGGCACCTGCACCGTGACCGCACCGGAGGCGATGGCCGCGCGGGTGCCGGTCTCACTGTCCTCGAAGGCGATACAGGCGGAGGCCGTGGCGCCAAGGAGCGCGGCCAGCCGGTGATAGGGCTGCGGATCGGGCTTGGGCAGGTCGACGCGATCCCCGCCCACCACATGGCGCAGGAACGGCAGCAGCCCGGCACGGTCCAGATGATGGCGGGCGCGGTCTGTCCGGGTAGAAGTGGCGACGCCGACGGGCAGCCCCCGCGCGTGCAGCAGGCGCAAAAGGTCGGCGGCCCCGGGCCGGAGGGGGATGCCTGTGTTCAGGCGGGCCGTCATGCGGCGGTCCCATTCGGCGGCAAAGGCATCGTAATCCGCCTGCCCCTGCAGGCTGTCGAGGATGATCGGACGTGTCATTTCCTGACGCAGGCCCACGCATTTCATGAAGAATTCCACCCCGTCCGGCAGGCCAAAGGTGCGGCGCGCGTCTAGGAAGGCGTCGAGACAGACCTGTTCCGTGTCCAGAAGCAGCCCGTCCATGTCGAACATCACCGCTGCGAATTCTGCCATCTTGCCTGCCCCTTGGTCCCCGCTGGTCGCGCGACCTATCGCAGCTCCGGCGCGGCGGTGCTAGCCCTCTGGCATCAGTTCGAAACGGGCGTTCACAAGGCCCGGTTCCGGCCCCTTTTCGATGCGAAACCCGGCGAACCCGTAGCCCCAGACCGGCTGCACCTGTGTCAGCCATGCGATCAGGCGATCAAAGCTGACCGCCTCCAGCCGCATCTCTATCCCGTCGCCGCGAAAGGCAGAGAGGGTTTCGACGCTGTCGCTGAGCCCGGCCTGTGCCAGACTGCGCTGCACCGCCGCCAAACCGATGGGTGCTGCGGGACCGGGGCCGGAGGCGGCGCGCAAAAGCGCGGCCTCTTCGGAGCGGGCGGCGACCCATGTTTCCAGCGCCCGCGCCTCTGCCAGTGCGGCCTCTGCCGCCGCGCGGCGGTCGGCGAGCGGCCAGAGAAGACCCGCCGCCAGACCGGCGAGCAGCACAAGCGCCATGAGCAGCAGCAGCGCCCGTTCGCGCCCCGTGAGGCGCAGCAGCTGTTCCACCATGAAGCCGGTCATCCGCCCTGCTCCGGCAATGTCACCGACAGTTCGGCGCGCACGCCGTCCCCGGCGGTTTCGGAGAGGCGGGCCTCATTCACGGTGACGCGCAGCGCCTCTGCCCCCAGCGCATCGACCAGTGCATCGACGGCGGCGAAGTCCGGCAGGATCAGCACCAGACGCAGGCCGGTTGCGGGCTCCCATGTCACATTTTGCGGGGCGGCCCCGGCGGCGGCGATAACCGGCGCGGCGCTGGCAAAGAGATCCAGCGGAGAGAGGGTATCAGAGGCGGCGCGCAGGTTGGCGCGGCTGTCGGCAAGGGCGCGGGCGACCTGCACCCGCGTGTCGAGGATCGGGCCGGAGGGCACGAAGTTGTCGCGCACCTGTTCCAGCGTGCGGGCGGTGATGGCGGCGGTTTCCTGTTCGGCGGCGCGGATCACGGTCAGTTGCGCGGCGGCCCAAAGCCCGGCGGCCACGGCACCGATCAGAACCGGCCAGCGCCATGCGCCAACCTGTCGGCGCAACCGGCTGCGCGCGGCCTGCGGATCGGCGCGCAGGTCCAACGCCAGTTCCCCGTGGCCAAAGGCGGTCAGCCCCTTGGCAGCCTTGGCGTCGACGGTGACGGGGATGCCGGCCTCTGCCATCTGCGCCTCGAACGCGGGCAGCGGCGGGCCGAAACGCAGGATAGTATCGGGGCGCTGATCCGTCTCCAGCAGGCGGGCGGCCTGCAGACAAAGCGCGGGTTCCGTGGTCGAGGCGCCATCGGAGCGGCCAAAGCGGACCCGCACGCGCCCGTCCTCATGCGCGATGGTCCAGCCCCTGTCCGAAACGGGCAGCGCAAGGTAATCGGGCAGCACCGCCTGACAGCGCCGCGCGGCCTGTCCGCGCCATGTGGCCAGTTGCCCGGCCTCTGTCACCATGACCCGGTCCCAGCGGTCCTCCTGCCCCTTCAGGGCGACGGGGCGCATTTGCAGGGTGTCGGCCTGCGCGCCCATCAGATCGGTCAGTTGGCGTTGCGCGACCCGTTCGCGGGCGACGCCCCGGACACCGGGCGGCAGGTCCAGCGGCAGGATCGGCACGGTTTCCCCCGGCACCAGCGCCACGTGACGGCGGCGCAGCCGTTTGCCGCCCGTCAGGGGCGTGGTCGGCAGTTCCGGCGCGGGGGGCGGCGGTGCCTCTGGCAAGGGGCTTTGGTCAGTCATCGGGCAGACGATAGTCGACCAGCACCCCGACGGGAAGCGGGTGCCGCGCCAGAACCGTGCGGCGCGACAGCACCCGCCCGTCCAGTTCCGCCGTGCCGCGGGCAAGGAACCAGCCGCTGCCGATCGACAGGCGCACATCGTCGACCTCTGCCGCGGCGGCGGGCGGCAGATCCAGCAGGAAGGCGTCTATGGATGGATAGGGTCTGGATTTGCGGCGTCCGGTCAGGGTCCGGGCCTGCGACAGGCTGAGGTTCGGGATCCACGCCGACAGCAGGTTCGCGGGCGCGGTGTTGATGTTCAGCGTGGTGTCGCTGGGCAGGGCGGCGATCAGCGGCGCAAGGCGGGCAAACTGATCCGCCGTCAGGCCGGGAATGGCGCGCAATTGCCGGGGGTCCAGCACCGGCCCGCCCCTTGGGCGGATGGTGGTATAGCCGTCGGCATCGGCGGGGCCGCCGGGGGACAGGAACCCGCTGATGGCGGGGCCAAGGCTGACCGGCAGGCCATTGGCGCGCAAGAGAGTCTGGAACGCCTGTTGCGCGTGCAGGTCGTCCGGCACCGCCAGCCAGTTGACGTTGAAGCGGCCCTGCAGGTCCGCGATGGTGCCGCTGACCTCTCCCCGGTCGAGGCTGGCGGCGCGCAGGGGCTGCGCCCAGCGTTCGCCCCGATGGTCGGCCCCGCCCACCGGATCGGCCTGCAGCACGGTGACGGCAAGGGCGTCGAAGGCGTCCAGGTAGGCCTCTGCCTGCGCGGCGGATTGCCAGGCCGCCTGGCGCGCGGTGCTCATCTCTGCCCGCGCCAGCAGCAGGGCGGCGGCGGCGGCCAGCGCGCCCACCAGCACCAGCGCGTTGACAAGGACAAAGCCGCGCTCAGCGCTCATTGCATGGCCTCCATGATGCGGATGTCGCCAAGGTCTTCGACGGTGAGGGTGATTTCGATGGCAAGGGGCAGGAGGTCCGAATACTGGTTGGCCAGCAGGGCAAAGGCGGTGTCGCCGTCCGTGGCCCCGGGGGCAGAGCCGGGCGGGCGCAGGTCGATGCCGGTGCCCTCGACCCAGCCGAAACCGGGCCAGAAGCTGCGCAGGCGCAGGGCCTCGACGCCGGTCATCAGGCGGCGTTCGGCGCTGCGCTGATCGGCACGGGCGGGCGAGGTGGCGGGCCATGAGCGGCGCATCAGCCGGCCAGTGGCGCGGTCCAGCCGCCATTCGGCGCGCTGGAACGGCTCTGCCGAGGGATCGCCGGGAAGGGCCGTGACCGACAGGTGCACGCGCCCCTGTGTCGGGTCGTGGTGGAGGGCGGATTGCGGCGGGCCGCCGGGGGCGTGGAACAGCATCGGCGCAAGCCGGTCGAGATCGGAGCGCAGCAGCGCCAGCGTCAGTGCAAGGTCGCGGTCGCGGCTGTCACGCTCTGTCAGGGCGTCGCGGGTGCGGATGGTGCCGGTCAGGGTCTGGGTGCCCATGACGGCGACCAGCGCAAAAAGCGCCATGGCGACCACCAGTTCGATCAGCGACAGGCCGCGCGTGGTCATCGCGGCACCTGTGGCGGCAGGATCACCACCAGCGAGGCGCCCGGACCATCGGTGCTGCGCACGGTGATATCGGCGCGGGTCAGCCCGGCGGCGGTGGTGCGGCGGCGGGTGTCGATCCGGAACCGGTAGGGGCCAAGGGTGACGGCGCCGGGAGGCGGGCCCGCGTCGGGCAGGCGCAGCGCCTCGGCGTGGTTTTCGGCGGCCAGTTGCGCCAGCAGGCGCGGCGTGGCCCCGCCAAGGCTGTGACGAGCCTGTCCCGTGGCGTTCAGCGTGGCCAGCGTGCCCAGCGCAAGGATCGCCACCGCGACGACCAGTTCCAGCAGGGTCAGGCCCCGTGTGGCGCGCTTTAGTCTGCGTCGCATGTCAGTTCCGCATAGCCATCGGTCGCGCAGCGCCGGATGGTGTCGCCCTTGCTGAAGACCACGGAAAACCCGCTGCTGCGGGCGTCGGGATAGAGGATGATGTCCGGGCTGCCGGGCGGCCTGGCGCCGATGAGGGCCACGGAGGCGCGGCTGCGCCAGTCATAAAGCCGGGCCGGATCGCCCCAGCCCGACGGCCCACGGCGGGACAGCGACAGGACCGTGGCGGTGACGGTCAAGCCGCGCTGTTCGCGGCCCATGACGGCAAGGGCGAGGTTCTGGTCATAGGCGCGGCGAAAGCGGTCCATGTCCCGGTCCGGGGCGGAGAGGCCGCCGCCGGTCGAGAGGCCGACCCCCACGGCCAGCACCGCAAGGACGGCAACGGACACCATGACCTCGAGCAGGGAAAACCCCGCGTCGGATGGGGGTGTCAGTTCTGTGTCCACGAACCGATGTCCGCATCGGCCCCGGAGCCGCCCGGCACGCCGTCCGCCCCATAGCTGAAGACGTCGAAATCGCCGTGCACGCCCGGTTGCAGGTATTGATAGGGACGGCCCCACGGATCCTGCGGCACCCGGTCCATGTAGCCGCCCGAGGCCCAGTTTTCCGGCACCGGATCGGTCGCGGGCCTGCTCACCAGTGCCTGCAGACCCTGATCGGTGGTGGGATAGCGGAAATTGTCCAGCCGGTAGAGGCTGACCGCCGCCTGAATCGCCGCGATGTCCGATTGCGCGCGGGCGGCGCGGGCCTGATCGGGGCGGTCGATGACACGCGGCACGATGACCAGCGCGAGGATCGACAGAATGACCACCACAACCATGAGTTCGAGCAGGGAAAACCCGGCGTCGGCGGGGCGGCGCGGCGTGGCCATCTGATCCTGTGTCATTTCTATCCTGCATGGCCTCTTGACGTTCGCGGGCGACCTTAGCCAAGAAGCCCGGGGCAGACAATCGCCGCCCGACTGCGCGCGCCGCAAACGGAGGACAGGCTATCCCACTGATATACGGACCTTTTCTCCTGCTGATTGCACCGGCCATGGGATCATTTCTAGGTGTGCTTGTGGATCGGCTGCCGCGTGGTGAGGACGTTGTGAGCGCCCCGTCCCGCTGCCGAAGCTGCGGCACCCGCCTTGGCCCGAGAGACTTGCTGCCGCTGATTTCCTACCCTTTGCAGCGCGGACGGTGCCGCCATTGCGGCGCGGCGCTGCCCGGTTGGCTATGGCTGATGGAGATCGCGGCGACGGGGCTGGCGGGGCTGGCCCTGCTGCAGGGCGGAGAGGTCTGGCAGGTCTACAGTTCGGCGGCGGTGCTGTGGCTGTTGCTGGCGCTGGGGGTCTCTGACCGCTTGTGGTTCCGGCTGCCCGATGCGCTGACCGCCGCGCTGGCGGCGCTGTGTCTGGGCGCGGCACTGGCCAATGGCGTCTTTCTTTATGCGCTGGGGGGCGCCTTGATCGGCGCGGGTGTCTTTCTGGTGCTGCGGATCGGCTATCGCGCGCTGCGCGGACGTGAGGGGCTGGGCCTTGGCGACGTCAAGCTGATGGCGGGCCTGGGCGCGCTGACCGGGCCGCATGACCTGCCCCTGCTGGTGCTGATCGCCGCCGTGGGCGCGTTGGGCGTGACGCTGATCACCGGGCGCGGACTGCGCCGCGACCTTGCCCTGCCTTTTGGCACCGCGCTGGCGGCGGCGGGGGGCGTGATGTGGCTGTTTGGGAAAACCTTACTGTAGGGCAGTTCCCGCTCGCACATTGCGGCAGGATCGTTAGGATCGCCCCGCGCCGCCCCGGCCCCCTGAACGCAAACCGGATCCGATATGACCAAGCTGAGCCTGACGCTGACCCTTTGCTGCCTTGCCCTGCCCCCGATGGTGGTGGCGCAGGATGCGCCTGCGCCCACGGCAGAGGCCCCTGCCCTGCCGGACATGGCCGAGATCGAACAGGCCTGGGCGCGCAATGATTTCGTCACCGTGCGCAACGGGCTGAAGGCGCTGGCCGAGGAAACCGGCGATGCGCTGGCGCAGTACCGCTATGGCCGCGTGCTGATCGAGGGGCGCGGCGGGCCGGTGGACCCGGCGGGCGCGGTGGATTGGCTGGACAAGGCGGTGGCGCAAAACCATGCCGAGGCGGCGACATTGCTGGCGCGCATCTACCTGAGCGACGTGCCGAACGGCCCGGCGCGGGATGCGGCCAAGGCGGCGGAACTGCTGACCAAGGCGGCGACGCGGGGCGACGCCGCTGCCCAGTATCTGCTGGGGCTGCTCTACCGCGCGGGCGAAGGCGTGGAACAGGACGGACAGGCGGCGTTCAACTGGCTGCTGGCCGCCGCCGAACAGAGACACACGGAGGCGCAGAAGGCGCTGGCGCAGGGGTTCCTGTCCGGTCCGCAGGAGGTCCGCAACGTGGCCGAGGGCGAACGCTGGATGCGGGCGGCGGCGTCGGAGGGCGATCCGGAGGCGCAGTTGCGACTGGCCATGCTGCTGGACGATCCGGAGAGCGGCGTGACCAACCGGGTCGAGGCGCTGGACTGGTTCCGGCGGGCGGCGGAACTGGGTCATCCGCTGGCGCAGCGGATGCTGGGCACGCGCTATTTGCAGGGCGACGGCGTGGCCGCCGACCCGCAGGAGGCGTTTCGCTGGCTGACCAGCGCCGCCGAGGCCGGGGATGCGGGCGCGATGACGAACCTTGGGTTCGCCTTTGCCTCTGGCACCGGGACGGCACAGGATTATGCGCAGGCCGCGCGCTGGTACAACAGGGCGTCCGAGCTGGGGCTGGGCCGTGCGATGGTGGCGCTGGGACAGCTGGTCGAGAACGGTGCGGGCGTCGAGGCGGATTTCGAGGCGGCGCTGGCGCTGTACCTGCGCGCGCTGGACACCGATGACGCGCGGCTGGCGCGGCTGGAAATGGCGCGGCTGGCCATCGCGGACAAGCTGGACGGGCATATCGCGCCGCAGAGGGCCGTGCCCTGGGTTCTGGCGGCGGCAAAGGCCGGGCGTGAGGGGGCCGAGGACTGGCTGCAGGCGCGGGCCGATGGTGGCGATGGGCGCGCGCAGTCGGCGCTGGGGCGCTTCCTGCTGGATGCCGCGCCCGACCGCGCGGAAGAGGGGCTGACGCTGATCCGGGCGGCGGCGGAGGGCGGTGACGGGCTGGCGCAATTCGCGCTGGCAGAGGTGCTGACGCGGGGCGATCACGGCGACGGGCCGGCGTATGTCGAGGCG
The DNA here is from genome assembly GCF_052266595.1 of Antarctobacter jejuensis. NCBI lineage: Bacteria > Pseudomonadati > Pseudomonadota > Alphaproteobacteria > Rhodobacterales > Roseobacteraceae > Antarctobacter > Antarctobacter jejuensis. Next base: position 135,676 of record NZ_JBQQXJ010000004.1, on the reverse strand, counting down.
CACAAGTGGTACAACGTGGCGGCAACGCTGGGCCATCCCGAGGCGGCGGAGCGGCGCGAGGTATTGGGCAACCTGATGACGCCCGAGCAACTGGCGGCCGCACAGGAGGCGGCGCGCGACTGGTTCGAGGCCGATGCCCTGCGCACGCCGGTGCTGGGGGGCAACTGAGGATGCGGCTGCCGGGTCTTGCGCTGATCCTGATGCTGGCCGCGGCGCCGCTGGCGGCGCAGGTGGGGCCCTTGGCGCAGCTGACGGCGGCCGCAGAACAGGGCGATCTGGCGGCGCAGATGGATCTGGCGCGCCGCTATGCCGAGGGCGACGGCGTGGTGCAGAACTTTGCCCGCGCGGCGGCGTGGTACGGCCGGGCGGCAGAGGCAGGCAACCGGGATGCGGCGAACCGGCTGGGCCGTTTTCATCACGCAGGGCTGGGGGTTGCGCGGGACATTCCGCGCGCCATTGCCCTGCTGGAGCGCGCGGCGGAGGACGGCCAGCCCGAATATCTCTACGATCTGGCGCTAGTTCTGGAAAGCGAGGCCACGGGTGACGCCGATCTGACCCGCGCGGCAGAGCTGTATCGGCAGGCGGCGGGCGCCGGCCATCTGGACGCGGCGGTCAGCCTTGGCGTTTTGTTGCAGGACGGCCGCGGCGTGGCGCAGGATTTCAAGGCGGCAGAGGAGTTGTATCGCGCCGCAGCGGAAAAGGGCCATGCCCGGGCGCAGAACAACCTTGGACTGCTTTACGTGCGCGGGGACGGTCTGGCACAGGATTACGAACAGGCGGCGCAATTGTTCAAGGCGGCCGCGGCGCAGGGTCTGAAAGAGGCCTTGGGCAATCTGGGCGTCTTGTATGAGAACGGGTTCGGCGTGCCGCAGAATGACGAACTGGCGTCCTTCTACTACCGCGAGGCCGGTCAGGGCGCATCGGCGGATGCCGACGACGGTCAGCCGATATATGACCCCCGCCTTGCCCCGCCCGCCAGTGACCCGGAGGCGCTGAAGCTGCTGACGCGGGCGGCGCAGGCCGGCGATCCGGTGGCGGAGTTCCAACTGGCTTGGCTGATGCTGTCGGCCCCGGACGCGGATCCGCGTGGCAGGGTGACGGCGGCGGTCCTGCTTGGACGCGCGGCAGAGGCCGGGCACGGGCCGGCGATGGCGAACCTCGGCGTGCTGTATTTCCGGGGTCAGGGTGTCCCGCAGGACTATGTGCTGGGACAGATGTGGCTGGCGCTGGCTGGGTCGAGCGGTTTTGACGCCGCAACCGGGCTGAGCGCGCGGTGGACCAACCGAATGACCGCCGATCAGGTGAACGAGGCGCAGCGGCGGGCCGAATTGAAATGGGCGGACTGGCACGGGAAAGACACAACGGACTGATCGATATCCGACCGATTAGCTTGACGCATCGGAAACTAGGGGCGAATGTTTGCCCAATCCTGCTACACAACGTACTGTCGCCAAAAGGTAGAATGAGAACACCCATGCTTTCGTCCGTCAAAAGCACTTTTCTCGGCGCGGTCTGCGCCACGTTGGTCGGCAGCGGCGCGGCCTTTGCCGCCGACCCTGTCGAACAGTACAACTCGTCCGCCTTCTGGTTCATCAACTGGATCGGGTTGAGCAACGCGACACTGGATGTCGTGGCCCCCAGCGGCGAAATGCAGACGATCTTTGCCGCCTCCGGCACCCCGGTCTACGAATTGGACCGGGCAACGGCCACGGACGGCGTCTATCGCTATGAACTGTCGGCAGCGACGGACAAGCAGGTGAAGATCATCAATCCGCAGAACAATGGCCGGGGCGACAACGCGTCGGACATGGCGGCGGAATCCTTTTACATGACTGGTCAGTTTGTCGTGTCCCGTGGCGTGATCACGGTGCCGGATGAGATGATCGAAGAAGAAAACTGATACGAAGCATTCTCAGGAAGGCGCGCGAGGGACCAAAATGAAGAAACACCTTAAAATGAGCCGCGGACTGGCGGTGGCAGGCTTTGGCGCCTGCATGGCCTTTGCGTCGGCCCCCGCGACAGCGGATGTTCAGCACCTCGATGACGTCATCATCACCTTCAGCCTTTGCGTCGGCAACGACTGCGTCAACGGCGAAAGCTTTGGCTTTGACACCCTGCGCCTGAAGGAAAACAACCTGCGCATCCACTTTCAGGATACGTCAAACAGCGGCAGCTTTCCGACAAATGACTGGCGCATCGTCGCCAACGACACCTCGAACGGCGGTGCCAGCTATCTTGCGTTCGAGGATTCGACCGCGGGACGCATCCCCTTTCGGGTCGAAGCAGGCGCGCCGGTCAATGCGCTCTATGTCGAGGCAGACGGTGACGTGGGCATCAAGACTGCCAATCCGGTGGTCGACCTGCACGTGGTCGAGGGCAACACGCCCACCCTGCGTCTGGAACAGGACGGCAGCGACGGCTTTGCGCCGCAAACCTGGGATCTGGCCGGGAACGAGACGAACTTCTTTGTTCGCGACGTGACCAACGGCAGCAAACTGATGTTCCGGATCGAGCCGAACACGCCCGAGAACACCCTGTATCTGGACAGCACAGGCAATGTCGGTCTGGGAACGAATGCACCCACGGAACCGCTGCATATCCGCCGGTCCGACGCCTCGGCTGCGCTCCTGATCCAGGAGGTCAACGGTACGGCCGCCCTGCGCGCGCTGATGTCCATGGAAAACAACGGCGACGTCCTTTTCCGCATGAACAACACCGATTCCACGGATATCTGGGATTTCGCGACGGCCAAGGGCCTGAGCGCACTGGCCATCAATGCCAATGGCGGGGCATCCGAGTTCCTGCTCAGAAGCAATGGCAACCTGACCCTGCTTGGCACGATCACGACGTCGGGCAGTTGTGCGACCCCCTGCGACGCCGTTTTCGAGCCGGATTATCATATCCCGGCGATCGCCGACCGGGCCGCGATGATGTACGATCTTGGCTATCTGCCCAACGTCGGTCCGACCGCCGAAAGCGGCCAGTACGACCTGACGCAAAAGGTGCTGGGCATGTTGAACGAGCTTGAGCACGCCCATATCTACATCTCGCAGCTGAACGATCGTATCGCTGTACTGGAAGAGCGTCTCCAGACCCAGGACTAAGGCTCTTCCCTCGGTGCCGCGCCTGATGTGCGGCGCCGGCACAGGGCCCCCAGTTTCGTGACTACCAAAGCCACGCGCCACCCGACGGGGTGGCGCGTTTTTCGATTGGCGATGCGGTCCGATCCGGGGTTTACCGCCTCGCTTGTGTTCGCCAACCGGGCTTGGGCATACTGACACCGCGCGCATGATTTGAAGGACCTTCCCCTTGGACAGCAGCCTCAGAACCGACTGGCTTCGCTTCGCACTTGCCGCGGGTATCGTTGTCATTCTGGCCTATCTTTTCTGGACGGGATCGCGCTATCCGGCGCTGGATGAAAAGGCGATGATGTCCGGCGCGATCCAGCTGGAAGATCCGCTGGGGTTCGAGGCCAAGTTCCCGCTGACCGAGGACATGACCATCTGGCAGCGGATGTTCTGGACCACGCTGAATTGGATCAGCACCAACAAGAAGGGCATGACCTTTGGCGTGCTATTTGCCGCCGCCTTTCTGACCGCCGCGCCCTATATGCGGCGCAAGAGTTTCCGGGGCGGGTTTGCCAATTCGGTGCTGGGGCTGGCCATCGGCACGCCGCTGGGCGTCTGCGTGAACTGCGCCGCGCCGATTGCACGGGGCATGTATTCCGGCGGCTTGCGGGCGGAGACAACGCTGTCTGCAATGATCGCCTCTCCGACGCTGAACGTGGTGGTGCTGACCATGCTTTTCAGCCTGCTGCCGTTCTACATGGCGGTGACGAAGATCGCGCTCAGCCTGCTGATCATCCTAGTGATCGTGCCGCTGATCTGCCGCACCCTGCCCGAGGTCGAAGCGCCAGAGGCGGTCTGCCCCCTGCCCCCTGCCCCGCGTCCGGGGGTGCATCTGGCGCTCCGCGACGTGGCGGTGAGCTATGCGCAGAACCTGTGGTTCATCCTGAAGATGACCGTGCCGCTGATGCTGCTGGCGGGGGCCTTGGGGGCGGTGGTGGCGACGCTGTTGCCGCAGGATCTGATCACCGGCCTGTCCTTCAGCCTGATCGCGCTGGTGTTGATCGGACTGGTCGGGGTGTTCCTGCCGGTGCCGATTGCCTTTGACGTGGTGGTGACGGGGGCGCTGCTGTCGCTGGGGTTGAGCCATGGCTACGTCATGGTCCTGTTGTTCACGCTGGGCAGTTTTTCGGTCTACTCGTTCTTTATCGTGGTGCAATCCGTGGGGATGCGGGCCGGGCTGTTGTTGGCAGCCAGCGTGACCGGGCTGGGGATCCTCGCCGGGGCGGGCGCGCAGTATTACCACGATTGGCAAACCGACCGCGCCCTGCGGATGCTGACCGGAGAGGCCGCAACACCGCGCCTGATGTGGGCCGCAGAGGCGGCAGAGGCCGACCCCTGGACCGTGACCAGCCCCGATGCCGCCCGCATCATCGTCGAGCCGCGCGCCTTTGCGCCGCGCTCTCCCGCCGGAGAGGCGCCGTTCACCCGGCTGGAGGGCTGGGAAATCGGGCTGGACCAGCCGGTGGAATTCGGCATGGCGGACATGTGGCCGCCGTTCTGGGAGGGGCGCAGCCTGTCGTCGGGCGATATCGACGGGGATGGCGACATGGATCTTGTCGTCGCCTCAACAGAGGTGGGGCTGCGGCTGTTCCTGAACGACGGGACAGGACGGTTCACGTTGCAGGAGGTCGATCTGGGCGAGTTGGCCGGTGCGCCGGTCTTCAACGCGGTGATCGTGGATCTGGACAATGACGGCGCGCGCGATCTCTTCGTCGCCACCTACCAGCGCGGAAATTTTGTGTTGAAGGGCGGGGCACAGGGCTTTGCCCCGCCGCAACGCCTGGCCAATGTCGATGGCGCGATGCTGAGTATGGCGCTGACCTTCGGCGACCCGGACCGGGACGGCGATCTGGACGTGGCGCTGGGGAACTGGGCGTCGGGCTGGTACCGGCGCATCCCGGGCGAGGAATCGCGCAACCGTATCCTGTGGAACGACGGCGGGCTGACCGGTGAAACCTACACCGACCTGCCCGGTATTCCCGGTGAAACCCTGTCGATCCTGTTCTCCGACCTCGACCGCGACGGCAAGGCGGACCTGCTGGTGGGCAATGATTTCGAGGTGCCGGATTTCTACTACATGGGCGACGGCGCGGGCGGCTTTCGCGCGATCACCCATCAGGACGGGCTGATCCCGCATACGACCACCACCACCATGGCTGTCAAGACCGCCGACCTCAGGAACGACGGCACCACCCAGCTATACCTTGCGCAGATCGCGGGCCGGTCGTCGGGGGTGTCGGATATCCTCAAGATGCAGCCCTTGGACCGCTACTGCGACGCGATCACGCGCGACGACCTGCGCCGCACCTGCGCGGACAACATGGCGATCAAACGCTGGTACAAATCCGGCAACAGCTTTGATCCGACCTATGCGGGCCGCTGTCAGGACCTGTCGGGCCGCGCTCAGGCCGAATGCAAGGCGATGCTGATCAAGGACCTTGCCATTCAGCGCAAGGACCCCGGCATCTGTGACCTGATCCCGCAGGCGCAAAACAAGGCGCGCGCCTATTGCCAGGTGCATTTCCGCCCCTCGCGCCCGATCACCACCAAAGAGGCCGACGCCGCCTTGCCCCAGATCAAACGGTCGAACGTCCTTCTGGCCCCCGCGACGGGCGGTTACACGGACGTGGCCGAGGATTGGGGCCTGGCCGTGGGCGGCTGGAGCTGGGACACCAAGATCGCCGACTTCGATCAGGACGGCTGGAAAGACGTCTACATCGTCAACGGCACCTGGGTCCCGAACGAAGTCAGCCCCTCCAACCTCTACTTCCGCAATACAGGAACCGGGTTCGTCGAGGCATCGGGAGAATTCGGTCTCGAGGACTATCTGATGACCGCCGCCGCCACGCAGTTCGACATGGATGGCGATGGTGATCTGGATCTCGTGACCTACCCGGTGAACGGGCCGCTGGCCGTCTTCCGCAACAACGCACAAAAAGGCCATGCGCTGACGGTCACCTTCAAGGACCTCGCCGGGAACCGCGACGGGATCGGCGCTCTGGTCTCGGTGACCGATACGCAGGGTGTGACCCGGTCCACGGAACTTCAGTTGGGCGGCGGTTTCATGTCTTTCGACGCCCCTGCGGCCCATTTCGGGCTCGGCGGGGCCGAAATGGCAGAACGCCTCATGATCCGCTGGGCCGATGGCAGCGAGACCGTGATCGAAGGCCAGTTCGCCACCGATACCCACTACCGCATCCGCCGCGCGCCGGACTGAGCGCCGCAAAGGGTCTGTTCGCCGGAGCCGCCTCTCGCTGATGCCGGAAAGAGGTGCGGCCGGGGAGGATGCAAGGGGGCGCAGCCCCGCGCGAAAGCGCGGCTTGCCCTTGCATCCTCCCGGGCTGTGCCTCAGGCATCAATCGGCGAGAGGCGGGTTCGGAGAACAGGCCCGTGTCTGTTCACTGGTGAGCCTTGAAGCCTGCAACGCCGCAGGCGCCTGCGGGACGGTGGGCGGGGCGCCTTTCCGGCCAGAGGCCGGGAACAGCGCCGTCCCCGGCCCGCCGCCGGAACACGCAAACACCTGCCGTGTTTGTCCCGGCACGCGTCAAGCCCGTTGAACCCGGCCTGCTTTCGCGGCAAGTAGAGGGACAGTCCCGCAGCATCGGTCAGATCATGGCAAAACTCTACCACGTCCCTCTCTCCCCCTTTTGCCGCAAGGTCCGCCTCAGCCTCGCTGAGAAAAAGATCGAATGCGAGTTGATCGAGGAGCGCTATTGGGAAAAGGATCCGGATTTCATCCGCCGCAACCCCGCCGCCAAGGTTCCCGTGCTGCGCATCGACGGCAAGACCATGGCCGAAAGCGCCGCCATCTGCGAATGGATCGAGGACAAGTACCCCGAACCCTCGCTGATGCCGCGCGGCGCGGATGCCCGCTATGAGGTCCGTCGCCTTGTGGGCTGGTTCGATGACAAGTTCCACAACGAGGTGACCTCGAAACTGCTGTACGAGCGGGTCAACAAGAAGGTCATGAAGGCGGGCTTTCCCGACAGCGGCAACGTCAAGGCCGGGGCGCGGGCGGTCAAGTATCATCTCGACTACATGGCCTGGCTGCTGGACCACCGTCGCTGGCTGGCCGGGGACAACATGACGCTGGCCGATTTCGCCGCCGCCGCGCATCTGTCCTCGCTCGACTATATCTCGGACGTGGACTGGAACCGGTCGAGCGTGGTCAAGGACTGGTACGCCAAGATCAAGTCGCGGCCGGCCTTCCGGTCGATCCTCGCCGATCAGGTACCGGGATTCCCGCCGCCGGCGCATTACGCGGACCTGGATTTCTGAGCGGTGCCGGTCTTGCGGCGCAAGACCATGGGGGACGCTGCCCCCCGTCCGCCCTTGGCGGACTCCCCCTGAGGTATTTCGAACCCAAAGAAGCAGGGGCCATGCCGTGCAAAAACTGACGGAGCGCTTGAAACGGGAGGCGGCGGAGGTCGGCTTTGCCGCGGCGCGGATCTGTCGTCCCGGCGACGTGCCCGAGGTCATGGAGCGTCTGAAGATGTTTCTGGCGCGCGGCCATCACGGGCAGATGGGCTGGCTGGCGGATCGGGTGCACTGGCGCGGCGCGCCGGATGTGCTCTGGCCCGAGGCGCGCTCTGTCATCATGCTGGCCGAGAATTACGGGCCTGCGCATGATCCGCTGGAGGTGCTGTCCCGGCGCGACCGGGCCGCGATCAGCGTCTATGCGCAGAACCGGGACTATCACGACGTGGTCAAGAAGCGCCTGAAGCGGCTGGCGCGCTGGCTGATCGCTGAGGCCGGGTCCGAGCCACCTGCCGAGGTGAAGGTCTTTGTGGATACTGCCCCGGTGCCGGAAAAAGCGCTGGCGCAGGCGGCGGGACTGGGATGGCAGGGCAAGCACACCAATCTTGTCAGCCGCGATCTTGGGTCCTGGCTGTTTCTTGGCTGCATCTTTACCACGCTGGATTTGCCGGTGGACGGCGCGGAGCGGGACCATTGCGGATCCTGCCGGGCCTGTCTGGGCATCTGCCCGACGGATGCCTTTCCGGCCCCCTACCAGCTGGATGCGCGGCGCTGCATTTCCTACCTGACCATCGAGCACAAGGGCCCGGTGGACGCGGCGCTGCGACCGGCGCTGGGCAACCGGATCTATGGCTGTGACGACTGTCTGGCTGTCTGCCCGTGGAACAAATTTGCACGGCGGGCCGAAGAGGTTAAATACCACGCGCGGCCCGACCTGATCGCGCCGCCGCTGGCGGAACTGGCGGCGCTGGACTATGCCGCGTTCCGGGCGCGGTTTTCCGGTTCTCCGATCAAGCGGATCGGGCGGGACCGTTTCGTGCGCAACACCTGTTATGCCATCGGAAACTCCGGCGATGCCGCACTGCTTCCTGCGGTTCAGGCGCTGGTCGAGGATGCGGATGACGCGGTGCGCGATGCGGCGCGCTGGGCCGTGGATCGCCTGTTGTCGATCTGATCCGGAGGGGGAGCAAGACGGACGCTGAGCTGCCATCTCAGCGCCCGGAGCAACAGGTGTTTTCTTGGGAGAAAATCGTTGTCACTCGGTATTTACATGGCAGCACGCCCGGGATGGCGCAAGAGGTGCGCAAGTCAACGTGAGTTTGGTGACATTTCGCTTTGATCTTGGCCCCGCAGCCCCATCTATTGTGGCGAGCGGACCGCACAGCAGCCCCAGGAGGACAAATTGGCAAAATATGAGCGAAGACCGGAGGTTATCCACAGCCTGACGCCCGAGCAGTTCCACGTCACCCAGGAGAGCGGCACAGAGCGTCCGGGGACCGGCGAATATCTGCACAACAAGGCGCCGGGCATCTATGTCGATGTGGTTTCGGGCGAACCGCTGTTCGCCAGCGCCGCGAAATACGAATCGGGCTGCGGCTGGCCCAGTTTCGTGAAGCCCATCGAGCCGGACAATATCGTCGAGTTGCGCGACGCCACGCTTGGCATGATCCGGACAGAGGTGCGATCGCGCCACGGGGACAGCCATCTGGGCCATGTTTTCCCGGACGGGCCGCCGGATCAGGGCGGGCTGCGCTACTGTATCAACTCCGCCTCGTTGCGGTTCATCCACCGTGACGACATGGCCGCTGAAGGCTATGCTGACTACATCGATCAGGTGGAGGACGTGGAATGACCGAGAGAGCCGTACTCGCCGGCGGGTGCTTCTGGGGCATGGAAGAGCTGATCCGCAAGCTGCCCGGGGTGGAAAAGACCCGCGTCGGTTACACCGGAGGCGACGTGAAGAACGCCACCTATCGCAACCACGGCACCCATGCGGAGGGGATCGAAATCCTGTTCGACCCGGACAGGATCTCTTACCGGCGCTTGCTGGAGTTCTTTTTCCAGATCCATGATCCGACCACGCTGAACCGGCAGGGCAACGATCTGGGCATGAGCTATCGCTCGGCCATCTACTACGTGACCGAAGACCAGCGGCAATGCGCGTTGGACACCATCGCTGACGTGGAGGCCTCGGGCCTCTGGCCCGGCAAGGTGGTGACGGAGGTCGAGCCGGTTGGGGATTTCTGGGAAGCCGAGCCCGAGCATCAGGATTACCTGCAGCGCTATCCCGGCGGCTATACTTGCCACTTCCCGCGCGCCGACTGGGTGTTGCCCAAGCGGGACGCGGCCGAATAGGCGTTCTGTCCAACCAAGGAGCGATCCATGCGGATGCGTATGGGTCGCTTGTCTAATTGGGCAATCCTCAGAAGGATCGCCGGCCGCTATATCCAGCTTAACAATTTGGTGGAGAACGGATCATGACGGCAGCGGCATTCTGGGACAACATTGCAGAGAAATATTCCAAGCAGCCCATCGGCAACATGGACGCCTACGAGGCGACGCTTGAACGGGTCCGCCACTGGCTGCGGCCAGAAATGGAGGTGTTGGAGATCGGCTGCGGCACCGGGACAACGGCGCTGAAGCTGTCAGGGTCGGCACGGGCGATCCTTGGCACGGACCTGTCCGGGGAAATGGTGCGCATCGCCAATGAAAAGGCGGCAGAGGTTCCGCACGTCCGGTTCGAAACCGCAAGCGCCGAGCAGGCGGGCGCAGGCCAGCGGTTCGATGTGGTCATGGCGTTCAACCTGCTGCATCTGGTCGAGGATCCGGCGGCGGTCTCTGCGCATGTGCGCGGGCTATTGGCGCCGGGCGGGCTGTTCATTTCCAAGACGCCCTGCCTTGGCGGCAAACCGTGGTTCCGCCCATTGATCTGGGCGTTGCAACTGGTGGGCAAGGCGCCGAAGCCGGTGCAGTATCTGCGCCCCGCGCAGGTTGAGGCCACGCTCCGCGCGGCTGGATTCGAGATCGTGGAAACCGGCGGCTACCCCAAGAAACTGCCCAGTCATTTCGTTGTCGCGCGCGCGGTCTGACTATCCGGTCAGGATTTCGAGGGGAGTACGACGCTGTCGGACATCTCCTTGAGGAGGGTGGCGGAGCGGCGCAGCGCGTCGGTTTCGCCCGTGTCCAGATCGGGCCAGAGCGTGGCCGAGACGCCCTGCCCGCCTACAAGCCGGGGCAAGGACAGCGCAACCTTGGGTACACCCAGCACCTCCTCCTCGACCACCGAGACGGAGAGCACCGCCTGTTCGTCGCGGACGATGGCGCGGGTGATGCGGGCCAGACCGGCGCCGATGCCGTACCATGTGGCGCCCTTGCCTTCGAAGATGGTGTAGGCGGCGCGGCGCACGCCTTCGTCGATGCGGGCGCGGACGTTCTGGGTGAGCGGCGCGCCGACCTGCGCGGCAAAGGCGGTCAGCTCCACCGATCCGGCGCGGGCGCTGGACCAGGCCAGCACCTCTGAATCGCCGTGTTCGCCCAGAACATAGCTGTGGACGGAGCCGGGCGAGATGCCGAGGTGCCGCCCGATCAGCCAGCGGAACCGGGCGGTGTCGAGGATGGTGCCCGATCCGATCACGCGGGTGGGTGGCAGGCCGGACAGGCGGGTGGAGATTTCGGTGATGACATCGACCGGGTTGCTGGCGATCAGGAGGATGGCCCCCGGGGCGACGGTCATGACCTCGCCGATGACGGCGCGAAAGACCTCGGCGTTGCGGGACAGAAGCTGGGGGCGGGTCTCGCCCGGCTTTTGCGAGACTCCGCAGGCGAGGATGACCACGGCGGCGTCCTTGATGTCGGCATAGGTGCCCGCGCGGACATTGGTGGTCCCGGCGAAGGGGACGGCGTGGGCGATGTCCTCGGCCTCGGCCCGGGCGCGGGCGGCGTTGAGGTCGATCAGGACGAGATCCGAGACGATGTTCTGCAGGACAAGGGCAAAGCCCGCGGATGAGCCGACCATCCCTGCCCCGACGATACCGACTTTCATGCGACTCTCCCCTTTGGGTCTGGTGCCTTGGGGGAGTGTGCCCGCTGGGGGTTGGGATGCCAATGGCGGAGGGGGTTTGGAGGGGGTGTCCACGCGTGGACAGCTTAGGGGGAATGCAGAATCAAGGGGTTACAGGGACGAATTTACGGTTTGTTTAGATTTGGTGGGTTGGTTACCGGAGGCGGACAGCGGTTTCGGGATTTGGAGCGGGCGCAATCGGTACTCGATGTATTGTGGGCTGGTTGAAGGGGATTACAGGGGAACGCCGGTTTCTTTCCATGCAATCGCGCAAGCATGCGGCGCAATCAATCGGGAGGACGCCAATGTTTCCGACTGTAATCTCAACGTTCAAAATTTGATTGATTTGCTGCGTGCCGTCGATTGGTTTCCCCCTGGTTTGTAAAGCAAGATTAAGGAATGAGCGGCTACAGAGATCCAATGTCCAAGGCCGTTTTCATAGGTTTGCTCGCGTCCTCACTGTGCGCCCCCCCAGTGCTGGCGGTTCTTTCCACGCCGCTTCCCCAAGACGGACCACGGCTGGTGCTGCATCCGCCCTGGGTGGACGGTGTGAGGCTGGTGCAATTGGCTGGCGGTCGCCCGATTGGACCCAATCGCGCGCCGATAGGCGTGCTGGCCTTCGCATCGGACAATGTGGATTTCGATCATCGCCTTCACGCGGCAGGTGCGTGGACGGTTCTTGGCGGCAAATCCGTTGCAGCGCTTTGCGGCCTTGATGCTGAAGATTCCGGGAGAGGAACGGGCTTATGACGACTGACGCGTTGTGCAAGGCTCGGGTGACCGGGCAGAAAATCGTTTTTGGCGCCATAATCGGCGTAGCGGCGCTGCCCCCCTTGATCGCGCTCCTGCGCGACGCGCCGATTTGGGCCTACCTGGGAGCAAGCGCCACATTGATCGTGCTGTCACTGATCGTTTTTCGCCACCAAGGGGCCGTTGCAAGGTACAGCCTTGCGACCGCTCTCTTGGGAGCTGTCATGCTGACCACTGCATCACTCAGTGGGCATCCCTGGCAGCTCGACAGTCACATGCTCTATTTCGCCGCGATGGCCGGGCTTGTCGTTATGGTCGACATACGCGCACTGGTTCTGGGCGTTGTACTGGTCGCGGTACAACACCTCTCGCTCAGCATCGTGTTGCCGAGCCTGATCTACCCGGCCGCCGATCTGGTGACAAACATCGAACGCGCCGCTGTTCACGGCGCGGTTTTGATCTTCGAGGCTGCCTCGCTGATCTACGCAGTTTGGGTGCGTCAGAAGCAGACCCTGCAGGCAGAGAAAGACCAGGCGAACGTGGAATCCATGCTGGAACAGGCCCGCAATGTTCAGATCGAAAACGAAAAAGCGCAAGCTGATCAACAGATCGTCGTCAGCGCCCTGCGAAAAAATCTGACCCGCTTGGCCGATCGGGACCTTTCGACGCTTATTCTGGACCCTTTCCCCGGTGAGTATGAGCAACTGCGCACGGACTACAACGCCGCCGTGGCAGAGCTTTCGCGCACCATTGCATCGGTGGCGACGCATGCAAACGATCTGGCTGAAGGTTCCCGGGACATCACAGAGGCAACCAATGATCTCTCCGGTCGGACAGAGAGTCAGGCTGCGACGCTGGAACAGACTGCGGCTGCACTCGAAGAGATCACCTCTTCAGTCAAGTCCGCTGCAGACAGCGCAAACAAAGTGGAGCAGTTCGTTTCTGAAACCAGGGAGAAGGCACTGGCGTCGGGCGAACAGGTCACGTCTGCCGTCTCTGCCATGTCGGGCATAGAGAAAAGCTCTGAACAGATCGCACAAATCATTACCGTGATCGATGACATTGCTTTCCAGACCAACCTGCTGTCGCTCAACGCCGGGGTTGAAGCGGCGCGGGCGGGAGAGGCGGGCAAGGGCTTTGCGGTTGTCGCGACCGAGGTGCGCGCGCTGGCCCAGCGATCTTCGACGGCAGCAGCCGACATCAGGGACCTGATCACCGGCTCTACATCGCAAATCACTGGCGGTGTGAGCATGGTGAAAGACGTGGGCGACTCTCTGATGGAGATCATCGACCGCGTGGATCGGATTTCGGGTTTTGTCAGCGAGATTGCGCAAGGCACCGCGGAGCAGGCGCAGGGTCTGGACGACATAAATGTCGGCGTCAGCAACCTGGATCAGGTCACGCAGAAAAATGCCGCCATGGTTGCAGAAAGCACGGCGGCCGCGCGGTCCTGTGGCGCTTTCGCGGCGCAGCTAAAATCGTCGATGCAGCACTTTACTCTGGCACATGACATCGGCGAGCGGCGCGCCACCGAATACCTGGAGCCGCAAATCGCCGAGGTCAGTACGACACAGGGGATGGCCGGTTTATTGCCGCAAGTCACTTCTCATCAGGAGTGGTTTGGTGCGGGTGACAATGAGCAGGTTGAGAAGAAGGTTTCAGGTGGTGAGACTGGACTTTGGCAGAACTTCTAAGTCACATCTGGCAGCGGCGAAATCAGCGTTGCCGTGATCAATATCCGCCTCCTCGATAGCGCGCGTTTCAGATCGCTATTTCGACGAAGCTGGACACCCCGCCCTTTGCGTCGATCAAAAATGGCAACAGCGGCCTCCAATCGAACGAAACGAAAGGAGCCTCTATCGACGAGCCCCTCCCCTCACCCCCGTTCCAGCGGGCTGGGCAGGTCGCGTGGGTGTCTTGGCCTGTTGCGGGTGAGGTCGTCGCGCAGGTTGGCGGCGGTGGGGGGCCGCTCGGCCACCTTGGGCGCTCCCATCTCTGGTGTCAGGATGTGGCGCAGCAGGGCGACGGGGTGGGCGCGCAGGGACAGGCGCATGGCGACGTAATCCTCGACCACTTCTTCGCCCAGTGTCATGTCGGGCAGCGCGGCGGCGGCCTCGGAGATCGCCTCGCCGTCCATGTCGCGGGAAAACAGCGGCAGTTCGCCGCCCTTCATCAGCGCCTTGGCCTGCCACAGCGCCTCGCGCCGGGTCAGGCCGAGGTCGGCAAAGACATCCGCCTCTGACAGCCGCGCCAGCACCGAGGGTTGCAGCCCGGCCCGCCGCCAGACGTCGCGCACCGCCGCGTAGCCGTTGCCGCGCGCCGCCGTCAGCCATGCGGCGTCATCCTCTGACAGCCCCTTGATCTGGCGAAAGCCCAGCCGCAGGGCCATGCCGCCGCGCCCGTCCGGTTCCATCACGTTGTCCCAATAGCTGTGGTTGACGCAGACCGGGCGCACGGGAACCCCGTGTTCGCGCGCATCGCGGACGATCTGGGCGGGCGCGTAGAAGCCCATCGGCTGGGAATTCAGCAGGGCGCAGGCGAAGATGCCCGGATAATGGCATTTCAGCCAGGCCGAGGCATAGACCAGCAGGGCAAAGCTGGCGGCGTGGCTTTCGGGGAAGCCATAGGAGCCGAAGCCCTCGATCTGGCTGAAACAGCGTTCGGCAAAGTCGCGGTCATAGCCCTTTTGCGCCATGCCGCGCAGGAAGAGGCTGCGGAATTCGCTGACATTGCCGTGTTTCTTGAAGGTGGCGAGGGAGCGGCGCAGGCGGTCGGCCTGTTCGGGGGTAAAGCCCGCGCCGACGATGGCGATCTGCATGGCCTGTTCTTGGAAGAGGGGGACGCCGAGGGTCTTGCCCAGCACCTCTCCCAGCTCATCCGAGGGGAATTCGACACGCTCCTCACCGTTGCGACGGCGGATGTAGGGGTGGACCATGTCGCCCTGGATCGGCCCGGGGCGGATGATGGCGACCTCGATCACCAGATCGTAGAAGTTGCGCGGGCGCATGCGGGGCAGAAAGTTCATCTGCGCGCGGGATTCGACCTGAAAGACGCCGACGCTGTCGGCGCGGCAGAGCATGTCGTAGACCAGCGGATCCTCCGGCGGGAGGGTGGCGAGCGTGTGGCGGTCCCCGTGGTGCATGGCGATCAGGTCAAAGGCCTTGCGGATGCAGGTGAGCATGCCGAGGCTGAGCACGTCGACCTTGAGGATGCCAAGGCTGTCGATGTCGTCCTTGTCCCAGCAGATGACGGTGCGCCCCTCCATCGCGGCGTTTTCGATCGGGACAAGTTCGTCCAGCCGCCCTTCGGTGATGATGAAGCCGCCGACGTGTTGGCTGAGGTGGCGGGGAAAGCCGATGATCTCATAGATCAACTCCATCGTCAGTTGCAGGCGGCGGTCGGTGGGGTCGAGGCCGATCTCGCGCATGCGTTCGTGTTCCAGCCCCTTGGTCGAGAAGAAGCCCCAAAGTTGGCTGGAAAGCGCGCCGAGGGTGTCCTGTGACAGGCCCATCGCCGCGCCGACCTCACGGATGGCGCGTTTGCCGCGGTAGTGGATGACGGTGGCGCAGAGGCCCGCGCGGTGGCGGCCATAGGTTTCGTAGATGTGCTGGATGACCTCCTCACGGCGTTCGTGTTCGAAATCGACGTCGATGTCGGGCGGTTCATCGCGCGCCTCGGAAACGAAGCGTTCGAACACCATGGTGCCGATTTCCGGGCTGACGGAGGTGACGCCGAGCGCGTAGCAGGTGATGGAATTGGCCGCCGATCCGCGCCCCTGACAGAGGATGCCGCGCGACCGGGCAAAGGCGACGATGTCGCGGACGGTGAGGAAATAGGGCTCATATTTCAGCTTGGCGATGAGGGTCAGCTCATGCTGCAGCATCTTTTGCACGCGGTCGGGTGCGCCGGCGGGGTAGCGCCATTTCAGCCCCTCCTGGGCAAGGCGCGCAAGGCGGTCGGAGGCGGTTTCGCCCCCGGCGATCTCTGACGGGTATTCGTAGCGCAGGCTGGCGATGTCGAAGGTGCATCTGTCGGCCAGCGCGGCGGCGCGGGGGATGGCATCGGCATGGGGGCCGAGGATGCGGCGCATCTCTGGCTCTGCCCGCAGGCGCTGTTCGGCATTGGCCAGCGCCGCCCGGCCAAGGCGGTCCACCCGGGTGCCGGTGCGGATGGCGGTCAGCACGTCGGCCATCTTGCGGCGGCGTCCGTGGTGCATCAGCGGCGCGGCACTGGCGAGCGTGGGGATCTGCAAGCGCTCGGCAAGGCGGGCGTGGGCATCCAGACGCTCCCTGTCCTGCCCGTCGTAGCGGGGCGACAAGGCGAGGTGCATCTGCGCGCCGTGGCTGTCGGCCAGCGCCTCGGCCCTGTCGATCCAGTCGCGGCCGGGTTTGCGCGGGACATGCAGGATCAGTTCCAGCCCCTCGGCTTTTTCGGTCAGGTCGGACAGGGTCAGGATGCAGTCACCCTTTTCGGCGCGCAGCCGCCCGGTGGACAGCAGGCGGCAGAGCGTGGCCCAGCCCGTGCGGCTGGCCGCAAGGGCGGTGAGTTCCACGCCTTCGGCAAAGACCAGACGCGCGGCGGGGATCAGGCGGGGAACATGGCGCACGGAAGCGCGCGGGGGATCGGGGACATGCGGCGGTTTTGGCGGGCCGATAAAACCGCCTTCGGCCTCCAGCCGGTCCAGTTCCGCCACCTGCCGGGCGATTTCCTTGGCCGCGGTAAAAGCGCGGACGATTCCGGCGACGGAATTGACGTCCGCCACGGCGATGGCCGACAGCCCCATGAGCGCGGCACGCTGCATGTATTCCTCGGGGTGGGACGCCCCGGTGAGGAAGGTGAAGTTGGAGGTGATGCATAGCTCGGCGAACATGCGGGACAGTATATTCCCGTTTTGTTCTCACGGCGAGTCCCCAGAGCGGGGGATGCGCGGCTTCTCCGGCGAACCGGTGCGTAAAGAACGGTGCCCGAGCTGACTGCAATCAACCAGATTGGCGATCATAGGCGCCAATGCCGCCAGTCGAACACCTTGTCGCTAATCGCGACTACTGCTGGATCGACTCCAGATAATAGACGAGGGACAGGATACGCCCCTTCGCCACCATATCCGCAGACTCGCCGCGCTCGCTGGTTGCCGAAGTGAGGTAACGCTCTCCCCAGATCGGCATTGCGCTGCCGTGCGCGCGGATGATCTTGCGTCCGTCTACCATCCAGACGACGTATTCGAAGGGAAAGGTCCCATCGCCCTTTTCCGCAGCCAAGGTCGTAAGATTGGGCGTTTCGATGTTCAGCAGGCCGGCAAGCGGCCCGTCCCCAAGTCCGGATTCACCATGACAACCCGCACAGGCGACCATGTACTCGTACCGGCCCGCGTCATCCTCCGAAAAGGCTGCAGTGGCCATACCTGCCAGCGATGCAGCCAGCGCCATTAAATTCATCTTCATAGCTTGTCTCCCATCTACAATCATCTGCTGGTTGATGGGTCATCAGTCTGATCGAAAAACCCCGTGTGCCAATGATCTGCATCAAGGCACTCTGGGGCGGGAGGCGCGCCTGCCGGTCAGCCAAACGGGATGTTTGGACGGTGATACCCGCCGGGGTGGGCGCGGTCAGGGGGGTCAGGGCAGCTGCTGCCGGGCCGGAACCGCGCCGCGTTCCGACAGGGGCAAACCGACCGTGCCGGGCGCCTCAGCGCCGTTTCAGCGTGTCGCCGTAGGAAATCCGCGGGGTGAGTTCGATGATTTTCTCGACCTCGACATCCGGGTTGTCGACCCGGGCGGCGATGATCT
The DNA here is from genome assembly GCF_052266595.1 of Antarctobacter jejuensis. Classification (NCBI taxonomy): domain Bacteria; kingdom Pseudomonadati; phylum Pseudomonadota; class Alphaproteobacteria; order Rhodobacterales; family Roseobacteraceae; genus Antarctobacter; species Antarctobacter jejuensis. Next base: position 117,695 of record NZ_JBQQXJ010000004.1, on the reverse strand, counting down.
CGGCCGCCTTGACGCCGACCTCTGCCCGGCAGGCGTCCATCGTCGCCAGCTGACGCGGCAGACCGTCCAGCAGTTCGACCCCGTTGAAGCCGGCAAGCCCGATCTGTCCGGGAATGTCGATGCCCGCGTCCAGCAGGTGCATCAACCCGCCGGCGGCAATCATGTCATTGGAGTAATAGAGGAAATCGATCTCTGGATCGCGTTCCAGCATGGCCTTGGTCATCTCGCGCCCCTTGGCCAGGGCCGAACCGCCGGAATAGAATTCCTGATCCACGACCTCGACGCCCTCTTTGGCCAGCGCCTCCGTGAACCCCTCGAACCGCTTTCGCGCGCGGTGATCCAGCGGCATCTTGGTGCCCATGAAACCGATGCGCTGATAGCCCTGTTTCAGGATCGCACGGGCCATTTCACGCCCCGCCCGGCGGTGCGAGATGCCGACGGCGCAATCGATCGGGGTGCCGTCGGTATCCATGATCTCGACCACCGGGATGCCGCTGGCCTTGAGCATGGCGCGCGCGGCGTCGGTGTGTTCCAAACCGGCGATGATCACGCCCGAGGGACGCCACGACAGCATCTCGTAGAGCACGCGTTCTTCTTTTTCCGGCATGTAGTCGGAAACGCCGACAACCGGCTGCAGATCGGTCTGTTCCAAGACGCCGGATATGCCCGACAGCACCTCGGGGAAGACCATGTTGCGCAGGGAGGGGATGATGACGGCGACAAGGTTGACCCGCTGGCTGGCCAGCGCGCCTGCGATCTTGTTGGGCACGTAGCCCAGCGTCTTGGCCGCCTCCAGCACCTTTTCGCGGGTCGCCTGACTGACGTCACCGCGGTTGCGCAGCACGCGACTGACCGTCATTTCGGACACCCCCGAAGCCTCGGAAACATCGCGAAGGGTGAGCGGGCGGGGATCGTCAGCGGCCAATGTCGTTTCCTTTTCGGAGAGTTGAGCGCAGGTTACCGCAATCCCGGCCATGTTCAAGGGACTGCATGCGTCGGCGCGCATACGGGATGACAACGGTTTTGAGGCAGGGTATCAGACAGGCACGGCTCCGTGGCTCAACTGGATAGAGCAGCCCCCTCCTAAGGGGCAGGTTGCAGGTTCGAATCCTGCCGGGGTCGCCATAAATTTCAAAGACTTTCATCCTTCCTAAGGACACTGAACCTTTCGGCCGGAACGACACCCGGAACGAAACATTTAGGTGTTCGTCGTTTGGGAGGCGCCCCATCATCACTCTGCACAACGCAAAGCGGATTGCTCGCCACAGTTCACTGACCTGCGACCCCGTGCTCCACCCTATGCGCTTCGCTGAATGCAATCATCGTTTCAGTGGACGGTCGAGCTCCGCTTGGGCGAAATACGCCGATGCTTTCTTCAGTATCTCGTTTGCCTGCCGAAGTTCGCGGACTTCACGCTCCAAATCCCTGATCCGGATCCGGATCCGAACACAGCTGTTCGCCTCGGCTTGGGCAACAGCCGGAAAATTTCAGCTTTCGGCGCTCCAACCTTGGTGAGCAGGGCATGATCGCCCCCACGCTGGCCCGATACGGCTGCGCTGTATGGAGGCTACACCGCAACGGGCCAGCCACCCGTGCGCTCCAAGGGGGTCATTTTTGGAAGCCGATAGGGGGTCAAAGTTGCGTGCCGATTGACATGCATGTCCGCTTAAAAGAACTCGTTGTTGATCTGGTTAAGTGTTTTGGGAAATCATCTGAGCTTGTTCCCGTATCCATTCACAAAAGACCTGCGCGTCCTTTCGGTTGTCCGTGGCGTCGATCAGGAAAAAGAAATCCCTCTCGATTTCCGGAAACTCCTCCAGTTTTTTCAAAGACCCATCACTCAAATAGGGATCGACCAATGGATTTCCTGCCAGGGCAATGCCTTGCCCTGCGATCGCCGCTTGAAGCATGTTGATGTAAGTGTTCAGCACAACACCGCTGGATTCGGGGGGCGGATTGATGTCGCAATTGCGAAACCAGTTGGGCCAACGGGCACCCGGGCGATAGATTCCCGAGAGGTGAAGCAGGTTTTCCTTCAGCAGATCTTTCGGAGAAGCGAGATCAGTGCGTGCTTTGTAGAGCGGGCTATACACCGGAAAAACCCGCTCGCGCATCAATGGGATTACCTTGCCCCATGGAGGAGGCGTCTTTGCATACCGGATTGCTATGTCGATCCCCTCGGCCTCCAGGTCCAACTTGCGGTCGGATACCACGAGGTTGAGTTCGATTTTCGGGTGCTGGTTGCTGAAGTCCACAAGCCGCGGCATCAGCCAATACGTGGCGAAAGCCGACGTCGTGGTGACAGTCAGCCGCTTGTCGCCGGCGCGGGCAGCAACGGATTTCAGCGCAGAGGCGATCTGATGCAAGGCGGGTGACACCTCGGATTCGAGGGCACGCCCGGATTGCGTCAGCGTGACCTTGCGGTGATCGCGGTAGAACAGCTTGGCTCCAAGTGCCTCTTCCAACTCGGCAATCTGGCGACTGACCGAGACCCGCGTCACGCCCAGATCCTCGGCCGCTCTTGTAAAATTGGAATGTCGGCACGCCGCTTCGAAAGTAATGAGATGCGGTAATTTCGTAAGGGTCTTGCGCAGGTTTGCCATAACGCTCTGGTTAACAAATTGCGCCGGATTTTGGAACTTCACAAACCGGCGCCCCTGAAAAATCATCAAAGGCAGGTTTAGCCGCGGCTTGGAACAGGTCGCATTCCACGCGAGGACAACATGAAACAGTTTACCAAACTTGCGCTGGCAACGGCGTTGTCAGCAACACTCGCACTGCCTGCATCGGCCGAGGATCTGCCCGGATCGGGCGTGACGGTCTCCCCGATCAAGGGCTCTCCCGCAAACGCCTGGTTTCAGCACATGATCCTGCAACTGGGTCTGGAAGCACTTGGCTACGAGGTCGAGGAAACGCTGGAGGCGGATTTCCCGGCGCTGCATCTTGCCGTTGCCTCCGGCGATGCGGATTACACCTTCAACCACTGGAAACCGCTGCATAACGATTTTTTCGACAAATCCGGCGGCGAGAGCGTGATGACGCGGGTCAACGCCGCGATCAAGGGCGCCGGCCAGGGCTATTACATCGACAAGAAAACGGCCGAGGCCCACGGGATCACCCACATCGGGCAACTCACCGATCCGGCCTTGGCGGCAATCTTTGACAGCGACGGTGACGGGCGCGCCAACCTGTCGGGATGCAACCCCGGTTGGGGCTGTGAACTGGTCATCGAGGATCACCTTGATGCCTACAGCTTGCGCGACACGATCCAGCACGATCAGGGCAGCTATTTTGCCATCATGGCCGACACCATCACCCGTTATAACGAGGGCGGCGCAATCCTCTACTACACCTGGACGCCGAATTGGATCAGCGATGTGCTGGTGCCGGGAACGGACGTGGTGCAGGTCGGTGTCCCCAGTGAGGGAGACTTCGACGCGGGTTTTGCGGTGAACGATGTCTACATCGTCGCAAATAATGACTTTCTCGACGACAACCCGGCAGCGGCAAAGCTGTTCGAACTGGTCGACATCCCGATCGGCGCGGTGAACGCAGCACAGGTCAAGCTGCGCGATGGAGAGAACACGCAGGACGATTTCCGCCGCCATGCGTCCGACTGGGTGGCCGCCAACCAAGAGGTTTTCGACGGCTGGATCGCCGAGGCCAAACAAGCCGACTGACCCCCTCCCCAACTGGCAGGCGCGGCTCCGGTCGCGCCTTTTTTCCCGAAAGGAATGCGCCGTGAGTGACGCGCAAATCGAATGCCGCGACCTGTGGAAGATCTACGGACGCCGCGCAGATGAGGCCATGAAGGCGGTGCTGTCAGAGGGATTGAGCAAGGAAGAGGTGCGCGACCGATTTGACTGCGTTCTTGGTGTGCGCAATGCCAGCTTCAGCGTGCGCAAGGGTGAAATCTTTTGCATCATGGGCCTGTCCGGGTCCGGCAAGTCGACGCTGGTGCGCCACGTCAATCGGCTGATCGACCCAACCGCAGGAGAGATTCACGTCGCCGGTCAGCGGGTGGACACGATGGGCGAGGCCGAGTTGCTGGACCTTCGGTCGCGCACCATAGGCATGGTGTTCCAGCACATGGCGCTCTGGCCGCATCGCACACTGGGGGACAACGTGGGCTTTGGCCTTGAGGTGCGCGGCATCGGTCCGGCCGAACGGCGCGCGGCAGCACTCAAGGCGCTGCAGGCGATGGATCTGGGTGGCTGGATCGACCATTACCCGGACCAGCTGTCAGGAGGAATGCAGCAGCGGGTGGGCCTTGCCCGCGCGCTGGCGGCGGACCCGGAAATCCTGTTGATGGATGAGCCGTTTTCGGCTCTGGACCCGCTGATCCGGCGGCAGTTGCAGGACCAGTTCCTGAGCCTCTCGGCGCATATGGACAAGACGACCCTGTTCATCACGCATGACCTGGACGAAGCGATCCGCATGGGCGACCACATTGCCATCATGAACGATGGCGAGATCGTGCAGATCGGCACGCCCGAAGAGATCGTGACCCAGCCCAAGGATGATTACGTGGCCGAATTCGTCAAGGGCATCAGTCGGGTCGGGCTGGTCCGGGCCGAGACCATCATGGACCGGCTGGACGGGCGCGAAGCCACCGCCAAACAGGTCGGCCTGAATGCCGAACTGGGCGAGATCATCGAATTCTTCATGGAAGATCAGGACCCCGTCACCGTGGTCAGCCCGGATGGGCCGCCAGTGGGTCAGATCACCATCAAGGCCGCGCTGACGGCGCTGCGCGGATAGGGGAACGACATGGATCTGTGGAACATTTTTGACAAGGAATGGGTGCCAGTCGGCGTCTGGGTCGAAAGCGCCCTGCAATGGGTCGTGGCCAATTTCCGTTTCATCTTTCAGGCGATCAAGGTGCCATTCGACATCGTCCTGACCGGGCTGGAAGACGGGCTGACAGAAGCGCCAGACCTTCTGATTCTTGCGTTGATCGTGCTGATCGCCTGGCAGGCGGGCGGGCGCAAGCTGGGCCTGATTTCGCTGGCCTGCATGCTGGGCATAGGTCTAATGGGCGCCTGGGAAGAAAGCATGACCACCCTGTCGATCGTGCTGACCTGCGTGGTCTTCTGTTCGCTGATCGGCATTCCGCTAGGCGTGATCGCAGCCAAGAACGACCGGTTCTGGATGGTGCTGCAACCCTTCCTTGACCTGATGCAGACGATCCCCTCTTTCGTCTACCTCGTGCCCATCGTGATGCTGTTTTCCATCGGCAATGTCTCGGGCGTGATCGTGACCTTCATCTATGCCCTGCCGCCGGTGGTGCGCCTGACCAACCTGGGCATCCGGCAGGTGCGGGGCGACATGGTCGAGGCGGCGCGGGCCTTTGGTGCCTCCAGGCGGCAGACGCTCTACAAGGTCGAGCTGCCGTTGGCGATGCCGACGATCATGGCGGGTGTGAACCAGACCATCATGATGGCGCTGTCCATGGTTGTGGTGTCCTCGATGATCTCTGTCACCGGGCTGGGCCAGATGGTGCTGCGCGGGATCGGGCGGCTGGACATGGGTCTGGCCACGGTGGGCGGGCTGGGCATCGTCCTGCTGGCCATCGTGATCGACCGCACCTCGCAGAGCTTCGGCGTCTCGGCCCGCGACCGCAACCACCTCAAATGGTACGAAACCGGACCGGTCGGCGCCCTGCGCGCGCTGGTCAAAAAGGGATGATCCATGTCTGACCGTCCAAATATTCTTTTCTTTCAAGTCGATCAGCTGACGGCGGGCGCCCTGCGCGCCTATGGCGACCGGATCTGTCACGCGCCAACCCTCGACGCGCTGGCCAACAGGGGCGCGGTGTTCGAAAATGCCTACTGCAACTTCCCGCTATGTGCCCCGTCACGGTTTTCCATGGCAACTGGGCAATTGGCCGGCAAGGTCGGAGCTTATGACAACGCTGCCGAATTCTCGGCTGAGATCCCGACCTATGCGCATTACCTGCGCGCCGCCGGATATCAGACCGCACTCTCCGGCAAGATGCACTTCATCGGTCCAGATCAGTTTCACGGCTTTGAGAAGCGCCTGACCGCCGACCTCTACCCGGCCGATTTTGCCTGGGTGCCGAACTGGGGCAACGAGGGCAAGCGCGACACCAACGACCCCCGCGCCGTGCGTATCGCCGGTGTCTGTGAACGCTCGGTGCAGATCGACTATGACGAGGAAGTCACCTTCAAGGCGGTGCAGCACATTTTTGATATGGCGCGGTCGGATGATGAACGCCCGTTCTTCCTGCAGGTCAGCTATACCCACCCGCATGAACCCTATCTCTGCCGCAAGGAGTTCTGGGACCTCTACGAGGATGCCGAGATACCGATGCCACGTGTTCCCGCCTTGCCAGAGCAGGAGCACGATCCGCATTCCGCCCGCCTGTTGCGCGACTTCGGGATGCTGGGCATTCAGTTCAGTGACACGGACGTCCGCCGCGCCATTCGCGCCTATTACGGGTCTATCAGCTTCATTGACTCTCTGGTGGCGCGGGTTCTCGATGCTCTTCGGGCGACCGGTGCCGAAAAGAACACGGTGATCCTCTTCACTTCGGACCACGGCGAAATGCTGGGTGAACGCGGCATGTGGTTCAAGAAGCATTTCTTCGAGAACTCCTTGCGCATTCCGCTGCTTATGGCAGGCCCCGGGATCACACCGCAGCGGGTGCGGGAACTGACCTCGCTGGTCGATCTGGTGCCGACATTCAACGCTATTGCCGGCGTTGAAGAAGAAAGTGAACCGCTTGAAGGCGTAGATCTGGTCACTTTGCTCGACCGTGGTGACCGTGAACCGGAACGAACGGTCTACGCCGAATACCTGGCTGAAGCCACGCCAGTGCCGATCTTCATGATACGCAGAGGGACGTACAAATACATCTCGTCCTCGCATGATGGAGAAATGCTTTACGATTTGGAAAACGATCCAGACGAATTGATCAACCTTGCGGCAGGTGCCAATCATCAGGAGGTACTTGCTCGCTTTCGCGAGGAAGTTGCCCAAAAATGGAACGAAGACCAGCTTACCCGTGAGATTCTGCTGAGTCAGAAACGCCGAGCCATCGTGAGAGATGCAATGGGCAAAGGTGAAAAACAACGCTGGAATCACGGCGAGAGCAGTACTGATCAGGTGATTTGGTATCGAGGCGAACGCGGCTACAATGAATGGGCGTTTGACTATATCTGAGCGAAGACACTTCGTGCCTCAGGCGCTAAAAGAACAAACTTCAGGTTCGGATCCTGCCGGGGCCCGTCACCCCTGCGGAGGCAGGGCAAACAAGCGATGTTGTGGTGGTGCAGATGGGAGTTGAACCCGCATCCTCCGGATTTGCAGTTCGGCGCCGTTGCCGTTTCAGCCAATGCATCAAATGGCGGGTGGGTGGTTCGCCCCCCCCCCCCCGGCTGGGCATCAAGATTTATGACGTTTTCGGACCGTGATGTCGGGAACGGCGCGGCGGTGGGGCGCAGAATCGGCTTGATGCACCGATCCACGACACCCAAGGCCCAAACCCATGCTTTCCCCCTACGCACTCGAGTCGCTGTTTTCCCAATCGGAATGTGACCGTATCATCCGTCTTGCCCACGCGGACGACTTTGCCGAGGCCGGTCTGGTCCGGGGACGCCAGAACGAGAGCATCCGTATCGCGCGGATCGTCTGGCTGGACGAAGAAGGCGAGGCCGGGTGGATCTTTCGCCGGGTGGTCGAGGCGGTGCGCGACGTGAACCGCGCGCATTTCGGATTTAGCCTGACGGAATTCGCCGAACGCTCGCAGATCGCCGTCTACGAGGCGGATGCGGGCGGGCATTTCGACTGGCATTCGGACATCGGCGGCGGGACCTTTGCCGCCAAGCGCAAGCTGACGCTGGTGGCGCAGTTGAGCGAGGATAGCGACTATGACGGCGGGCGGCTGGAACTGAACGGCAACGGACAGGGCGAAAGCGTTGGCACGGCACGCGGCAGCGCGGTCCTCTTTCCCAGCTTCACCCTGCACCGGGTGACACCGGTGACGCGCGGGCGTCGCTATTCCCTGACCACTTGGGTGCATGGGCCGGAATTCACCTGAGACTTTGTTTTCAGGGCCTCCCCCGTTAACGTGACCCCACGTCAGCGGAGGGAAGGCCATGGGGGAACCGGTCACATCGATCACAATCGTGGGCGGCGGGACCGCCGGGTGGCTTGCGGCCACCTTTCTGCGCAGCAAGATCGCGCCGAAGATCAAGGTGACGCTGATCGAATCCCCGAACGTGCCAACCGTCGGCGTTGGCGAGGCCACGGTGCCGCACATGCCGGTGACGCTGCGCGAAATGGGCATCGACGATCGGGAGTTCATGCGCCGCTGCAACGCCTCGTTCAAGATGGGCGTTATGTTCAACGACTGGAACATCGACCACAAGGGCCGGTTCATCCGCTACATGAACCCCTTTGCAAGTCCGCCCCGGCTGGAGGGTGTCGATGTCGGGCACTACTTTCAGGCCTACGGTGCGGGCAGCCGGGATTTTGTCCGCAGCTTTTCACCGATGGTGGACCTGTTCGAGGCCTACAAGGGGCCAATTTCGCTGAAAGGGCCGGAAAAGGATCCCATGCCCCGCGCGGGCTATGCCTATCACCTGGACGCGGTAAAATTCGCCGGGCTGATGGCCGAGATCGGGCGCGAGCGCGGGGTCGAGCATATCCTGGACGACGTGGACGATGTGGAGCTGAGCGACACCGGCCATGTCGCCGCCCTGCACCTGCGTGAGGGCGGACGGCGCGCGGTGCAACTGGTGATCGACTGCACCGGCTTTCGCGGCATGATCATCCAGAAAGCTCTGGGCGAGCCGTTTGTCGATTACTCGGACTACCTTGGCAACAACCGGGCTATGGCGCTGCCGATTCCGCATCCCGACCCGAAGAAGATCCGCGCCGCGACGCAATCCACCGCGCTGGGCGCCGGGTGGAGCTGGGCCGTGCCGCTGTTCAACCGGATCGGCACCGGCTACGTGTTTTCCTCTGCCCACCGCACGGACGATCAGGCCGCCGAGGAATTCCTTGCCCATCTGGGCGACACCGCGCCCAAGGGATCGGAACCGCGGGTGATCCCGATGCGAATTGGCCGCTCACGCCGGGCATGGGTCAAGAACTGCATCGCGCTGGGCCTGTCGGGCGGGTTCATCGAACCGCTGGAATCGACGGCGATCCACATGATCGACATGGGGCTGCGCTGGCTGCTGGAGTATTTCCCGAGCCAGGATTACGAGGCCCCGACGCGCAACGCCTACAACATGGTGTCTGACGATCTGTTCAACGAGGTGCGCGATTTCATCTGCCTGCATTACCGTCTGGGCAACCGGACCGACGATCCCTACTGGATCGACGCACGGACGGAACTGAAAATCTCGGACCGGCTGGAGCATCTGCTGGACCTCTGGCAGTACCAGTTGCCCAGCCGTCTGGATGTCCCGCATGCGCATCTGTTCACCCACAAGGTGTTCACCGCCGTGTTGCTGGGCAAACGGGTCTACGAGATGGGCTATGGCGCGGAAAAGCTGAACCACCCCTTCGCCATGTCGGAAAAGCTGTGGAAGGAGTTCCTGAAGAAATCCGCCGCACGCAACAAGGCCGTGGTGGCCTACAAGGCGGATCACCGGCAAACGCTGCTGTATTTCCGAGGGGAGATGAACGCCGCCGCGCCCGCAACCTCGCATCTGGGAGAGGTCGCCACGTCGGGCGATTTCGAACCGGTCCTGTTCTGAGGCGGCCCGCGCCCAAGAATAGGCTCAGAGCACCTCGATCACGCCCTTGTCGATGGCGAGCATGTAGCCGCGCCGGGCGATGTTCTTGACCAGCAGTTCGCTGACCATCTGGTTGCCCAGGCCGTCGCGCAGACGCTTGATCCGGGTGGCTCCGGCGGCCTCATCGCAGTCGGACTCGGGCTTGCCCGAAATCATCGATTCGATCTGACTGCCGGATAGCATCTCATCGTCCAGCCGCGCCTCTGCCAAAACGGCCAGCGTTTCCATCATGGCATCCGTCAGCTTGAACCCCATGGTGTTGAGGTAGACGGTGTTTTCCTCACGCGAGATGATCAGGCTGGACACCTCGATGCCGGATCGTTCGATCTGTGCCATGCGGCGGTTGAGCGAGACCAGCATCACGAGGAAGACCAGCGCCGCGATCATCATGGCCGTTGCAAAAACCAGCAGGACAAAGATCACCAGCCGGTAGCTGGCCAGCACGTCGGAAAAGGCGGTGCCGGACTGGGCGAGGATTTCCAGCAGCGTGACCTCTGCCTGGCTGGTCAGGTTGTCGTTTTCGATGAAGATGCGTTCGACCCGCGTGTTGAACGCATTGGCGTCCGGCAGGGTCAGCATCAGGCCAGCCCCGGCAACGGCCAGAATCGTCACGATGGCGATGATGCCAAGGGTGACGATACGGCTTCCGGAACGGCGGCTTTCGCTAGCGGTAATAGTTTGATCCGGCACTGCTGACTTCCGAGGGACTTGGGGGCGCGGTTGTCACCTTTACCACGTTCAGCAGGGACCAGCCACCGGAGGAAATCCGGGACTGGACAACACCCGCAGGATTGGACGGACAACTGCCGTAAACGCGGACGATGCCGTAGTGCAGACCATAGGGCGCGCTGCGCTTGGCCTTGTAGTGCACGTAGCAATCCGCGGCGGCCGCGCCCGGCAGGGCCAGGGCGAAGACCAGAAGAACCCCGGGAAGGAGGCGGGAGAGGACTGGGGACATGATATGACGCTTGAGTGAGAGCATGCGGTCAAATTGCGCGCGGATCGCCGGAAATTCAATAACGGTAAGGGCCTGGCGGCATGGTTATCCGATAGCACTGCGCTGTTATTGCGACTCCTGCAGCTACGGGGGGACGGTTGAGGTTCGGGCCGGTGAGGATCGCGACTCGTCATCGCGGGAGCCGGCTTTTGTCCAAATCGTCTCCAGGAGGAGCATTCAGATGTCAGCTAAATTTATTACATCCATTCTGTCGATCGGGGCGCTGATTACGGCGCTGGCGGCGGCGTCGCCGGTTGAGGCACGCCACGACCACGACAAGGCCAAGCGGTTCCTTGGCACCGCACTGGGTATCTACCTTTTGCACCAGTCGCTGCAGAACAATCACAGGCGCGCCCCGGCCTTCAATCACAACCGGCATGGTCAGAAGAAATACTACAACAACAGCGGCCACCGGAAGTACAACAACTATGGCCACGGCAAGTGGAAGCAAAAGCATTACCGTCGCGACTGCCGCCAGAAGGTCCGCGGCCGTGACGGGCGCTGGTACATCGTGACCGGCCGGTGCTGAGACCCGCGACACGATCCTGACTTCGAGCAGCCCCCGACCTGTCCCCGGGGCGTACGGCCTGGGGCGAGCAGCCCCGTGGTCGGCGAGGGGCCCCGTTCCGGCGGGGCCCCTGTTTCGTTTGCCGCGCCCGGCGGAGAGCGGCGGCTGGGAGGGCTCTGCCCCCGTCCCTGCGGGACGCCCCCGAGGGTATTTGGAAACCCAAAGAAGCAAGGAACAGTGCCCTGTCCGGTTGCGGCGCCGCTTGACCTGCGGCGTCGCTTGGGTCTGACTGTTTGCAACAGGCGGACAACCATTGGGTGAAAGATGAGTGACGGGTATCTGACCACGCATGTTCTGGACACGGCGCGCGGCTGTCCGGCGGTGGGCATCAGGATCATGCTTTATCGGGTGTCGGGAAATTCGCATCGCAAGATCGCCGAGGCGGTGACCAATGACGACGGCCGCACCGATGCGCCGATCCTGCCCGCGGGCAAGTTCAAGACGGGCCAGTACGAGCTGATCTTCTGCACCGGCGATTATCTGCGCGCGACCGGACAGGCAGGGGAAGATCCGCTGTTTCTGGACGAGGTGCCGATCCGTTTCGGCATGTCGGAGGCGGCGCATTACCATGTGCCGCTGCTGCTGTCCCCCTATGGCTATTCCACCTATCGTGGCAGTTGATCCGGCAGGTGGACAGCGCCCGGCACAGTGACTATCTAGGCGGACCATGGCCAAGAAACCCAACAGTGACCCGAACTACAAGGTGATCGCCGAAAACCGGCGCGCGCGCTTCGATTACGCGATCGAGGACGATATCGAATGCGGTATCATCCTGAGCGGATCCGAGGTCAAATCACTGCGCGAGAACACCTCGAACATCGCCGAAAGCTATGCGGCGGTGGAAGACGGCGAGCTGTGGCTGGTGAACTCCTATATCGCGCCCTACGAGCGGGCGATGTTCGGCCACGAGGAACGGCGGCGGCGCAAGCTGCTGGTATCCCGCAAGGAATTGTCGCGGCTGTGGAATGACACCCAGCGCAAGGGCATGACCATCGTGCCGCTGGTGATGTATTTCAACCACAAGGGTATCGTGAAGCTGAAAGTCGGCATCGCGAAGGGCAAGAAGACCCATGACAAGCGCGAGACCGAAGCCAAGCGCGACTGGAACCGTCAGAAGCAACGTTTGTTGAAAGAGCGGGGCTGAGCCTGTCGGGACCCTGCCCCCGTGTGACCAGATTGGCCGACCGAACCGGCATTCGGACCGAGGTGAGAGTATGACGATGCTGAGACGCCTGTTGCCCGTGGCCCTGGCGTTGTTTGCGGGTCCGGCGCTCGCGCTGGAAGAGTCCGGCGTTCTGGACAGGATGACCGCCTATCTGACCGCCGATGTGGATTGCAGCGAAGCGGAGGCGGCACCGGGGTGGGAGCGGCGGGTTCTGGAGATGCCGCACGACGGGTATCGCCTGCGCTTTAGCCGGTTCGGCTGCAAGGTTGGTGACAAGGGCGCGCTGGTGATCGCGCCGGGCCGCAGCGAGCCGTCTTATGAATACGCCGAGACGGCGATCGACTTCATCGGGCGCGGCTATGGCCCGGTCTACGTGATCGACCACCGTGGGCAGGGCCTGTCGCCCCGCCTGCTGGCCGATCCGGACAAGAGCCATGTGGAAGATTTCGACGACTATGTCGACGATTTCGATGCCTTCGTGGGCGCGGTGCAGGCGGATCTGGCCGCGCTGGGCGCCGGACCGGATCAGCCACTATTCCTGACCTCGAACTCGATGGGCGGGGCCATTGCCATCGGCTATTTCCAAAAAGTCGGAGCGGAGAACCCCTTTGACGCCGCCGTTCTGGTCAGCGCGATGATCCATGTGAATTACATCAGCTATACCGGTAAGCGGAACAGTTGGCTCAACCTGCGTGTCTTTTCCGAAACCGGCGTGGCGCTGCAGGGATGGTGGCGCTGCGGCGCGGTCTGGCTATGGAACGGCGATCTTTGCAACGGCTATGCCGCCGAGTCGACCTTTGGCCCCTATGAGCCGGGATCGCGCGATTTTGCCCCCGGCAACGAGGCGATGATGACCCAGAGCCGCGCGCGCCACCAACTGCGCACCCGGATGTGGGACGAATACGACTGGAGCGCGATTCGCGCGGCGGAATACGCGGGCGAGAACTGGATCGGACCGCAGATCGGCGGCACCACCAACAAGTGGGCGCGGGAATCCGTGCGCTTTCTGCGGGACATGCGCGATACCGACAGCCTTGCGCGGATGGTGCATATGCCGCTGATGCTGATGAGCGGGACGCGCGACCTGCGGGCCTACAGGCCCTATGCGGGATGGATGGACGCACCGCCCGACCTGTCGCGCCACACCGAGTTCTGCGAGGCGCTGAATGTGCAGAGTTTGAAGGCCAACGGCAGGTATGTCTGTGACTTCACCGCCGTGAACGGCGCCTTTCACGAGATCTTCAAGGAGCGCGACGCCGAGCGCGACAAGGCGCTGAACACGGTGGACTGGTTTCTGCAAAGCCATGTGACCGGCGCGCCCTGACGTCCCTTTTGCCCGGCCCGGGCTCGCGGGGAATGGCGGGCGGCCATTCCCGTGTCTCGCCGCCGCGCGACGCGGTAGCTGTCTCTCATCCCGAGTTGGGGTCAAGAGGGAGACGGATATGGAACTTATCATTGCACTGATTTCGGGCGCTCTGGGCGGCAATGCCGCTGGTGCCGCGTCCAAGGGGCTGGATCAGGGCACGCTGATCAACTCGATCGCCGGCCTTGTCGGCGGCGGTCTGGGCGGCACGCTGCTGAGCATGCTTGGCGCGCCGGATGCGGCCGGTCAGGCGGGCGCTGTTGGCGGGTTGGATATCGGCACGATCATCGGCCAAGTGGCCGGTGGCGGCGTTGGCGGCGGTGTGCTGCTGGCGGTGATCAGCGCGGTGAAGGGCATGATCGCCAAGTAAGACAGCCTGCCCGGGGCGGTAAATCCGCCCCGGGAGGTGGATCGCGGCGCGACGCGCTTGCATGCGGCTGCCCTCTTGCCTAAGCACAGGGGGATTGACCGCTGAGGGGGCCAAATGTTCGCCGACGATCCCAAGACGCTCGTCTCCACCGAGTGGCTGGCGCAGCATCTCAACGACCCGGACCTGCGGGTTCTGGACGCAAGCTGGTATCTGCCTGACATGGGGCGGGATGGCCGGGCCGAATATGCCGCCACGCATATTCCCGGCGCACGTTTCTTCGACATCGACGAAATCTCGGACGCGCGGTCCGATCTGCCGCACATGGCGCCGCCGCCGGAAAAGTTCATGTCCCGGATGCGGGCGATGGGCGTGGGCGACGGCCATCAGGTGGTTGTCTATGACGGGGCGGGGATCTTTTCTTCGGCCCGCGTCTGGTGGCTGTTCAAGCTGATGGGCAAGGACGATGTGGCGGTTCTGGACGGCGGGTTTGCCAAGTGGCAAGCCGAAGGGCGCGCGATCGAGGACATGGACCCGATCGTACGCGACCGCCACATGACCGTGCGGCGGCAGGCGCATCTGGTGCGCGATGTCACGCAGGTTTCCGCCGCAGCCAAACTGAAACATACCGAGGTGATCGACGCGCGCTCCCCCGGCCGCTTTCGGGGCGAAGCGCCGGAGCCGCGCGAGGGCCTGCGGGCGGGCCATATCCCGGGATCGAAGAACGTCTATTACGGAGACCTGCTGACCGAAGCCGGCACCCTGAAGGACGAAGCCGGGCTGCGTGCCGCCTTTGAGGCGGCAGGCGTTGACCTGTCGAAACCCGCGATCACCACCTGCGGATCGGGCGTGACCGCCGCGATCCTGAGCCTTGCCATGGAGCGGCTCGGCAAGAGCGATCACTCGCTATATGACGGGTCCTGGGCCGAATGGGGCGCCTTTCCGACGCTGCCTGTCGCCACCGGGGCCAAATAGACCGGAGAGACCTGATGTTCGAAAAAATCCAGCAGCAACCCGCTGACAAGATCCTGATGCTGATGCAGGCGTTCCGCGAGGATCCGCGCGACGACAAGATCGACCTTGGCGTCGGCGTCTACAAGGACGCGGATGGCAAGACGCCGATCATGCGCGCCATCAAGGCGGCGGAAAAGAAGCTGTGGGAAGAGGAAACCACCAAGAGCTACACCGGCCTTGCGGGCGATATCGGCTTTGCCGATGCGATGATCGCGCTGGTTCTGGGCAACGAGGTGGCGCGCGAAAACGTGGCGGCGGCGGCAACGCCCGGCGGCACCGGCGCGGTGCGGCAGGCCTTTGACATGGTGCGCATGGCGAACCCGAAGGCGCGTGTCTTTGTCAGCGATCCCACTTGGCCGAACCACCTGTCGATCCTCAAGCACATGGGGATCGAGACGGTGATGTACCGCTATTTCGACAATGAGACCGGCGGCGTGAATTTCGACGGCATGATGGCCGATCAGGCGCAGGCGGGACCGGGTGACATCGTGCTGCTGCACGGCTGCTGCCACAATCCCACCGGGGCCAACCTGAACGCCACGCAGGTCAAAGCGGTAATCGAGGTGCTGTTGAAAACCGGCGCGACGCCGATGGTGGACATTGCCTACCAGGGCTTTGGCGACGGGCTGGAGGAAGATGCGGCCACGGTGCGAGCGATTGCCTCTTCTGTGCCGGAATGCCTCATCGCGGCGTCCTGCTCGAAGAACTTCGGCATCTACCGCGAACGCACCGGCCTCTTGATGGCCGTGGCGCAGGACGGCGGTGCGCGCACCCTGAACCAGGGCACGCTGAACTATCTGAATCGCCAGAACTTTTCCTTTCCGCCGGACCACGGCGCGCGGCTGGTCACCTATGTGCTGAGCGACGCGGCGCTGCGGGCCGAATGGCAGGCGGAACTGGAAGAGATGCGGACCGGGATGCTGTCGCTGCGCGAACAACTGGCCGGGGAATTGCAGCGCCTGTCCGGGTCGGACCGGTTCGGCTTTCTTGCCCAGCATCGCGGCATGTTCTCGCGCCTTGGTGCCTCGCCGGAACAGGTCGAGACCCTGCGCCGCGATCACGGGGTCTACATGGTCGGCGACTCGCGCATGAACATCGCCGGTCTGAACGCCAAGACAGTGCCCGCGCTGGCCGAGGCCATCGTCAAGTCCGGCGTCTGATCTGTTGATTCAATGGAGCGGGCCTGTCGGCCCGCACAGGTTATCTCGGTGACGGCCCAGGGGCCGTCGCCTCGGGATGCCTTCGGCAGGCGTATTTTCAAAAGAGAAGAAGCCTCAGGCGGATTTCGCCCCGGCCTGTTCCGCCAGTTCGATCGCCTTTGCCACGGCCTGTTCGATGGCCATCTTCGAGGTGTCGAGGATGGTCGCGTCCTCGGAGGGTTTCAGCGGCGCGTCCGAGCGGTTCATGTCGCGCGCATCGCGGGTGAGCACATCGGCCAACACCTCGTCAAAGCTGGTCTCATGCCCCGAGGCCGAGAGTTCGCGGAAGCGGCGGTCTGCCCGGACCTCTGGCGTGGCGATGACAAAGAGCTTGGCGTTGGCGTCGGGGCAGATCACCGTCCCGATGTCGCGCCCGTCGAGGACCGCGCCGCCAGAGCGGCGGGCAAAAGCGCGCTGTACGTCGATGAGCGCCGCCCGCACCTCTGGCAGCGCCGCGACCCGGGAGGCCGCCTGCGCCACGTCGGGGCCACGCAGGTCAGCCCCGTCCAGTGACAGCACATCCAGCGCCTGCGCCGCCGCGACCGGTTCGGTCCCGTTCAACATCTGGCGGCCCACGGCGCGGTAGAGCAGGCCCGTGTCGAGATGCGCGAACCCGAAATGGGCCGCAAGGGCGCGGGCGATGGTGCCTTTGCCGCTGGCTGCGGGCCCGTCGATGGCGATGGTAAAGCTCATGTCTGCTCCCTTGTGCCGTTTTCTCGTTAGCCGCGCGCGATCTCCGCGCCGAGCGAGGCCATCAGCGGCTCGAAGATCGGAAAGCTGGTGGCGATGGGGCCGCCGTCATCCACTGTCAGCGGCTGTTGCGTCGCAAAGCCCATCACGAGGAAGGACATGGCGATGCGGTGGTCAAGGTGGCTTTGCACGGTGACGCCACCCGGCACCTG
This sequence comes from Antarctobacter jejuensis, assembly GCF_052266595.1. Lineage (NCBI taxonomy): Bacteria > Pseudomonadati > Pseudomonadota > Alphaproteobacteria > Rhodobacterales > Roseobacteraceae > Antarctobacter > Antarctobacter jejuensis. The sequence continues at coordinate 100,350 of NZ_JBQQXJ010000004.1, read as the reverse complement.
ACCGAAGCCGCGGCCGTGGACCGTCCACCAATCCTCACCCTCATCCACGGTGATGCCTGCAGCCCGCAGCCCGGTGGCCATGGCGTCGATGCGGTCGCTCTCCTTGACGCGCAATTCCTTGACGCCCGGCATGTGGGTCTTGCCCTGCGCAAAGGCGGCGACGACCGAGAGCACGGGATATTCATCGATCATGCTGGCTGCGCGGTCTGCAGGCACTTCGATCCCCTTGAGATCGGGCGAAAAGCGTGCACGCAGGTCGGCGACCGGCTCACCGCCCTCTTTGCGCTCATTCTCATAGGTCAGGTCCGCGCCCATCTCACGCAGGGTGGTGAAGAGGCCCGCGCGGGTCGGGTTCAGCCCGATATTGGGCACCAAAACGTCAGAGCCTTCGGTGATCAGCGCCGCGCAGACCGGGAAGGCGGCGGAGGAGGGATCGCGCGGGACCACGATGGTCTGCGGCTTCAACTCAGGCCGTCCTTGCAAAGTGATGACGCGGCCCTCATCGGTGACTTCGGTCGAGATCGTCGCGCCGTAACCGGCCAGCATCCGTTCCGAGTGGTCGCGGGTCGCCTCGCGTTCGATCACGACGGTTTCGCCCGGCGCGTTCAGCCCCGCCAGCAGCACGGCGGATTTGACCTGAGCGGAGGGCACCGGCACCTCGTAGCGGACCGGCAGAGCCTCTGCCGCGCCGACGATGGTCATGGGCAGCCGCCCGCCCGAGCGGCCATAGGCCCGCGCGCCGAACAGCGCCAAGGGATCAGTCACCCGCGCCATGGGACGCTTGTTCAAGCTGGCATCGCCGGTGAAGGTGGCGGTGATGGGGGAGGTCGCCATCGCTCCCATGATCAGCCGCACGCCGGTGCCGGAGTTGCCGCAATCAATCACGTTTTCCGGCTCACCAAAGCCGCCGACACCGACGCCGTGCACATGCCAGGTATCGCCCTGCTTTTCGACCTGCGCGCCAAATGCCTGCATCGCCTTGGCGGTGTCCAACACGTCCTGCCCTTCGAGCAGCCCGGTGACCTTGGTTTCCCCCACGGCCATCGCGCCGAGGATCAGGGAGCGGTGCGAGATCGACTTGTCGCCGGGCACATGCGCCTCTCCCTTCAGGGGGCCGGTGGCACGCGAAGTCATCGGGATCGGGGCGCCGTGGGCGGACATGGGGCGGTCTCCTGCAAAATGGTCGCCGCCTGATAACAAGGGGCCGCGCCAAGGTCCATCGCGCAGATGGCAGGCAGGCGCGCGCCTTGCGTCTTTTGCGGAGCCGAATGACGAGGGACGAAGGAGCGGCGAGCCGCCCCCCTGCCCCGGTCAGATCCGTTCGAAGGTCAGGTAATGCGGCACGCGGCCCTCGCGCAGCGCCTTTTGCTCATAGCGGGTCGAATGCCAGTCCGTCCAAGGCTTGCGCCAGTCCGAGGGGCCTTCGGCCGTCCAGCGGAAGCCGGCCTTTGGCACCTCGACCAGCGTCTGGCGCACGTAGTCGGGAATATCCGTGGCCACGCGGAATTCGGCCCCCGGCTTTAGCACCCGATGCAGCGGGGCCAGATGTTCCTGCGTCACGAACCGCCGCCGATGGTGTTTCTTTTTCGGCCAGGGATCGGGGTAGAGCAGGAACGCCTTGGAGATCGACGCCTCCGGCAGAACGTCGAACAGGTTGCGCGCATCGCCGGGATAGACGCGCAGGTTCTGAACCTCTGCCTGCCGGATCTTGCCCAGCAGCATGGCAACCGCGTTGATGAAAGGCTCTGCGCCTATGATGCCCACATCCGGGTTCTGCGCCGCCTGATGCACCATGTGCTCACCGCCGCCGAATCCGATCTCCAGCCAGACGGGGGCGCCATCGAACAGCGCGCCAAGATCCAGCGGGTGCCGTTCGGGATTGACCTCCCAGTCGACATCGCCGGGGGACAGGCGGTCGAGGTCCTCTTGCAGGTATTCTTCCTGTTTCGGTCTCAGGGTCTTGCCCCTGACACGGCCATAGAAGTTGCGCCACGGGGCGTCGGGATGCTTGTTCGAGCTGGTCATGGCCGTGCCGCTTAGCGGCCAAGGCGCGATGGTGCAAGAGGTGGGTGCCGAAGTGGTGGGAAACCGCGCTCAACGCTTTTCCAGCGGCCCCTGCGCTGCGGCGAGGAAGTCACGCGTCAGGGCGGCGGCATAGCCCCGGCGCCCGTCGCCATTGGCGGATCCGCCGCCAAGGTGCAGGCCGACGATCTGGCCCGTCGCCAGATCCACCACCGGGGCACCCGCGGTGCCCCCCGCAGTGGTGGCATCATGGGCAAAGGCCTGTGGATAGTCGCCCCACCTTGGTTCGTCGGACACGCGCTGACCGGGCATCAGGCGTTTCACATAGGGCCGCCAGCCGGGCTGCATCACGGTATCCGGCCTGCGCGGGTCATTGGCCGGATAGCCAAGCACGGCCAGCCACGCGCCCTGTTGCGGCAGGTCGCCGCCAACGGCTGCAGCCCTGAAGCCATTGGCGCTCAGGCCGGGGACATGCAGCAGGCTGAGTCCGTTTGCCGGGTCCCGGAACAGGACGGTCCGGACGGCAAAGACCCGGCTGTTCAGATCGTCCTGGGCATCTTCGCCAACGGAGAATTCCAGCCGCATCAGGGGGACGGGAATTTTCGCCTGGGTGACTACGTTGCTCATCGTCACCCCTGGAGCGTCGATGTAGCCGGGCACGAAATCCGCCGTCGCCACGACGTCCGGCCCGATGATGAACCCCGTACCCCGCATCGGTTGATCCCCGTCCGAAGAGCGCAGGAACCCCGTCGCCGCGGCAATCCGCAGCAAGGCGTCTGCCTGCGGCTCCACAATGGTCTGAAGCTCTGCGAACGCGATGGGGGCGGCCCGGCCGTCGATCACCGGGACCATCGGGCGCCGATCGTCAACCTGCGGCCCTTCGGCAATCGCGGCATCCGGGCCGGGGGGGCCCTCGACGGGAGCCTCGGCAGAGGCAAGGAGAACGCTGCGCCGCGCGTCCTCCAGCGACGCGCCTTGGTTCATCGCGGCATAGATGGCGCGGGACTGGGCAATCTGCACCGTATCCTCGGGGCGCGGTGACGGGTCGATCTGGATCAGGTTGGCGTGCAACTGGTAGATTTCGGAATATTCCACCGACTGCCCGATCAGCAGTTTCATGTTGTCGCGCGCGCGTTCCAGTTCGGTGATGTCGTCGATGCTGAACTGCAGGTCGGCGGCGCGTTTGTCGCGCAGCTGCTGCCAGATCAAGAGCGCCTCCGTCCACAGGCAGTAGTGATCGCGGCGCATCTTGAACACCGCGCCATCCTGTTCGCTGACCAGCTCCGCCCAGATCAGCGCACAGGCGATGCGTGCGGCCAGATCGCTGTCGCGGCGGATGTCGTCGAAGGTCATCAGCCGGTTGTCCTCCAGCGGCTGATGCGCGTTGCGCGGTGCCCTGGGCCAACGCACCACGGCAGAGATGCGCCCGTCGCCGGTATCGACCACATGACCGGTGATTTCATTCGGCGGGGCCACCCGGCGGCGCATGGAGTCGAGCAGCTTGCCGAAATTGATCCCCTGAACGTTCAGTTCCAGCTTGCTCAGCGTTTCGGTCGAAAACCCCAGAGAGGCGGTGGTGAACGGCAATGGTGCCACGTCGCGTTCCCCGGCCTGCGCGTCGCGCTCCAGACGCGCCTCGCGCAACGCGTTTTCGTGGCGAAAGCTTTGGTTGATCATGCCGTGCCGCTGCACGATCATGGCGCGCAGCGCCTCGGCCCGGGTTGCGTCCAGCGTGCCCTCACGCGCGAACTGAAAGCCGCCGATGCCCGGTTTTGCGGACAGAAAGACCTTGTCCACCTCACGCACCAGCAAGCCCGCCACGAGAACCAGAAGCGCCGCATAGGCCAGTTTGGCAAGGTTGGTTGTAAAGGGGATGGGCTGAGGATCAGACCACCACAGCCAGCCGATGAAGACGGTGGCGCAGACCATGAAAATGAAAAGCAGCATGCGGCTATCCACGGGTCAAAAACCAGTCAGAGTTGAAATACTCCCTCATCATACACGATTCGCGGTATCGCACCAAATCCGGGTTCCCGGCGGCCCAAGTGACGGCCCCCATCAGACCGGCCCTGAAATGCGAAAAGGCGCCCCGAATGGAGCGCCTTTTGCAGTGTAGTGCGGTCAGGATCGGCCCTCCGGCGGGGCCGAACTCCCTCAGATCTCTTTTTTCAGCGCATCGACAAGGTCGGTACGCTCCCACGAGAAGCCGCCATCCGCCTCAGGCGCGCGGCCAAAGTGGCCGTAGGCTGCGGTGCGCGAGTAGATCGGCTTGTTCAACTCCAGATGGGTGCGGATGCCGCGCGGCGTCAGGTCGATCACCTTGGGGATCGCCAGTTCGATGTCGCGGTCCTGGACCTTGCCGGTCTGGTGGGTGTCGACGTAGATCGACAGCGGTTTAGCCACGCCGATGGCGTAGGACAGCTGAACGGTGCAGCGATCCGCCATGCCTGCCGCGACAACGTTCTTGGCCAGGTAACGCGCTACGTAGGCCGCCGAGCGGTCCACCTTGGTCGGATCCTTGCCGGAGAACGCGCCGCCACCGTGAGGGGCCGCACCACCATAGGTGTCGACGATGATCTTGCGGCCGGTCAGGCCCGCGTCGCCATCGGGGCCGCCGATGACGAACTTGCCGGTCGGGTTGACCCACCATTCGGTGTCGCCGGTGATCCAGCCCTCGGGCAGGGTCTCGCGAATATACGGCTCGACCAGGGCGCGCACGTCGGCGCTGGTCATGGTCTCGTCCAGGTGCTGGGTCGACAGAACGATCGAGGTTACGCCAACGGGCTTTCCGTCGACATAACGTACCGACAGCTGCGATTTTGCGTCCGGGCCAAGCGCGGGCTCTGTGCCGTTCTTGCGGACCTCTGCCAGACGGCGCAGGATAGCGTGGCTGTACTGGATCGGCGCGGGCATCAGCGCGTCGGTTTCATTCGTCGCGTAGCCGAACATGATCCCCTGATCGCCTGCGCCCTCATCGCCCTGCTCGCCGGTGACGCCCTGCGCGATATGCGCGGACTGTTCGTGCAGCAGGTTGGTGATTTCGCAGGTGGCGTGGTGGAACTTGTCCTGCTCGTAGCCGATGTCCTTGATGCAGGCGCGCGCGATGTCGGGGATGCTCGCCATGAATTCCGGCATCTTGGACTGGTCGGTCAGGCCGACCTCACCGCCGATGACAACCCGGTCGGTGGTGGCGAAGGTTTCGCAGGCCACGCGGGCCAGCGGGTCTTCGGCCAGAAAGGCGTCGAGGATCGCGTCGGAAATGCGGTCACAAACCTTATCGGGGTGCCCTTCCGAGACGGACTCGGAAGTGAAAATGTAGTTGTTCCGTGACATGATGGTGCTCCATTAATGACGCCGTCACGCCAGGAAGCCGTTGTGACGGGTTTTGATGTCCGGATGCGCCTACGCGCAGGGACCGGTGGGGTCAATCGGATTCTGCGCGCAACGGGCGACGTCCCGCCATCAAAAGTGCGGCAGCGGCCAAAATCAGGGCAATGAAATAAGGCCTGTCACCCGTTCGGCTGTAGGGCGTCGCGGCCAATGGCGGCGGCAGGGGCGCGTCGAGGTATCCGGCTTCTCCCAGCGGGATGTCATCCAGCACCCGCCCCGCCCCGTCGATCACCGCCGACACCCCGGTGTTGGCGGCGCGCAGCATGGGCAGGCCCTGTTCGATGGCGCGGATGCGGGCCTGTGCAAGATGCTGAAAGGGACCGGACCATGTGCCGAACCACGCATCGTTGGTGATCTGCAACAACATGTCGGGACGGAACGGACCGCCATTCACATCCTGCGGAAAGACCGCCTCATAACAGATCAGCGGCAGGCCGATGCCAAGCGGGCCAAGGTCTATGACCTGCGGACCGGGCCCAGCGGAATAACCCCCATCGGCCCGCGCCGCCAGACCGGCGATGTTCCAGCGCGAAAAGACGGCCGCAGCAGGCATGTATTCACCGAAGGGCACGAGGTGATGTTTGTCGTAGAGCGCCGACACCCCGCCCCCCGGGGCAAGCACGATCAGGGAGTTGTAGTAGCCGCCGAATTCGGCGCGCTGAATGCCAAGGACCGTCTGCGCCTCTCCGGCCGCGGCGGTGATCTGGTCCAGAACCGGCCCGGCGCGGTGAAGCAGGTTGGGCACGCTGGTTTCCGGCCAGACGATCAGCGACGGGGCGGCCAGCCCCGGCTGCGGTGCGGCTTCGGTATAGCGCAGCTTGCGCTCCATGAAGACCGGGATCATTTGCGGGTCCCATTTTTCATGCTGCGCCGCGTTGGGCTGCACCAGACGCACAACGGGGCGGTCGGCCAGATCCTGCGGCGCGGGCGTCAAAAGGTATCCGCCGCCAAAGAGCAGGATAAGCAGCGCGGCAGACAGGCCCGCCGGGCGATACTGGCCGTTCAGCCCTGCCGCAAAGCCCGCCGCGCAAAGCAATGTGGCGATGGTCAGCCCATGCGGCCCGATCACGCTGACCCATTGGATCACAGGAACGGGCAGCCAGAAATACGGGACAAGCGCCCATGGGAACCCGGTCAGGACATAGGCACGTGCCAGTTCCACCATGCTCCACGCCACCACGAGCGCCAGCAGCCGGTGGCGCGCATGTGCCGCCACCCAGAAGGCCAGCCCCCAGAACAGCGCCAACCCGCCCGCCAGTCCGAACAGGCCAAAGGGCGCCATCCAACCGGTGACCGCCGCGTCCACCAGGAACGGCTCTACGATCCAGCCCATGGAAAAGCCGAAGTATCCCAGCCCCACGCCCCATCCGGTCCCGGCGGTGCGCAGTCCGCGCGGCATGAAATGGAACAGGCAGATTGCGGCGACATAGCCCGGAAAGGCGAGAAACCACAGGTCATAGGGCGGCTGGCCAAGGCCGATCACCGCCCCACACAGCACCGCAAGCGGCAACCGCAGCCAACCGGCGGCGATCCGGCCCGGCAAAGAGCGCGCCGAAGCCGCCCTGCTGTCAGGCACGGCCAACATCGGATGAGACAGGCGCCGCCGCCGTAGGCGCGGACTGCGCCGGGGCGGACGCGGCATGGGACGGTGCGCTCATCGTACCGGGCAGACGCACACGCAACCGCTTGATCCGGCGAGGATCGGCATCCACCACCTCGAAATCGAACCCTGCGGGATGGGCCACAACCTCTCCCCGCGCGGGCACGCGTCCGGCCAGCATGAACACCAGCCCGCCCAGCGTGTCGATCTCTTCCTCGTCGATGGTGTCGTGATCGGTCAGCGCCAACCCCATCTCGGCCTCGAAGTCGCGCAGCGGCGTCTTGGCCAGCGCGAGGTAGCAGCCGGTCTTGTCACGGGTCCAGTACTTGTCCTCATCGGTGTCGTGCTCATCCTCGATCTCACCGATCACCTGTTCAATCAGGTCCTCGATGGTCACAAGGCCGTCCACACCGCCATATTCGTCGATCACCAGCGCCATGTGCCGCCGTTCCGTCTGCATCTTGGCCAGCAGCACACCGATCGGCATGGATGGCGGCACAAACAGAAGCGGGCGCAGCATCTTTTTCAGGTTGAAGCGCCCACTGGCGCCGTTGAACCCATGCGACAGGGCAAAATCCTTGAGGTGGGCCATGCCGACGGGCGTATCCAGCGTTCCATCATAGACCGGCAGACGGGTCATCCCGCTTTCGCGGAACACGCTGACAAGGTCATCCTTGGTGATGGTGCTGGGGACGGCGATGATCTCTGCCTTTGGGGTGGCCACATCCTCGACCCGCATGCGGCGAAGATTGATCATCCCGTGCAAAGGTCTGTCGGACGCCCTGTCGGCTCTTTCGCCGCCGGTGTCATCCTCTTCGGTGCCGCCGCCGATCCATCCGAACAACCGGCGCAATGGCCCCGGTTGGCTGTCTTCGCCGTTGGTCGTTTCCGTCTCTTGCGCGCTTTGCGCTGCCTTAGACGAGTCGTCGTTATCGCCCATCAATCCGTTCCAGTCACACCCCTGCGGGGCCGTCATCAATTCCATATGGGTCCGGCAGCCCGAGATTGCCAAGTATTTCAACCTCGGTCCGTTCCATCAGCGTGGCATCTGCGTCACGCATATGGTCGTATCCCAATAGATGTAACACCCCATGAACGATCAAGTGTGTGACATGTTGCTCCATTGGCTTGCCCTGATCGGCGGCTTCTTGCGCACAGGTCTCATAGGCAAGGGCGATGTCGCCAAGGTGATGCGGCTTTTCATCCTCGGGTTCGGGGGCTTCGGGGCGCGCGCCATCCGTTTCGGGGGCAAGATCCTCGGACGGCCAGCTGAGCACGTTGGTGGCGCTTGGCTTGCCACGGAAATCGGTGTTGAGAACGGCGATGCGGGCGTCGTCACAGCCCAGCACGGCAATCTCGAATTCCGCAGGGTCAAGCCCCAGATGCCGCAGGGTGGCCGTTGCCGCGCGTTCGGCCAGTGGCTCCAGCCCCGCCGCTTCCCAGCGGTCATCTTCGAATATGGTGTCTGTCAGGGTCATGGCGCGCCGTCGTGCAGCCGCTGCGGCCCGCGCACCACTTTGGCCCAGCCGTCTTCGGCAAAGGCATCCACCGGAACCGCAAGACTGTCAGAGCCGAACTGCTGCCACAGCCGCACGATCCAGGCGATCCCCTCATCGAAGATGACGTTGGCCACGTCAAAAGGCGGATTGGCGCTGTCGAAGGCCGGGACATTGGCCGGCGTGCCCTCGAAGGCGTTTGTGCGTCCGGCGAACAGGGTCCGGTGCGGTTCCAGCGCCTTGTTCAGCACATAGAGATCGGGGCCAATGGCGTGCAGCACGATGTCGAACCCGCCATCGCCGTCCTGCGACAGGTGCACGCCGATTTCCAGACCGCGCGCTTTGTCCGGCAGCGCCGCCACGGCGGCGCTCAGCGCCGCGCCCGCCGCAGCCTCGGATTGGTCAAATCGCAGGCGCAGCATGTCGCGATAGGTATCTGGCGTATCAACCGAGGCCACGAGCACCGGTTTGGGCCGGGCGTCCTGCCCCCGGCCCGAGCGCGCCTTGCGCCCGCCCCCGGTGATGACGGTAAACAGTCTCTTGATCAGAACGGCATTCCTTTGTGGTGCACTTGGGGCCCGTCGTCCCCTCGGTCAGCCTTCGGCGTCTGTCTCATAAGCCTCGATGATGGCCGCAACCAGCGGGTGGCGCACCACATCCTTGGCAGAGAAATAGTTGAACGAGATGCCCGGCACATGGCCCAGCAGCCGTTCCGCATCCGCCAGCCCCGAGGGCACCCCGCGCGGCAGGTCGATCTGGGTGCGGTCGCCGGTGATGACCATGCGGCTGCCCTCGCCCAGACGGGTCAGGAACATCTTCATCTGCATGGTGGTGGCGTTCTGCGCCTCATCCAGCACGACGAATGCATTGGACAGCGTCCGACCGCGCATAAAGGCCAGCGGCGCGATTTCGACCGTCTTTTCCTCCCGCATCTTGGCAAGTTGCTTGCCCGGCAGGAAATCATTCAGCGCGTCCATCAGCGGCTGCATGTAGGGGTCGACCTTTTCCTCTTGTGTGCCGGGAAGAAAGCCCAGCCGCTCACCCGCCTCGACAGCCGGACGGCAGAGGATGATCTTGTCCACCTCTCCGGTGATCAGCATGTTCACGCCAACGGCGACGGCCAGATAAGTCTTGCCGGTGCCCGCCGGACCGATGCCAAAGGCCATTTCGTTTTCGAACAGCGAACGCACATAGGCCTTTTGCGCATCGGTGCGCGGCTCGACCAGTTTTTTGCGCGTCTTGATCTCGACCGGCCCCTGACCGAACATCTCAAGCTGTTCGTCCGGTTCCTCTACTGTCTCCATGCGAAAGGCGCGGTCGATGTCGTTGCGCCCAACCTCACGCCCCTGTTCCAACCGCTCGTAGAGGCCGCGAAGGACCTCGACTGCGGCAGGAACCACGTCCTCCGGGCCATGTACGGCAAGCTGATTGCCGCGGCGCAGGATCTGCACCCCGGTGCGCGCCTCTATGTCCGTGAGGTTGCGGTCAAACTCTCCGCAGAGGTCGATCAGCAATCGATTGTCGGGAAATTCTAGGATGGCTTCGGTCAAGGTGCCCGCTGCTGTCAAACCCGTCTCCTGTGCAGGGCCCTGCGATTCCAATCGCAGGTTTCTTCTAGATATGGTGCACGCGGGGAGGGTGCGGCGCAAGTCTCGGGCGCACTCCGCGCCAGATTGTCATGCAACTGCCACAAAAAGAGCCGCGCGAAACGTGCCGCGCGGCTCTTTTATTCCTGACGTGCCTGTACAGGAAGTAATCAGAGAGGATCGCCGATCACCGATGTCGAGCCACCTTTGAAATCGCCAGTGGCGATGGTCGGCGGTGCGATGCCCGAGCAGACCGGCTTGCCATACTTGTCGATGCGGGCCGAAAGATAGCCTTCGACACCGTCGTCGATGATCCAGTGGTCACAGCCGTTCGGATCGACCCAGATGCCGGCCTTCATGCCGGAAAGGTCGTCGCGGTCGATGGACTGGCGGTCGCGGCTCTTGTCCGGGCCGACCGGGTCACACCCGGCGACACCAACGGCCAGGGCAACCAGAAGAAGCGGTTTCACAAGTTTCATTGTCTTGATCCCTTCTGGATTACCGGAAACACAGGATTTCGACACGGCGGTTCTTGGCCATGCCCTGCGCGGTGTTGTTCTTGGCGACCGGCATACGCTCGCCATAGCCGCGCACGTCGGTGATATTGGCACCCACGGACCGGGCAACCTTGGCCACCGCCATCGCGCGGTTGTAGCTGAGCTTGATGTTGTACTCATCCGAGGCGCGGCTGTCGGTATGACCGGCAATCACGTAGCCGATTGCGGATGCTTCCTGAAAGAACTCCGCGATGCGGGCCTTGCCCTTCTTGGAGATCCTGTAGGAATCGGTGGCAAAGTACTGGTCGGTGTTCATCACGCCGCAGGTGTTGGCACGGCGGCAGACCGGGATGCCCTTGCGGTCGACGTGCGGGCTCATGTAGCCCTCGACGCCGTCGTCCATCACCCAGTGTTCGCAGCCATCGGGATCCACCCAGATGCCCGGAATATATTGCTCACCCTTGATGGTCCGGGTGTTCTGAGTCGAAATGAACGGTGTCTTGCCAGCATCGTCGGCAACTGCCGGCGCAGCGGCCGACAGACCAGCGACAGCCGCAAGCGCCATCGCGCAGATGGCCTTGGAAATGCGATACGCCACAGCCTGGTCCCTTAAGGTTCGAGTTTCCCCCAATGCGTGCGCCCGTTTTGGCAGCGCGAGCACGCATGTTTACTATAATCAACACTTTAGCAAAGTTGCTTCGCCTGTGAAGGGAAAAGCAACGACCACTGTCCCAAAAGAGGAAACAGTTCCCGAAAACGCTTTAGTTTGCTGTGGATAATCTGAACCCTTTTTTTGAAACAAAGAGTTCCGGGAGAGGATTACGATGGGTTGAGAACCCCTTTGAGCGAATTGGGACCAGAGGATTCGATTCGCACACGCATCAGGTCGCCAGGCGCGATATTCGGCCCCTCGACGTGCACAGCGTGCAGGTACTCGGATTTCCCCACCATCTGCCCCGGCAGGCGCCCCTGCTTTTCGAACAGCACATGCACGTCACGCCCCACCATGGCATCCTGCAACGATCGTTGCTGTTTGGTCAGCAGGGCCTGCAGACGTTGCAGGCGGTCGTCCTTTTCGGCCTCGGGCACCTGCGGGCGTTCCGCTGCGGGTGTTCCCGGCCGTTCCGAATACTTGAACGAAAAGGCAGAGCCGTATTCCACTGCTTCGATCAGCGCCATCGTGGCCTGAAAATCCTCTTCGTTCTCTTCCGGGAAACCGACGATGAAATCGCCTGACAGGTGCAGGTCCGGCCGCGCGGCGCGCAGCCGCTCGATCAGGCGCAGGTATTGCTCTGCCGTGTGGTGACGGTTCATCCGCTTGAGGATCTTGTCGCTGCCCGCCTGCACCGGCAGATGCAGGTAGGGCATCAGCTTGTCACACTCGCCATGTGCGGCGATCAGCGCGTCATCCATGTCGTTGGGATGCGAGGTGGTAAAGCGGATCCGTTCCAGCCCGTCGATTTCGGACAGGGCATAGATCAGACCGGCCAGCCCGCGCTCATGCCCGTGGTAGGCGTTGACGTTCTGTCCCAGCAGGGTGATCTCACGCACGCCGCGCTCCACAAGATCGCGCGCTTCGGTCAGGATACGCGCCGCCGGGCGCGACACCTCGGCTCCGCGCGTATAGGGCACCACGCAGAAGGCACAGAACTTGTCACAGCCTTCCTGTACGGTCAGGAACGCGGTCGGTCCGCGCTTGGCCTTGGGCCGCGCCTTGAGGTGGTCGAACTTGTCCTCCTCGGGGAACTCCGTGTCCAGCGCCTTGGCGCCGTTGTGCGTCCGCGACAGCAGGTCCGGCAGCCGGTGATAGCTTTGCGGGCCAACGACAAGATCCACCATCGGCTGGCGGCGGATGATCTCCTCGCCCTCGGCCTGTGCAACACAGCCCGCGACGCCGATCTTGAGATCCGGCTTGGCCGCTTTCAGCCCCTTGTAGCGTCCCAGTTCCGAGTACACCTTCTCTGCCGCCTTCTCGCGGATGTGGCAGGTGTTCAGCAGGATCATGTCCGCGTCTTCGGGGCGCTCTGTCTGTTCATAGCCCTCGCCGCCCATGGCCTCGGCCATGCGCTCGCTGTCGTAGACGTTCATCTGGCAGCCGTAGGTCTTGATAAAAAGCTTCTTCGGGGCCATGGCGCGCTCCTGTCTCGGATTTAAGGGCTGCCGATACCGCAGAATCCCCCCGCCTTGCAATGCACGAGATTTTCACGGACTCTGAGGCAAAAGCCCCGTCAGAGGCCGAGCATGTTCTACGATGACCTTGATGACTTTCTCAAACGCGGTGCCGGGGCCCTTGCCTGCGGCCCCGTCGCGCTGATCTTTGCCGAGGATTCTGTCGAACTGGACACCACGCTGCGGCACCACCGGCATTGCGGATTCGCCGCCGTGGTCCTGTTCGGAGAGGCCAACCTGCCCCTGCCCGCCGATCTGGAGGACAAGGTCCACCATGTCGCCCATGACATGCAGGCAGAGGCCGCGCTGACGACAGCCGTGAACGCGGTCATTCCAAAGGCGGCGGGCCAATGGCTCTATTACTGTTACAACGCCGAGTTCCTGTTCTTTCCGTTCAGCGAGTCCCGGACCGTGAGCGAAATGCTGGCCTACCACACCGAGGAACGGCGCGACGCGATGCTGACCTATGTGGTCGACCTCTACGCCGGGGACCTTGACCGCTGCCCGGAGGCCGTGTCGCTTGACGATGCCTGGATCGACCGTTCGGGCTATTACGCACTGGCCCGGCTGGACCCGGCCAACCACAACCACCCCAAGGAACGCCAACTGGATTTCTTTGGCGGCCTGCGTTGGCGCTATGAGGAACACGTCCCCGAAGACCGGCGCAAGATCGACCGCATCGCCATCTTCCGCGCAGCCCCCGGGCTGCAACTGCGTGACGATCACACCTTTTCGGATGAGGAATACAACACCTACGCCTGCCCGTGGCACAACAACCTGACGGCGGCCATTGCCTCTTTCCGAACCGCCAAGGCGCTGAAACGCAATCCGGGGTCGACCTTCGACATCCACACCTTTCGCTGGCACAACTCGACACCGTTCGAGTGGCATTCGCGGCAGTTGCTGGACTTGGGGTTGATGGAACCGGGACAGTGGTTCTGAGGATCAGCCCTTGCGGCGCAAGCGGATCACCACGTCGACAGAGGCGATCTCGGCCCCTTCGGGCACATCCGGCAGGCGGGTGATCTGCAATTGCTCTGCTGGCGCATCGGTCAGCGCGCCATCGTTTTCCCAATAGAAATGCGGGTGATCATGGGTGTTGGTGTCAAAATAGCTCTTGGAGCCATCCACCGTGACCTCTTGCATCAGGCCCGCTTCGCAAAAGGCCTTCAACGTGTTGTAGACGGTCGCAAGCGACACCTTCTCGCCGTTGTCCTTGGCGGCGGCAAAGAGGCTTTCGGCGGTGACGTGACGATTGTGGCCATCCCCGACAAGCAACGCAGCCAAGGCGACGCGCTGCCGCGTCGGCCGCAGATCACTGCGTCCCAGCCATGTCTTGCCGCGCTCGATTGCCTCGGACATCGTCTCTCGCTGTCTCCTCGCACCCTGACAGTGTATATAAAGCCGCTTCCGGCATGAATTCAATGCATTTTGCACCTTTGCAGCCGCCGAGCACCCGCGCAACACCCCGGTGCGGCAGGCTTGCAAGGCGCGGACACGGGGTGCTAGACCGGGTCAGCTTTGAATATGACACGACAAGAGGGATGTGCCTGAATGGCCGACTATCCGACCAGCTTCGGCAATGAAGACCTGCTGAAATGCGCCCGCGGCGAACTGTTCGGGCCGGGCAATGCCCAGTTGCCGGAACCGCCGATGCTGATGATGGACCGGATCACCGAGATCTCCAGCGATGGCGGGTTGCACGGCAAAGGGCATGTGCTGGCCGAATTCGATATCACACCGGACCTGTGGTTCTTTGAATGCCACTTCCCCGGCAACCCGATCATGCCGGGCTGCCTTGGCCTTGACGGTCTGTGGCAGCTAACCGGTTTCAACCTCGGCTGGCGTGGCTGGCTCGGGCGCGGCTATGCGCTTGGCGTCGGAGAGGTCAAGCTGAAGGGCATGGTGCGCCCCGACCGCAAGATGCTGACCTACAAGGTGGATTTCACCAAGGCGGTTCAGACCCGGCGCCTGACCATGGGTGTCGCCGACGGGATCGTCGAGGCCGATGGCGAGGTCATCTACGAGGTCAAGGACATGAAGGTGGCGCTCAGCGAAAGCTGACGCCTCCGTCACCCTGCCAATTTCCTGCGTTAAACACTTGGCAGGGCGGCAGTTCCGCCCAATACTGACAGATGAACGCGCAAGATCTACGGGACGGCCTGTCATGGGCCGATTTCGGTGCTGCGCCATGGACAAGGTGTCTGCAGTATGCGCAGCGACAGCATCCCGACGCTGGACCGGATCAGCCTGACGGCTTTTCTAGACGCGCTACCGCATGAGGTGGTGGTTCTCGACTCTGGCGGTGTGGTCCTTGCGGTCAACGACGCCTGGCGGTCGTTCTGCCAAGAGAACGGCGGCGACACTTCGGCCTATGTGGGGCTGAATTATCTCGACGTCTGTCAGACCGCCTCCGGCCCCTCCAGTGCCGAGGCCGCGATGGTTCCGGATGGGCTGCAGCGCACGCTGGGCACGGGGGAACCGTTCAGCTGCGAATACCCCTGCGACAGCCCAAGCGAAAAGCGCTGGTTCGAAATGACCGCCACCCGCATCGTTCAGGATGGCGAGGCGTTCCTTGCGGTCCAGCACCGCAACATCACCACCCGGCGCGCCGAACAGGTGGCGCTGCAGCGGGCGGAGCATGACAACAACATGCTGGCCGCGCTGGTGGCCGGGACCACCGATGCGGTGCTCAGCTATGACTTGGGCGGCAGGATCATCACCTGGAACCCTGCTGCCGAGGAACTGTATGGCTACACCGCCGAAGAGGCCATCGGGCAGTCGCTCGAACTTCTCTATCCGCCGGACTGGCCGCATCCTGTCACCTATTACCGCGACCTGATCATCGCCGGAAAGCTGCGCCGGTTCGAGGCGACGCGGATCGCCAAGGATGGCACCCCGCGCGAGGTCTGGATCAGCGGGGCGCCGGTCCGCGATGCGGAGGGCGCGGTGGTCGCCGTGTCGAACATCCACCGTGACGTGTCGGAGCTGCGCAAGGCGGAGAAAGAGCGCGAGATGCTGGCGCGCGAGGTGGTGCACCGGGCCAAGAACATGCTGACCATCGTCTCATCCGTGCAGCGGCAGACGGCGCGGCAGGAGACGACGATCGAGGGCTTTCACCGCAGCTTTGGCGCGCGGATCACGGCGCTGGCGAAATCGACGGATCTGCTGGTGGGCGGCAGTTGGTCTTCGGTCGGGCTGCGCAGCCTGATCGCCGGCCATCTGGAGACCTTCGCCGGGCCTGGAGACGCGCGGATCGAGGTCACGGGGCCGGAGGTGATGCTGGAGCCGCAGGCGGTGCAGACCATCGGCGTGGCGCTGCATGAGTTGGCGACCAACGCGATGAAATACGGGGCCCTCGCCCATGACGACGGGCGGATTTCGATCCGGTGGGAGGTGGATGGCCCTGCCCTGCGGCTGGAGTGGATCGAGACCGGGCTGGCGCAGCCGCCGGGCGAAGGGGCGGGCTTTGGCAGCAGCGTTCTGACCCGGCTGGCGCCCACGATGCTGGGCACCGAGAGCTGTTACGAAATGGATGCCTCGGGCGTGCGCTGGGGGATCGAAATCGATGGCGAGCACTTTTCCCTGAGCGACTGACGGGCGGATTTTCCGGACCCGTCATGCTGTGGCTGTCCACGCGTGGACAGGTTAGGGGGAATGCCAGATCAAGGGGTTACAGGGACGGTTTTACCCTTTGGTAACGAACGGGCCTGTTTTTGGACCTCGTTTTCAGCCCCCCTGACCCGCCTTGATGACCCCTGCCGCAGCGCCGGGGACGGCGCGCGAAACCCGCGCGCCGGTCGGGGTCACTTGGCCTTGATCAGCCGCTGCACCCGCGCCTTGTCACTGGTCGAGTGGTCCTCGTCACACTGGTAATAGGGGCCGTCCACATGCTTGCACAGAATGCTGAGCAGGGTGCACCCACCGCTGGTGTCACATTTGCAGGTAAAGGGATGGTCGAAGCTGCTGGGGTTGCAGTTGATCTCTGTATAGGGACCGGTCGGCGCCTTGAAGCCGAGCCCGGCGGGATCGCCCTCCTTGGCCTTGAGGCTCTGCGCCGCGGCAGGCGCGGCGATCAGCACGGTCGAGAGGCAAAGGGCGGTGAGGGTTTTCAGAATGCGGATCGTCATTGTTGAAAGTCTCCTTGGATGAAAATGGCTTGTCTGGTGGCGGAGACCGCGGGCACCGCCTTGGGAAAAATGTCCCTGCGCCCGTCCGGGGGAGATCAGCCTCCGCCACAGGTGTAAGATACACGTTCACCCTAAGGTTGTCTTGTTGGTAATTTTTGACCGGCAAAGATGCGCCGAGGCGGGGTTGGTTGGGGCAAACCCGTCCCCGGCTAGCCGATCAAAGCACAAGCCGCGCCATCGTGGTCCTGTCATTGCTTAATCAGGTTTCTGGCATGATGGCACCGCGCCCTCGGGCTTGTTCCGCCCTTGGATGTTTCAGTCTCGTTGTGATTGCTGCTTTGGCAACATGGAACGCCACCCTGCTCTTGTAGCGCATTCTTGACTCGAGGTTCTATGCACCCGAGGATGAAACTTATTCTCCGTCGCATCGACGTTTTAGGACCCGCCATGAAAACGTTTCTTTCAGTTGCCCTACTTTTTATTTCCCAAGCTCTGGTGTCGGCGTCGGATGCCGCCAGCATCACGCTTGGCGGTGACCCCGTCATGGAGTGCGATGCGACGTTGAAAGGTGAGATTGTATCCGGCGACGCAAAAGTGTTGGAAAATTTTATTAAAAATCAAAATTGGACTACAGACCGAAATGGCTTGCCGCACATAGACAAGACGAAGAAGCTCTGCTTGGACAGCCCCGGTGGAAATTATTTGGAAGGGGTCAAAATAGGAGAAGTCATTTCATATAAAGGCATTAGTACAGCCGTTGGTTCAGAACGAGTTTGTGAAAGCGCATGTGGATTGGCGTTCATGTATGGTACAGCCTTGGGTATTGAAGGTCTTCACGCACCAGCGCGGCGGCTCCATCCAAAGGGCAAGCTGGGCTTTCACGCGCCAAGCATACTCATTAACAGCGGCACTTATAATGAATCGGCAGTCAATGAGGCATACAAAGTTGCAATTTCAAGCATCAAGGCGTTTTCCGATTCGAGAAAGAATTTGGAAATAGATTTTCCAGAGGACTTGTTTCTTGAGATGCTGGGGACGCCGCCGGATCAAATGCGTTATGTAACCACTGTCCAAGACGCTGCACTTTGGGGCATTGAGGTCTTCCCTGTCGGTGATCCAGTGGGCACCCGCGATAAGATTGCGTCCTATGCTTGCATCAACGCATATGACAACGTCCAAGGGTTTAGGACAAATGAACGACAAAGCCTCCCGTCTGGCGGTGCTGGATTTATCCGGAACGTCTCGCATGAAGAGGGCTTCATTCACGTTGAGACAGAACCTTGGTTCTTCGCTGAGGGCACCTACACTTGCACACTCTCCGCTAAAAAAGAACGCTTGAACCTAGCCACCAAAAAAGTAAATTGGGAGGCTGATGTAGCGAACTTCGGCGGCGTCAATTACTCAAAAATATATCGCAGTTTCTTTTTTGACCCGAGTTTGCCGATTGTTTCGCTGCCAACGCAAGGCGATATAAGTGACCATAAAATTTTTCAGTTCTTGGCGGGTGAAATTAGCTTGCCTCAGAAAGCAACCGTTCGAGCAGATCCGCAAAAATCTTTGTCCGGAGTTAAGCAACTCAACGCTGGTACAAGCTTTACGTTTCCGGAGTCACACCGATTGCGTGCAAATGAAAAAGACGAGGCACTTCTGAACCTTAGTCGGAATGAACGACGAGAAGTCCAACGCCGCCTCACCCTTCTCGGCTTCGACACCAAAGGCGTCGATGGCTCCTTCGGTCCAAACTCGCGCTCAGCTATCCAAGCTTGGCAACAACAACGCAGCTTTCCCGTTTCTGGCTATCTCAACCGAGCGCAGAAAGTCCTGCTATTTTCTGACAGTCAGAGCTTATACGATAAGTGGCTGGCAGATGAGGCAAAAAAGCCGAAGAAGTCAAAGAAACGACGCGTGAAGGTTTGCCAACGCGGCCCGTTGGGGTTGCTGATCAACTGCAGAATAGAGTGGAGATAGTCGGACGGTTGGTTGTGCTGGACTGCATCTGCCCCGGCTAACGCCCCTCCCCGCTTGCGCCTCCCCCCCTCCTTGACCTACTAACATGTTGACACATCAGGAGGAGGCTCCATGCGCCGCGTCGTCGTCACAGGGCTTGGGATCGTTTCGAGTATCGGGAATTCTGCGGAGGAGGTTCTGGCCTCGCTCAAGGCAGGCAAGTCCGGCATCACCGCCAATGAGCAGATGAAGGAGCATGGGTTCCGCAGCCAGATCGCGGGGGCCATCGACCTCGATGTGGCCGAGCATGTGGACAAGCGGACGCTGCGCTTCATGGGGCCGGGGGCGGCCTATGCCTATATCGCCATGGGGCAGGCCATCGCGGATGCGGGGCTGGAAGAGGCCGATATCGTCAACCCGCGCACCGGGCTGGTGGCGGGCTCTGGCGGGCCGTCGACCTCTGCCATGCTGACGGCGCACCAGACGGTGCTGAAAACGGGCGCAACCAAGCGGGTTGGCCCCTTTGCGGTGCCCAAGTGCATGTGCTCGACCGTGAGCGCGAACCTGTCGACCGCCTACAAGATCAAGGGGATCAACTATTCGATCACCTCGGCCTGCTCGACCTCGCTGCATTGCATCGGCAACGCGGCAGAGCAGATCATGATGGGCAAGCAGGACGTGATGTTTGCGGGCGGCGGCGAGGAGCTGGACTGGACCCTGTCGTGCCTGTTCGACGCGATGGGCGCGATGTCTTCGAAATACAACGACACGCCGGAACTGGCGAGCCGCGCCTTCGACAAGGACCGCGACGGGTTCGTGATCTCTGCGGGCGGCGGCATCCTCGTGCTGGAAGAACTGGAGCACGCCCGCGCGCGTGGCGCCAAGATCTACGCCGAAGTGACCGGCTATGGCGCGACCTCGGACGGGGCGGACATGGTGGCGCCATCGGGCGAAGGCGGTGAGCGGGCGATGCGGATCGCGCTGTCGATGCTGCCAGAGGGGCGGAAAGTGTCCTATATCAACGCGCATGGCACCTCGACCCCCGTGGGCGACGTGGGTGAGATCGAGGCGGTGCGGCGCGTGTTCGGCGAGGGGACAACCCCGCCGGTCAGCTCGACCAAGTCGATGACGGGCCACAGCCAGGGCGCGACCGGCGCGCAGGAGGCGATTTACTGCCTGCTGGCGCTGAAACACGATTTCATCATCCCCTCGATCAACGTGCAGACGCTGGACCCGGCGTTGAAGCCTGCGGAGATCGCGACCTCGCTGGTGGAAAACGCGGGGCTGGATTCTGTGATGACCAACTCCTTTGGCTTTGGCGGCACCAACGGGTCTATGGTGTTGTCAAAGTTTCACGACTGATAGCGCGGGTGGATTTGCATGATCATTGATCTGAAGGGCAAGCGCGGGCTTGTCATGGGTGTCGCGAACGAGCGTTCGATCGCCTGGGGCATTGCCAAGGCCTGTCACGCGGCGGGCGCGGAGCTGGCGTTCACCTACCAGGGAGAGGCGTTCGGCAAGCGGCTGGAGCCTTTGGCGGCCAGCGTCGGGTCGGATTTCATGGTCGACGTGGACGTGACGGATGATGCGTCGCTGGATGCGGCGTTCGAGGAACTGGCGCAGCGTTGGGACAGCGTGGATTTTCTGGTCCATGCCATCGCGTATTCGGACAAGAATGAGTTGACGGGGCGGTTTTTGAACACCTCTCGCGCCAACTTCAAGAACTCGATGGATATCTCTGTCTACTCGTTCATCGAGGTGGCGCGGCGTGTGCATCCCATGATGACCGATGGCGGGACTCTGCTGACGCTGACCTATCTGGGCAGCCAGCGGGTGGTGCCGAATTATAACGTGATGGGCGTGGCCAAGGCGGCGCTGGAAGCGACGACGCGCTATCTGGCCAATGATCTGGGGCCGGACGGGATCCGCGTGAACGCGCTGAGCCCCGGCCCGATGAAAACGCTGGCGGGTGCGGCCATCGGGGGCGCGCGGCGCACCTACAAGCACACCGGCCAGAACGCGCCGCTGCGCTCGAACGCGACGCTGGAGGCGGTGGGCGGCACGGCGGTCTGGCTGATCTCTGATGCGGGGGCCTGCACCACCGGTGAGGTCATCATGATCGACGGCGGCTATCACGTGGTGGGCATGCCGCAGCTGGAAAACCTGTGATGCGGGGCGCGTTGGTCCTGCTGACCGCCGCCGCAGCTCTTGCGGGCTGCATGAATGCCGCAGCGCCCGTTTCGGGCGCTGGCGGTGGCGGCACCGGGCCGGAGGCGCGCAAGCTGTCAGCGGGCATGACCAAATTGCAGGCAGACGCGGTCTTTGGCCTCGATGCGGGCTATGAACGCAATCCGGCGAACTGGGATGAGGCCTGCGCCAGCTATGCCTATGGCCCGGCAGAGGCGCCGCTTTACGTCCACGCCACCTTTGCGGGGGACACCCTGCTGCGCGCCACGGACGGGCATGGGGCGATCTGCACCTATGGCGCGGCCATCTGACCCTTACGGGTCCGCACACCGCATTCCCATCACACCGGCGGGTTCAGCGCCTCCTGAACGGCCTTGGCCAGCGTGGTTGGCCGGATGGGTTTGTGCAGCACCGGGGCCGTGACCTTGCCCATTTCCTGACTGGAAAAGCCGGTGTAGCCGGACATGAACAGCACCGGAATGTCGGGCCGCAGGGCGCGGACCGCCTCGGCCAGTTCAAAGCCGCCGATTTCCCCGGGCATCACGATATCGGTCAGCAACAGGTCAATCGTCTCGCCGCTGCGCGCGATGTCCAGCGCTTCGGCCGCCGTGTCGGCGGACAGCGGATCGTAGCCGAGCTTTCTGAGCACATCGACCATCATGTCCAGCAGGTCGAATTCATCTTCAACCACGAGGATGCGCTGCCCCTGCCCTTCGGCGCCGGGAATACGGTCAATCCCGGCCTCTTGCACATGCTGCGGCAGGCCACGCGGCAGGATCAGGCGGACGGTAGTGCCTGCGCCCTCTTCGGATTCGATCAGCAATTGGCCCTGTGACTGCTGGACGAAACCGTAGACCATAGACAGGCCCAGCCCGCTGCCGACGCCGGTGTCCTTTGTAGTGAAGAAGGGATCGACCGCACGGCGCAGCACTTCGGCGGACATGCCCGGCCCGTCATCCGACACGGTAAATTCCACGTAGTGGCCAGCCATCACAAGGGGCCGGTCCCCGCCGGTCTCCGGCTCTGGTGGACGGGAGGAATACTGCTTGGTGTCGCCGTTGCGCAGCGAAGCGGTCGCATCAAGGTCCGACACCGCGCGCGCCGAAACGGAAATGCGCGATCCACAGTCGGTGTCCGTCATCGCGTCACGCGCGTTCAGAACGAGGTTCAGCAGCGCGTTGTCCAGATGCCCCTCTTCGCAATAGACCCAGAGATCCTCTGGCACCGGGGAAAATTCCAGCAAGAAGCGGTCCTTGATCACCGGGACGACAAGCCCCTGAAATTCCGTCAGAACATCCTTGGCCTGCAGGGATTGCGCCAGTCCGGGCTGACGGCTGGCAAAGGCCAGAAGGCGCTGCGTCAGGTCCGCGCCGCGCCGCACGGCCCCAAGCGCGGCAGAGACGAAGGGGCGTGTCTCATCGTCCTCACGCGTGTCGGCGATCAGCTGAACCGCAAATTCGATGGTCGCCAGCAGGTTGTTGAAGTCGTGGGCGATGCCGCCGGTCAACTGGCCCAGCGCATCCATGCGGCTGGTCCGGTCCAGTTGCTGGCGCTGGCGTTCCGCCTCTGTCACGTCATCAAGGACGACCACCGCGTGCACATCGGGGGCAATCGTGCCGTCGACGCGCGCGCTGGACACCAGCACGTAGCGCAGTTCCTGTTCGGCGCCGGTGCGGAGCACCGCCATTTCCCCGCTCAGCCGCTGCCCCAGAAGCGCGCGTTTCACCGGGTTCTTCGATGCCTCCAGCACGGTCAGGTGATCCGGTTCGAGGAAAGAGATATGCGCGGGCCAGTCGAAGGGCGGCGGCGTGTCCTGTCTGCCCAAAAGCGCGGCGGCGCTGGGGTTGATGAAGGAAATGCGGCCCGCACGGTCCAGCCCGATGATGCCGCCCTGTGCGGCGTTCAGAACCGCCCGCAGGCGTGCGGTGACGGCCTGTGTCTCGGCGGTCAGACGCTCTGCCTGACGGCGCCCCTGAATGCTGAGCGCCATGACCAACACGAAGATCAGCAGAAAGATCGCGAGGGAGAGAAACAGCCACAACTGCCGTTCGAGGGTCCAGAACACCGGCAGTCCGAAATAGGTCTGGCGCAACAGGAGGTAGTCATCCGTGGCGGTATAGGCCGCCAGCGCATCGTTCAGCTTTTCCCGCGCGATGCCCAGACCCGGCCGCAGGGCGATGCCGCGGGTCAGTTCGCTCAGCGGCGGGGAGACTTCGGCGACCTTGGCCTCAAGGCCAAGACTGTCCAGCATCAGGTGAAAGGGTTCGGCGGCGTAGATGGCGGCGTCCAGTTCCCCGTCGCCCAGACGCCGCGCAAGCTCTTCCTGCGTTTCGACGACCACGAGGTCCTGCAGGCCCAGCCCGGTCGCCGTGGGAAAGCCGATAGAGACCCGCTGAACCCCCACCCGCAGGCCCTGCAACTGCTCTGGCGCGGTGATCCGGTCCGCCTGATCCGCAGGCACGAAGATCGAGACATGGGTGTCTTCGATCGGGTCGGTGAAATCGTAGTTCCGCAGCCGGTCCAGGGAAATGGCGATCTGCGGCAGCAGGTCATAGCCCCCGCCGACCGGCCCTGCCCCGAATTCCGCCTCGTCGATTTCGCGAAATCTCAGGTTCAGCCCGGCGCGTTCGGCCAGATCGCGCAGCAGGGTGACGGCGAAGCCGCTGAAACTGCCATCCTCGTTCACGATCTGGTAGGGCGGATAATGCGCGACGCCCACGGTCAGAACGTCGGGCGGCGGGGCGGGCAGGTCCAGCCCCCAGTCCCTGCGCATCCGCGCCAGCGTGCCGCTTTGATCCAGTTCGTCGATCGCCGCGTCAATGCGCGGGATCAGGTCCGCATGGCGCGCGTTCAGGGCGATGACCCGGTCGAACTGCGCCAGTGGCGGCCCGACCGCCAGGATCCGGTGATCCAGACCGACCGCGCGCGCCAGATTGAAGATCCGGTCGCCGGTGGTCACGGCGCCGTCGATTTCGCCCATGGCCAGGAACAACAGCAGCGCCGCCTCACTGGCCAGCGGCACGGCGATATTGCTGTCCAGCAGGTCGACCCGCGCGCCGGCGGTGGCGTCGACATAGCCGATCCGCTTGCCCTCTGGCCGCTCATAGTCGGGATCGCCGACATGGCCGGCCGAAACGAAGAGGCGCACCTCTGTCCGCGCCACGGGCCGTGAAAAGACGCTGTTGGGGACCAGACCCGGCAGGCGCGCGACGGCGACAAGCCCGTCCAGATCGCCCGCCATGTAGCCCTGAATGACCTCCGGCGCGCTGGGAGCGCGGTCGAACCGGTAGGAGAGGCCCGACAGGTCCGAGATCGCGGCCAGCAACTCTGGCGCAAAGCCGTCGGGCGCACCGGTCGGATCGCTCACGAAAAACGGGGGCATTTCGGTCAAGGCAAAGCGCAGCGGCGGGCTGTCCTGCGCGCGCAGGGGGGCGGCGCAGAGCGTGGCCAGAAGGAGGGCCAGCAGGCCGGCCAGACGGGGCACGATGAAACCAGACAAGCGCTGCAAGAACTTTCCTTTCCGCCCGCTTTGACCGGCAGATATCATCGGCTGTGCCGCCATGTCAGGTATCATCCCATGAGGGGCCCGGTCAGGGCATTGTGGTACCCGCGGCCGGACTCGAACCGGCACGGCATAAAGCCTGGGGATTTTAAGTCCCCTGTGTCTACCATTCCACCACGCGGGCCAGTGCGGCGACCATAATCGTTGCGCGTGCCGTGTAAACCGCCCGCAGGCAACCTGCAACAGTTGCAAAGCGCAGGTTTTAGGGATGCCGGGTGGTCCTGTCAGCGGCAGGATTTCGAACGGAGGCCGCTCAGATTTCCTCGTCGGGCAAGGGTTTCAGGAAGGCGCGCTCTGACAGCCAGGGGTTCAGGGCGAGTGCGGCACGAAGGGCGATCTGTCCGTCCTGATCGCGGCCCATTTTCAGCAACGTCACGGCCTTTCCCGACAGGGCGCCGATGTGGCGCGGGTTCAGTTCCAGCGCGCGGTCCAGATCCGGCAGGGCGGCGGCAAAGTCGCCGCGCAGGAAGTTGACGAAGGCGCGCTGATTGTAGCCCTCGGCGTAGAACGGGCAGTAGGACACCAGCGCGTTCAGCCGGTTCATGGCGCGCAGGAAGTTGAACTCGGCGCGCGCCTGCATGGCCTCGTTCAGCATGGCCTGGCTGGAGGGATCGGGGGCGTTGTCCCAATAGCCCCACATCTGGTTGGTGATGATGCGGGCCGCCGTCTCATCCGGGGCGATCAGCAGCGCCTCATAGAGGGGGTCCAGTTCGGCCCGGTGATCGGGGGCGGTGGGGCAGCCATCGGCCAACAGGGGCGAGGCGAGCGACAGGGAAAGCAGGGCTGGGGCAAATGCGTGTCTCATGCGCCAAGGGTGCCACGCCCCGGTCCCCGGTCAAGTCACATCCACGACACCGCTTTCCTTGACCGCCTCCATCGCCACGAAAGTCGAGGTCGAGGACACCCCCGGCAGGGTCGATACCTTTTCCGCCAGCACGCGGCGATAGCTGGGCATGTCCTGCGTGCGCACCTTCAGCAGGTAGTCGAAATTGCCCGCGATCAGATGCGCCTGTTCGATTTCGGGGATGGTGGCGACGGCATCGTTGAACCGTTTGAGCGTGACCTCACGGGTGTCCACCATACGCACCTCGACAAAGGCGACATGGTCGATGCCAAGGCGGATCGGGTCCAGAACGGCGCGGTAGCCCCGGATATATCCCGCCTCTTCCAGCCGCCGCAGGCGTGTCTGGGTGGGGGATTTGGACAGGCCGATGCGGCGCGCCAGTTCGGTGACCGATATCCGCCCCTCGCCCGCCAGAACACCGAGAATCGACAAGTCAAAGCGGTCCAGTCCCTCACCATCCGTTTGCATCGCGAAATCCCGAAAACTCGATCCATTCGGCAAGCATTGACGCAATAATCGGCCAAAACGCCCGCCATCTGATCCCTATACTACCCGAAATGCCGGACGAAGGAAACAATTCTCCGGCACCACTCCTCACATTGGAAAAACGCCATGCCCAAGGACCAGATGACCGACCTGCGTACCCGTGTTGACGCAATGACCTACGCCGATGAGGCGGAGACGCTGCAAAGCCTGCGCAAGGCTGCCGCGCTGGATGAGGTCGACCGCGCCACCATTGGCCGGAACGCCGCGCAACTGGTCCGTGACATCCGGGGTAGCACCCGCCCCGGCCTGATGGAAGTATTCCTTGCCGAATACGGCCTGTCGACCGATGAGGGCGTCGCGCTGATGTGTCTGGCCGAGGCGCTGCTGCGCGTGCCGGATGCGCACACCATCGACGCGCTGATCGAGGACAAGATCGCGCCATCGGACTGGTCCAAGCACCTTGGCCATTCGACCTCGCCGCTGGTCAATGCCTCGACCTGGGCGCTGATGCTGACCGGCAAGGTGCTGGAGGACACGCCGCCGGGACCCGTGGGCCATCTGCGCAGCGCGATCAAGCGGTTGGGAGAGCCGGTGATCCGCAAGGCAGTAGGCCGTGCCATGCGTGAAATGGGCGCGCAGTTCGTGCTGGGCGAGACGATTCAGGCCGCGATGAAGCGCGGGGCGGCGATGGAGGCCAAGGGCTACGGCTATTCCTACGACATGCTGGGCGAGGCCGCGCGCACGGAGGGTGACGCGCAGCGCTATTTCGACGCCTACGCCAAGGCGATTGCCGCCATCGCGCTGGCCGCCAAGGCGGACGCCCCGCGCGACAACCCCGGCATATCGGTCAAGCTGTCGGCCCTGCACCCGCGCTATGACGAATTGCAGGCCGAAACGGCGCGCGCCGTTCTGGTGCCGCGCCTGACCGCGCTGGCCCGTCAGGCCCGCGATGCGGGCATTGGCCTGAACGTGGACGCCGAAGAGGCCGACCGCCTGTCGCTGTCGCTGGACATCATCGAGGCCACCCTGTCGGACGAGACGCTGAAAGGCTGGGACGGCTTCGGCGTGGTGGTGCAGGCCTACGGGCAGCGCGCAAGCCACGTGATCGACTGGCTGTACGCACTGGCAGAACGGTTGGACCGCAAGATCATGGTGCGGCTGGTCAAGGGCGCCTATTGGGACAGCGAGATCAAGAAGGCGCAGGTCGCCGGTCTGCCCGGCTTTCCGGTCTTCACCTCCAAAGCGGCGACGGACATTTCCTATATCTCCAACGCGCGCAAGCTGTTGGGCATGACGGACCGCATCTATCCGCAGTTCGCCACCCACAACGCCCACACCGTCGCCGCCATCCTGCACATGGCGGATGACGCGTCGGCCTATGAGTTCCAGCGCCTGCACGGCATGGGCGAAACGCTGCATCGCCTCGTGATGGAGCAAAACGGCACCCGCTGCCGGATCTACGCCCCGGTGGGCGCGCATCGTGACCTGCTGGCCTACCTCGTCCGCCGCCTGCTGGAAAACGGCGCGAACTCTTCCTTTGTAAACCAGATCGTCGATGAGGATGTGGCGCCAGAGGTCGTGGCCGCCGATCCCTTTGCCGCGCCGATGGGCCGTCAGATCACCCGTGGCCCGGACCTGTTTGCGCCGGAGCGGCCGAACTCCAAAGGCGTGGACCTGCGCCACCGGCCCAGCCTTGCCGCGCTGAACGCGGCGCGCGAGGCCTTTCGCACGCATCAGTGGCAGTCCGCACCGCTGACCGCCGTCAACGCGCCTGTCGGGTCGACCGACCCGGTTGTGAACCCCGCCAATCCGCAGGACAAGGTCGGTGAGGTCACATGGGCCACGCCGGACACCGCCCGCGCCGCCGCCGAGGCCGCCCGCCCCTGGGCTGCCTCTGCGCAAGAGCGCGCGCGCATCCTGAACGCCGCCGCCGACCTCTACGAGGCCGCAGAGGGCGAGGTCTATGCCATCCTGCACCGCGAAGCGGGCAAATCGATCATGGACGCGCTGGCCGAACTGCGCGAGGCGGTGGATTTCCTGCGCTACTACGCCGCCCGTTGTCAGGAGGGGCAGGACAGCCCCTTGGGCGTCTTTGCCTGTATCTCTCCGTGGAACTTCCCGCTGGCCATCTTCACCGGTCAGATCGCGGCAGCGCTGGCGGCGGGGAATGCCGTGCTGGCGAAACCGGCGGAACAGACACCGCTGATCGCGCATCTGGCCTGCACCCTGCTGCACCGGGCCGGCGTGCCGGCAACGGCGCTGCAACTGCTGCCCGGCGCCGGGGACGTGGGCGGCGCGCTGACCTCTGCCCCTCAGGTGGATGGCGTGGCCTTCACCGGCGGCACCGAGACCGCGCAGATCATCCACCGCAGCATGGCCGCGCATCTGGCCCCCGGCGCGCCGCTGATCGCCGAAACCGGCGGGCTGAACGCCATGATCGTCGACAGCACCGCCCTGCCCGAACAGGCCGTGCAGGCGATTGTCGAAAGCGCGTTCCAATCCGCTGGTCAGCGCTGTTCGGCGCTGCGCTGCCTCTACGTGCAGGAAGACGTGGCCGAGCCCCTGCTGGAGATGCTCAAGGGCGCGATGCAGGCGCTGGTGGTGGGTGACCCCTGGGATCCGGCCACGGACGTCGGCCCGGTGATCGACACAGAGGCACAGGACAGCATCCTGGCCCATGTGGCAGAGGCCGCGCGCGCGGGCCGTGTGCTGCACCAGGTGCCGGTGCCGGCAGAAGGCACCTTTGTCCCGCCGACAATGATCCGCGTGGCCGGCATCGAGGAGATGGAGCGCGAAATCTTTGGCCCCATCCTGCACGTCGCCACCTTCAAGGCGCGCGATCTGGACCGGGTGATCGACCGGATCAACGGCACCGGCTACGGTCTGACCTTTGGCCTGATGACCCGGATCGACGAGCGGGTGCAGCATGTCACGGATCGCGTCATGGCGGGCAATATCTACGTCAACCGCAACCAGATCGGCGCGATCGTCGGCAGCCAGCCCTTCGGCGGCGAGGGGCTGTCGGGCACCGGGCCCAAGGCGGGCGGGCCGCTCTACCTGAACCGCTTCCGCGCCCATCCCGCGCCCGTCAGCGATGCGACACCCGGCACCGCCCCGGCCGACCTGGCAAAGCGGATCGCCGAGGCCGCGCAGGAAGAACCCGCGCCCAGCCGCGTCGAACTGCCCGGCCCCACCGGAGAGGCCAACGTGCTGCACCAGCACGCGCGCCCGCCGGTCCTGTGCCTTGGCCCCGGCGCCCACACCGCGCAGGCGCAGGCACAGGCGATCCGCGCATTGGGGGGCATTGCCGTCACCGCGGATGGCCTGACGCCCGTGGCTCTGGGTGAAACGGACGGCATTTCCGGCGCACTCTGGTGGGGGGATGCGGCGACCGCCCGCGCCTATCGTCAGGCGCTGGCCGCCCGCAAGGGGGCGATCCTGCCGCTGATCACCGGTCAGCCGGACGCGGGTTATGCCCGGTCCGAACGGCACGTCTGCGTCGACACCACGGCGGCAGGCGGCAACGCCGCGCTGCTGGCCGGACAGGACGGCTGAGCCCAGGGATCACCCGGCGGGAGGGCAATCGACAGGCCCTCCCGCCAATTCGCCTTGACGTCCTCCCCGGGGATGCCAATCTCCCTGACATGTTTCCAATCCGCGATCACAACCCATCGGGCCGCGTGCCTTATGTCACCTACGCCCTGATCGCGATGAATGTGGCGGTCTTTCTCTATTCGCTGCAGATCGAAACCTCGCCCCGCGCGCTGAATGTCTTTTATGCACAATACGCCCTTGTCCCCCGGTTCCTGACCGAAGGCTTCGGCTTTTCCGGCCTCTTCACCTCGATGTTCCTGCACGGCGGTTGGATGCATATCATCGGCAACATGCTGTTTCTCTACATCTTCGGCGACAACCTCGAAGACGAGATGGGGCATATCGGCTTTACCCTCTTCTACGTCGCCGCAGGCATGGGCGCGGGCCTCATCCACTGGCTGGCCGCGCCCTATTCCAACATCCCCACGGTCGGGGCCTCGGGCGCCATCGCCGGGGTGATGGGTGGCTACCTCTTGCTGTTTCCCAAGGCGCGGGTGGATATCCTTCTGATCCTTGTCATCATCTTCAAGGTGATCCCGGTCCCGGCCTGGCTGATGCTGGCGATCTGGTTCGCGCTGCAGGTCGTCGGCGGCGCAAACGCGCCCGCGGATGAGGGCGGCGTCGCCTATTGGGCGCATGTGGGCGGCTTTGTGGTCGGCCTCGTGCTGACGGTACCGGTCTGGCTACGCCGGGGGGCCACCGCCTATTGGGACCGCACCGACGGCCACCCGCCCCACCCCGAAACCCGGTATGACTTCAAGCGCAGCCAGATCCCCCGCGTCACCGCGCGCAAGAGCCATACCCAAGTCCCCAGAGTACGACGAAAATGACAGATCCCGTAAAGGCCACCTGCCACTGCGGCGCGGTCGAACTGCAGGTCACCCTGACGGACGGGCTGACCACCGCCCGCCGCTGTGACTGCTCCTACTGCCGCCGCCGCAGCGTGCCGGTGGTCTCCGCCCCGCTGGACGGGGTCACGGTCACGCGCGGCGCGGACCAGCTGACGCTCTACAGCTGGGGCACGCATACGGCGAAACACTATTTCTGCAAGACATGCGGCATCTACATGTACCACCGCCGCCGCTCCAACCCGAACGAGTTCGGCGTCAACCTCTACGCCATCGAGGGGATGGAACCGAAGGACATCGAACCGGTGGGCTGGCACGACGGCGTCAACCACCCCTCGGACCGCTGACCACGCCCCTGCCAAAGGGCCTGTTCCCCGGAGCCATCTCTCGCTGATGCCGATCAGAGATGACCGGGGGACCCCTGCAAGGGGGCGCAGCCCCGCGCGGCACGCGCGGCTTGCCCTTGCGGGGGACGCGCGGTTGTCTCAGGCATCTTTCAGCGAGGGATGGGTGCGGGGAACAGGCCCGGGCTTGTTTCCGGGTGAGTCTTGAAGCGAAAAACGCGCCCAAGGGGCGCGCTTCGCAAATTCACTCACCCAAGCTCACTCACCCAAGAGGTTCTGCCCCAGTTCACTCCGCCCGCAAAAGCTTGGCGAAGGGGCCGAAGATGTCATTGTTGGCGCACAGGATGCTGCCGCTTTCCAGCGGGTCCTGCCCTTCGCGCACGCCTTCGACCAGCGCGCCGGCCTCCTTGGCGATCAGGTAGCCCGCCGCCATGTCCCACAACTGCAACTCGCGCTCCCAGTAGCCGTCATAGCGACCCGCCGCCACATAGGCGAGGTCCAGCGCCGCAGAGCCGAACCGGCGCACACCGGCGCATTCCGGCATGACGCGGGCCAGATCCTTCAGCGTGGCGGGCAGCGTGCGTTTGGCGGCAAAGGGGATGCCGGTGGCAAAGACCGCCTCGATCATCCGCCGCCGTCCCGACACCCGCAGACGCTTGGAATCGTTCAGCCATGCGCCGGTGCCACGTTCGGCATAGAACATCTCGTCCTTCGCGGCGTCAAAGATGACCCCCGCCACGATCTGGCCCTTGTGTTCCAGCGCGATGGAAATCGCCCAATGCGGCAGCCCGTGCAGAAAGTTGGTGGTGCCGTCCAGCGGATCGACGATCCAGCGGCGGGTCGGGTCGGTGCCCTCATCCTCGCCACCTTCTTCGGCCAGCCAGCCATAGTTGGGCCGCGCCTCCATCAGTTCTTCTTTCAGGATGCGCTCGGCCTCCATGTCGGCGCGCGACACGAAATCGCCCGCGCCCTTCATCGAGACCTGAAGGTTCTCGACCTCGCGGAAGTCCTTGACCAGCGACCGCCCCGCCTTGCGCGCGGCCTTCATCATGATGTTCAGATTGGCGCTGCCTTGCATGGCGCGATCCTTCCCAGCGGTCGAATGAAATCAGGCCGCGCGTATACGCGGCCTGATCCATCTTGCCAAGGGGCGGCGGCCCCAAGACGCGTGTTCAGCGGTAGACGATGCCCTTTTCGCCCGGAACGATCACCGGCGAGGGGCTGTAATGGCGCTTTTTGGTGCCACCGGCGCGATTGTAATAGGGGCCCGCGTTCGGCTTGCCACAGCAGACAACGCCCCCGGCCAGAACCGGCTGCAGGCCTGCGGGGCAGTAGTTGGCGCCCTTGTATTCATGAACCAGGAAATTCGAATTGGGATTATTGGTGGCATCGCCCATGTACATGTCGCCCCAGGCAAGCGCCGAGGTCGCACTCAGGGTCAGCGCCGTGGCAGCGGCGGCAAAGGTCAGTCGCATGAAGTCCCCCATCGTGACCAGTTGGTGATTATCCACACGCTATCAGCGAGTGCGCGCGAGTCAATTTTTTCGTGCCATTTCCGGGAGTTTTTCCCGATTCTCAGGCCCGGCCAAAGAGCCGCAGAGGCACCGTATCGCCTCCGCAACCGACCAGTTTCATGACGCTCAGGCGCGCGACATACGCGTGGATTTTGTCCCACACGGGGGTTCACGTCCCCGTGCAGGGGTCTCCCGCAGGATCGCGGGACGGGTATCTTGAAGCCACGCCAACACCAGACCGGAGACACCCATGGCCCAGTTCACCCGCCGCAGCGCCCTGTCGCTTGCCCTTGCCAGCCCTGCGCTCATCCTCTCTGCCCGCGCCGTCCACGCAGCGGAACCAGAGATCTATGCCGAAGGCGGCATTGCCATTGATGGATCGGACCCCGTCGCCTATTTCGCCGAAAACGGCCCGGTGCCCGGCGGCACGGCACAGGTGGATTGGAAAGGCGCGACCTGGCGCTTTGCGACGCCCGAAAACGCCGCCGCCTTTGAGGCGGACCCGATGACCTATGCGCCGCAATTCGGCGGCTACTGCGCCTTTGCCGCCTCGCGCGGGTATCTGGCACCCACGATTCCCGAGGCCTGGACCGTCTACAAGGGAGAGCTGTTTCTCAATGCCAACCTGCGCGCGCGCAAGCTATGGCTGGCGGAGATCGACGCCAATATCGCCAAGGGCCGCGCAAACTGGCCCAAAATCCTCGGGTGACACCCGGGATCTACATCCGTTTCTGGCCATAGGTGGGACGGCGGGCGGGGCGATGCCACGGGGGTTCCCCGGGGCGAGCGGCGCCTGTCGTCACACCAGTCGGCTCATCCCGCGATGCCCAGCAACGCCCGGATCGCATCGGGCGAAAGGGGAAACAGGGGGCGGGCGCTGTCGAAGGGTCCTGCGACGCCACGGATCGGGTTATGTTTTTTATGCTGCTCCATGATCCGAAGGTAAGGGCAGAAGGCCATGCAAGTAAGGGGAAAACGGCAAATCCCTTAACCCGGACAGCCCCCTGCCGAAACGGCAAGCAACCCCCTGCGGCGCGCTCAATCGTTCAGCAGGCCGCCCGGCGTCCGGTCAGCCCTTGGTCACCCGGTCCGCCTTTTTTCGCACCAGAACGCTGCGCAGGTCATGCATGGCCAGCAGCAGCGCGTCCGTCACCTCTTCCAACTGGTCATCCTCGGCCCGCGCCTGCGCCCATTGCGCGGTCTGGTTCAGGTGATCGATGGTGCGGTGGATGTCGTCCATTTCCCGCCGCGCCAGCAGCGCCTGCCGCGCCTCCATCCAGCCGCGGATCTCTTCCAGCTCGCCGGGCTCCAGCTCGCGGTCGCCATGCGGCTTGATCTCACCCTTGTTGGTGTTCACCACGGCGATTTGTTCCATCTCGATCCGCCGTTGCCGGTTTTCCGTATCCACACGGTAAACCAGCGCGCCGTTTTCGCGGGTGCGATAGAAGAACTGCGGCAGTTCGGTGGTCATGACAGCCCCGCGCAGAACCGTTCGATCCGGTCGCAGGCCTGCGTCAGATCCGCGTCCGAGGCGGCATAGCTGACGCGGAAATGCGGGCTGAGGCCGAAGGCCGCGCCAAAGACCACCGCAACGCCCTCTTCTTCCAGAAGCGCCGTGCAGAAATCCTCATCCGTGTCGATCCTGCGCCCCCCGGTCGAGGTCTTGCCCAGACAGCCCGCCACCGACGGGTAGACGTAGAACGCGCCCTCTGGCACGGCGCAGGTCACGCCCGCGCAGCCGTTCAGACGTGCCGCCACCATGTCGCGCCGGGCGCGGAAGGCGGCCGCCCGTTCGGCAAGGAAATCCTGCGGCCCGTTCAGCGCCTCGACCGCCGCCCATTGGCTGATCGAACAGGGATTGGTGGTGGACTGGCTCTGCACCTTGCGCATGGCGGTTATCAGATGCTCCGGCCCGCCGGCATAGCCGATGCGCCAGCCGGTCATGGCATAGGCCTTGCTGACGCCGTTCACGGTCAGCGTCCGGTCATAAAGCCCCGGCTCCACCTGCGCCGGAGAGACGAATTCGAAGCCGTCGTAGACAAGGTGTTCATACATGTCGTCCGACATCACCCAGACGTGCGGGTGGCGCATCAGCACATCGGTCAGCGCCTTCAGCGTGGCGCGGTCATAGCCTGCGCCCGTCGGGTTCGACGGCGAGTTGAAGATCAGCCATTTGGTGCGCGGCGTGATCGCCGCCTCCAGTTGTTCGGGCGTGATGCGGAAACCGTTGGCCTCTGCGCCCTCGACAATCACCGGCTCGCCGCCGCCCATGCGCACCATGTCCGGGTAGCTGACCCAATAGGGCGCGGGAATGATGACCTCATCGCCGGGGTTCAGCGTGGCCATCAGCGCGTTGTAAAGCACCTGCTTGCCGCCGGTCGAAACGCTGATCTGTTTCGGCGTATAAGTCAGCCCGTTCTCGCGGGCGAATTTGCCACAGATCGCCTGTTTCAGCTCGGGGATGCCGTCGGGCGCGGTGTATTTCGTTTTCCCCGCCTCGATTGCCGCAATTGCCGCAGCCTTGATGTTGTCCGGCGTGTCAAAGTCAGGCTCGCCAGCACCGAGTCCGATCACATCCCGTCCCGCCGCCTTGAGTTCCAGCGCAAGCTGGGTCACAGCCACGGTGGGAGAGGGTTTCACACGGGCCAGTGTCTGCGAGAGAAAGCTCATGGGGGTTCGCCGTTTGTAATTGCGTCTCCCCCGTCTTAGTTTGCGCACAAAACCCGTTCAAGCGGCTTCACCGGAAGGGACTGACAATGGATGACACGACGGACTGGTACGGACCCGAAAGCGCCACCTTCGGAGACCGTCTTGCCGCCGCGCGCGATGCCGCCGGAATGTCACAGGAGACGCTGGCCAAGCGCCTTGGCGTCAAGATCAAGACGCTGCAGGCCTGGGAGGATGACGTCAACGAACCGCGCGCCAACCGTCTCAGCATGCTGGCCGGGCTGTTGAATGTGTCCATCGTCTGGCTGATCACCGGAGAGGGCGAAGGCCTGCCCGACCCATTGGACGACGAGGTTCTGACCCCCGACGTGAACACCATCCTGACCGAAATCCGCGCCCTGCGCGGCCAGTTCCGCGCCGGGACGGAAAAGCTGGGCCGGCTGGAAAAACGCCTGCGGACGCTGCTGAAGGAGCAGGTCTGACATGGCCGTCGAAGACCGCGAAACCCGTCTCAAGCGTTTGCAGATGCGGTCGATGCGCCGCGGCACCAAGGAGATGGACATCCTGCTGATGCGCTTTGCCGAGGCGCGTCTGGCCTCGCTCGACGATGCCACGCTGGACGCCTACGAGGCGCTTTTGTCCGAAAACGATCAGGATCTCTATCAATGGATCTCGGGTCAGCGCCAGGGGCCCGATAACCATGCCCCGATGATCGAAGAGATCCGCCGCGTCGCGGCAAACGGTTGACCGCACTGACAAAACCGGCCTCAGCGCGGCGAATTACGCGCCGGGGCCGACCACGGGACAGGGTAACACAGGTTAACCAAGTCCCGGAAATGGTTCGAATTTTCCGGGCCTTTCCCACGGTTTAACCCAATATTTGTGTTTATCCCCGAATGCTCTGTCGCAGAAAAACAGGCGGAGAACGAAATGAGCATTCATTCGTCCATGAACCGGGGTCCCGAACAGGGCTTTGTGGCGAGCTATCTTGAGGCGCTGAGCCTGGTGGAACGGTTGCACCGCCTGCTGCTCGACGTGATCAAGGATGAGTTCGAACGGTTGGGCATCATCGATGTGAACGCAGTGCAGGCGCTGTTGCTGTTCAACATCGGCGACAACGAGGTGACGGCGGGCGAGTTGAAAACCCGCGGCTACTATCAGGGCTCGAACGTCAGCTACAACCTCAAGAAGCTGGTCGAGATGGGCTATATGCACCATCAGCGGTGCGAGATCGACCGCCGGTCCGTGCGTGTCCGGCTGACCCAGCGTGGACGTGAGATCCGCGATATCGTTGGCGAACTCTTTGGCCGCCATGCCGAGGGGCTGCAAGGCAAGGGCGTGCTGTCGCTGGACGGCATCGACGAGATCACCACCGCGCTGCGCCGCGTAGAACGCTACTGGACCGACCAGATCCGGTATATCTACTGACGCCTGCAGCGCCGCTGACCTGCTGGAAACCGGCGCAGGGGGCTCTGCCCCCGTCCCTGCGGGATTTGAAAAACCAAAGAAGATAAGGCGGTCGCGCCCGGTCCGGGCCGGTGGGACGGCGGGCGGGGCGATCTGCGCCGCAGGCGCAGGAGCGGCGCCGCCGTCACCGGGGTGTCGGCGGGTCGACATCAGGGGAACAGCGGGTTGCTGCCGGGCTTTCAGCGGGCCGAAACCGCCAGCACCTGCAATTCCCGTTTCAGCTTGCGGATCATCGCCTCTTCAAAGGTCTCGAACCCCAGCGCCGTTTCCACGAAAGCATCGGCCCCTCCGATGACATAGGCGCGGTAGTACGAGGCCAGCGCGCCGATGCCATCGGCATTCCCGGTGGCCCCGATCACCAGCCCGTTGATTGTGATCCCGGCCGGGCGCACATCCTGCGGGCGCGGCCCGGTGTTGGAGGTGCCATCGCCGGAGAGGTCCAGAACCCGCCGCCAGCAGGCCCCCTGATCCGCCAGCAAAGCCGCGCCATAGGTCTTGGCCGCGCCGATTGCCGTCGATTGCTCCATCGGTGCCCGTCCGGTCGACCGCAGGCGCGCCGCCAGCGCGGCCACATCCGCAGGCCCCTTGATCGCCAGCCAGGGCGCGACAAGGCGCTGCGACGCCGGCCCGCTCCATTCGAACACCGCCAGCCGCACCTCGGCCTCCGGCAGGGACAGGAGCGCCGCGACCACCTCCGGATCTTCAAGCGCCCCGGCCAGCCCGTCCAATTGCAGGCGATATTCCTGCGCATTGACGGAGCCGGAGACATCCAGCCCCAGCGCAAGCGCCTGACGGCACTCGGCCGATGCCGCCCCGCCCCAGACAAGCAGGGCCGCCAGAAGTGCCAGGCCCCTCATCCCGGCCCGGTCTGGCCGATGTCCAGACCGCCGACGATGCGATCCTGAATCTCGCGATACAGCTTGCGCGTCATCGCGCGCTGATAGCCTGCGTAGCCTTCGGCGGTTTCGATAAAGGCCCCCGGGCCGTGCAGCACCTCGAATTCATAGTGGTCGACCACGTCCGGATCGGCCCCCAGCACCGCCAGCGCGTTGACCGTGATGCCTTCGAACGGGAAATGCCGGTAGGCCAGTTGCGGCCAGAAGCCGTCATTGGTGATGCCGTCACCGGAGACGTCGATCACCCGCCGTTCACAGCGCGGCGCCTGTTCCATCAGCCCCGCACCGTAGCCCAGCGCATAGCCCAGCGCCGTGGGATAGCGCTGAAAGGACCGCTGGCCGCCGCGCAACTGCTGCGCCACGGCGGCGATCCCGTCGCGCGAGGTCAGCAGCACCCAGTCCTGTATCACCACCGACTGCCGCCGCCCGCTCCATTCATAAACCGCAAGGGCCACCCCACCGCCGCCCTGAAGGATCGCGCCCTGCACGTCCTCGGACATCAGCGCCGCGGCCAAACCGTCTCGCTGCAACAGGTATTCCTGTTCATCCACGGAGGACGACACATCCAGCGCCAGCAAAAGCGCCAACCGGCAGGCGGCCTGCGCCCCTGCCGGCAAGACCGCCGCCGCAGCGACGAGGGCCAAGGCCCGGATCACCAGTGGCCCGTGTTGCCCATGCTGGCCCAGGGCTCTTGCGGAGGCAGGGCATCGCCCTGTTGCAGCAACTCGACAGAGACATTGTCGGGCGACCGGACAAAGGCCATGTGCCCGTCACGCGGCGGACGGTTGATCGTCACGCCCGCGTCCATCAGCGTTTGGCACATCTCGTAGATGTTCGGCACGGTATAAGCGAGATGCCCGAAGTGCCGCGAATCCGAGGGCAGCCCGTCATCCCCGTCCCAATTGTAGGTCAGTTCCACGTCCGCATGGCCATCCGCCTGATCGGGCGGGCAGAGAAACACCAACGTGAACCGGCCCTTCTCATTTTCGCTGCGGCGGCGTTCCACCAGTCCCAGCAGCTTGTAGAATGCGATCGACGCGTCGAGGTCCTTCACGCGGACCATCGTGTGCAGATACTTGATTCCCATTTTGTCCCTTCCGGCCACGCCTGCGCGACGCCGTATTTCAGAATACCGATTTCAGCCCCAGGTGCAGATCGGTGCCCCGGGTCTCATAGACGGTATAATTGGAACTTCGGTCGCGGAAGGAAACCCCGATCTCGGGGGCAAATCCGTAATAATCCAGATCGGGCAGCACGACGTCCAGAGACAGCGACATTTCCTCATCCCGCCGGGGATCGTCCCAAAAGGCCGATGGTCCCTGATCGAAATCCTCCACTTCCCAGGCCAGCGTGACCCGGGGCAGCATCCCCTTGACCGGCTTGCCCATCCCAAAACTCAACGCCGCGCGCGCCGTTTCGCGGGCAACCAGGCGCGAGTCGGAGGCGGTATCGGCGACCGACAGGTCCAGCCGCACAGAGGCGGCAGCAAGGCTGCGGGTCAGCGACAGGCCGATCTCGCGCGTCTGGGCGTCCCGCAGGCCGGCATCGTGGCGTGTCTCATCCTCGAATCCCAGTCGCACGCCCCCCTGCCAGCCCGGAACCAGGGCGCGGCCATAACTCAGGTCCAGCCGCGCCGCATCGGAATAGAGCATCCCGCCCAGCCAGTGCCGCGCGACCGAGGCCTTGCTGTTCGCCAGCCAACGGCCCTCCGGATCGCGCATCTC
This sequence comes from Antarctobacter jejuensis, assembly GCF_052266595.1. Classification (NCBI taxonomy): domain Bacteria; kingdom Pseudomonadati; phylum Pseudomonadota; class Alphaproteobacteria; order Rhodobacterales; family Roseobacteraceae; genus Antarctobacter; species Antarctobacter jejuensis. The sequence continues at coordinate 61,380 of NZ_JBQQXJ010000004.1, read as the reverse complement.
ATAGCCCAGGGACAGCAGCAGCGAGTCCTGCCGGTAATCCGTATCGCGGATGCCCGGCACCTTGTCGCGCGCCTCATCGCTGAACCGCACGCGCTGCACCTCGGCGCCGACACCGAAGTTCAACCGCCGCGTTTTGTCCAACGGCAGGCGATAGAGGTAATCCCCGCCAAGGACGAACCGCTTGCCCGACAGCGGCACCGCAGAGGGGTTGACGAAGCTCAGGCCGCCAAAGCTGAAGGTGTTGGTTTTGGGCGCGCCGTTCAGGTTGTCCGAGGGTTCCATCGCCATGTTCAGCGACAGACGCCAGGGCGTCACGCTGCGCACCTTGCGGAAATCATTGACCGCCAGCGCGCGCAGCGGTTCCTCTGGCGCGATATGGGCCGCGCGCCGCAACCAGAGCTGCGCCATGCCCGGCGCGCCGCCCGTGGCCCGCGCGCGCCCTGTCAATAGTGCCGCGAAATAGCGTTCGCGGTCATCCTCGGTGGTGGAAAAGGCCAGCTTAGCCGCGCCTGCCGCCTCTCCGCTGCGGCCCAGATCGCGCAGGGCGCGCGATTTGATCAGCAGCGCGGGCACATCGCCGGGCGCGCCCAGCAGCACGCCGTCGGCCAGCATCAGCGCCAGTTTCGCATTGCCGTCAGACAGCGCCATCGCGGCGGCGCTGCGCGCGGCATCAACGCTCATGCGGACCTCTTCGGCCCCGGCCCGCCCCGGTCCCAGCAGCGGCGATGCCGCCAACAGAACCAGAGCCAGCACACGCAAGACCCGCGTGGGGTTCAGGCTATGCGCCATGGGTCACGGGCGGGTGGCGATGAAACCACCGGTCTCGCGCGTTTCTTGCAGGATATAGTCGCCGGTCGCCGGATCGATGCCCACCGGCCCGTCACCTTCGACGACCACGATACCGACAACCTCTTTGCCGTCCGGCCCCGCGAACAGGCCCGACCAGCTACCGGTCTGCGACGACGATCCGTCACGCACCACAGTCGCGCTGGACGAGGAAATCGTCCAGTTGTCAAAGTCGATGTCAGCGGTGGCCATCGAAATGAAATCCGCACCGTCCAGATCGGTCAACTGAATACCGTTGGCGTCAAAAAACGTCCGGTTGACGATCACGCCTTCGACCGCGCCGCTGACGTCGAAATCCTGAATGTCGACGTCCATGATCGTCGTGCCGGCGACGTATTCCATCCGCGTGCCGGTGGTATCATCGACCACCGTGCGGACGGCGGCGTATTCACCGGTAAACCTATAGGTATCGTTTGCGTTCGGCAGCGCGCCCGATCCTTTCAGCCGCTGCGCCGCCGCGCCACCAAAGCCGAAGGACAGGTAGCGGTCACTGCCGACCGTGCCGACCTGCGAATTGCCGCTGGCAGAGCGCCGGAAGACCGCGAAATACTCTGACCCGGCAGCGGTCCCGCCGGCGTTTCTGAAGCCCGTGAAGCCGGTCCCGGCCAAGGCCGCCGTGACGGCCGGGTTGGCGGTATAGACGTTCTCGCCGGTCGCCGTCTTGTTGGAATCGAACGGCAGGTTGTTGAAGACAAGCTCACCCGTCGCCGGATCAAAGGTCATGTCGTCGACCGTCAGATCGTCCGACACACCGTCCAGCTCACTGGAATAGAGGTTGTCGGGATCCGGATCCGCGGTGGCGCCGCCGCCGCCGCCCGGTGTGGATGCCGGTGCCGGTTCGGCAATCAAGGGTTGAGCGCCGGTCCCGATGCCGGTCGAGCTGCCGTCTGAAAGACTCGTGCCTTCACAAGCGGCAAGCGCGCTCGCCAACGCGAGCGCTGCAATGGTGCGATACATGGAACTGCCTCAGGTCTTGCCTATTATTTTGTCCACAGGGTGCGGGCGGCCTGCAAAAAAGTCAATCATTGCGCGGGTTGCGCCCCGGATGTGCGGCAAATACGCCCCACTTGGGGCAATACGGGCCAAGGTGCCGCAGGCCGGGCGCGCGGGCGGGAATCGACAATCCGAACAAAAAGTGGCATTCTCCCTGCCACCTTGAATTTGCGAATTACCCGCCTGCAACAGGCGTACCAACACCACATCTAGGAGCCGCCCCTTAGCGCAACACAAGGTTGCGTTTGTAACCGGGGATCATTTTGCGGCGGGGACGTGGTCAGGACGGCCTGCCGACAGGTCCGACCGGCGATGGCCGACCTAGACAAAGGAACGGGACCAACGATGAACACCTGCGAAGTGATCGAATTGAGACCCGGCCTGACATTGATCGTCGAGGACAATGCCTTTCTGTCCACAGAGCTTTTCGAGGCGCTGAAAGATGCCGGGCTGAACCCGCTGCCGCCGCTTGGCTCCTACAACGAGGCGCTGGCCTGGCTGTCAAAGAACTCGCCGAAACTCTGTGTGCTGGATCTGGACCTTGGCCGCCGGATCAACGGCAACATCCAGGTGGGTGAGGAAGGCCGCCGCCTTTTGGCCATCCTGCACAGCCGTGGCTGCAAGACGGTGATCTATTCGGCCTATGCCCAGAACCTTGCGAACCTGACCCCGATCGACCCCGGCGTCGAACTCATCAGCAAGTCCTGCCCGGTCGAAGAGGTGGTCACGCGGCTGCGGCAAATCGAAGGGCTGGAGCCCGAGGACGCCTGACGCGCCTCAGCTGTCTTCGCGGTCCTTGCGCTGGATCGTCACGCGCACACCGCCCTGCGCGTAGTCAAGCTCCACCTCGGCCAGCAACTGCCGCCCGAGGATCGTTTTCATGAGGTAGGTGCCAAAGCCGCTGTCCTTTGGCGGCTTGACGTCCGGCCCGCCGGTTTCCTGCCAGACGATGCGGCTGAAGTGTCCCTGCCGCGCCGTGACCGTCAGCGTCACCCGGCCGGTCGGCGTGCTCAACGCCCCATGTTTCACGGCATTGGTGCCCAGTTCATGCAGCGCCAGCCCGATGGCCTGCGCCTCGGTCGGCTGCAAAAAGACTTCGGGGCCTTCATAGCGAAAATTATCCGCCCCCGGCCCGACGAAGGGCGCAAGGCTGCTTTCGGCCAATACCCGCAGCCCCTGTGCCTTCCAGCCGCTCCGGACCAGCAATTCATGCGTGCGCCCGATGGAATAGAGCCGCTGGGACAGGCTGGACACCATCGTATCCTTGTCTTTTGCCGTCTGCGCCGTGAACCGCGTCACCGCGCGCACCACCGCCATCATGTTCTTGACCCGGTGTTCCAGTTCGGCCAGCAGCATGTCCTTTTCCGTCGCCAGCGCGCGCGCCCGGGTGACATCCCGCACCGCCACGCCCGCCGCCGTCACCTCGTCCTTCAGGCGCACCGGAAAGATATCGCCCATCAGAACGCGTCCGGCCCCCGCCCCACCCGCGTCCAGATGGATTTCCACGCCGGTCCGGGCCGGCTCGCCTTCCAGCACCGCGCGTACAGGCTGTTCCAGACCGGTCCGCAGCGCCGTGGGGGACAGTTCCGCCAATGCCCCTTCAAGGGTTTCGGGAGGCAAGCCCATCATCTTGGCCATCGACCGATTGCTGCGCACCCAGGCGAACTCGCGGTTGATCAGGCCAAGGCCGATGGGAACCCCTTCATAGATGGCCTGCAATTCGGCGTTCTGATGTGCAAGCCGTTCCGCCGTGCTCGATAGATCCCGGTTATAGTCCTGCAGCTTTCCGTTGATGAATTCGAGCTCTTCGCGGCTGATCGCCAGTTGCTTGTTCGAATCCTGCAAGGCCTCATTCATCGCCATCAATTCGTGGTTGGCGTTGCTCAGCGCCTTTTCGGCATCCGCCGACCGGTGTTCCAGCCGCCTGATCCGCGCCCAGAACCCGGTGGCATCGCTTGCCTCCTGTTGTACCGCTTGGGACGGATCCGTCCCAAGCGCATCCACCTTGCCCAGCACCAGAAGATAGCGGTCACGCCTGTCTTCGAAGGGCTGGACCCGCAGGTTGACGACCTGCGCCTCTCCGCTCACCTCTGCCATCACGTCAGACACCACCGAGGCCACGCCCCGGTCGCGGACCTCCGCCAGCGCCGCCTCTGCCGCCCCGGCCAAGGCAAAGGATTGCAGATCGCGCAGGGTCAGCGCCTGATCCGACCGCACCGCCGAAAGAAACGCCTGCATGGCGGGCGAACAATGCAAAAGCCGCCCGGTATCGTCGAGCGATGCAAAGGCCGCGCCGATCAACTGCAGCACCGCGTGCTCTGCCCCGGCGCGCTCTGATGGCCAGTCGACCACCGCCTCCCGGGCCAGCGCCGCCCCGGACACCAATGACTGTTCGGCGCGGGGGCGGGCCCGGTCCAAAACCCGCTTTGCGCCCCGCCGCCCGGCGCGCCGCCGAAACAGCGTCTGCCTCTCATCCAGCGGCTCGAACAATTGCGCATCAAGGGTGGCATCCGGCGCGTCCAGAACCCCCAGACAGCCGCCGGGCTGCAGCGCGTAATGAAAGACGGACAGCGCCTGAGACACCTCTGCCTGCCCCGCAAACATCAGCGGATTGCGGCACAGGATCAGGTCCAGATGCCCAAACGGCGGATCGACATACAGGTTGTGCTGCGAAAAGACACACATCTCGCGCAGGGCCCCGTCGATTTCATAGCCGCCGCGTGCCTCGGTGAAAAAACGATCCTGACGGGGCGCGGACACGCCGGTCAGCGCCGACCGCGGGAAAACGCCGACGCGCGCCTGGCGCAGGGCGACCGCATCGGTGTCAGAGCCGAACAGACGCCATCGCCGCGCGTCCCCCTGTGCCGCGGTCAGTTCCGCGATCAGCATGGCCAGCGAATAGGTCAACTCTCCGGTGCCGCAGCCCGGCACCCACAGGCGAAAACTCTCCTGGTCGCTTTGCAGCAAGGGGATCAGCACGCGGTCCCGCAGGCTTTCCAGTGACTGGGCCGACGGGAAAAACCGCGCCTCGGCCTGCATCACGTCCCGCGCAAGCATTGCCCGCTCCACCGGGTCGCGCCGCAGCTGCGCAAGATAGGCATCGACGCCCCGCACCTGCATCAACCTCATGCGCCGCCGCACCCGCGCCGCCAGCCGGGCCGCGCCGTCCGCATCCGGGCGCACCGCCAGGCCCAGCACCTGAGCCGCCGCGTCGGTGTCGATGGTCGCGGCCACCGCCGGCGTCGCGCACAGGCGGGCCGCCTCGGGGGCGGCGGATGCTGCCGGAACCAGCCGGTCGATCAACCCGCTCATCCCCTCCGGCCCATGTTCCGGCGCCTGCTCTGCGGCCATCAGCACCGCACCGCCCGCATCGCGGACCGCCCGCAGCCCGGTCAGCCCATCGGTCCAGCGGCCGGACAACAGCACCGCAACCGGCGCCACCTCTTCGGCGAGGGTGGTCAGGCAAAGCTCCACCGCGCTCCACACCGTGTCCCGCGCCCGGCCCCGCTCCAGCCACAGCCGCCCCGCCTGCACCCGCATCAGCCAGCCGGGCGGCACCACCACCACCTGATCCGCGATCAGCGCCGCCCCGTCCAGCGCCGCCACCACCGGCACCGGCGCCTGCAGCCCGGCCATCAGGTCATCGCCCGGCCCCGGCGCGATCAGCGGCACCACGATCCAGGCAACGCCGCCCCGCTTGGGGATCGCGGCCACGCAGGCCTGCAGCGCCTCGGCCTCCGCGACCGAAACCGCGATCACCGCGACCCTCAAACCCTGCTGCGACATGATGAATTCCCGGCGTCTTGCCCTCTGCGCAGCCTGACACAGCCGCCCCGGCAAACCAAGCGTCCGTCGCGCCTTCACGCCCCATGAGAATCGCGTATATTGGGGCCTCGACGCCCGCCACCACAGCACCTAGAGGGGACCCCCCGGCATGCACCAATACCTAGACGCCCTTCGCACCGTCCTAGAGCAGGGCGAGGACACGTCGGACCGCACCGGGACCGGCACGCGCAGCTATTTCGGCCTGCAATGCCGCTATCCTCTGGCGGAGGGCTTTCCCCTTGTGACCACCAAGAAACTGCACCTGCGCAGCATCGTGCACGAACTGCTGTGGTTCCTCTCCGGTTCGACCAACATCCGCTACCTGCAGGACAACAAGGTCAGCATCTGGGACGAATGGGCCGATGAGAACGGCAACCTTGGCCCGGTCTACGGCCACCAGTGGCGCCATTGGCCCGGCCACCGGGGCACGATCGACCAGATCACCACCCTCCTGGACCAGATCCGCCAGACCCCGGACAGCCGCCGCCTGATCGTGTCGGCGTGGAACCCGGCGGATGTGCCCGACATGGCGCTGCCGCCCTGCCACACGCTCTGGCAGGTGCGCATCCTTGGCGGCAAGCTGCACCTGCAACTCTATCAGCGCAGCGCCGACATGTTCCTTGGGGTGCCGTTCAACATCGCCTCCTACGCGCTGCTGCAATGCATGCTGGCCCGCGTCACCGGCTATGAGCCGGGCGATTTCGTGCATTCCATCGGTGACGCGCACATCTATTCCAACCACATGGACCAGGTGGCCGAGCAGCTCTCGCGCACGCCCCGCCCCCTGCCCCGGCTGGAGATCACCCGCGACGTCACCGACCTCTTCGATTTCCGCTATGAGGATTTCGCCTTTCCCGGCTATGACCCGCTGCCCGCCATCAAGGCCCCCGTGGCCGTCTGAGGAATGCCCGCATGATCACCCTCATCGCCGCCCACGACCGCAACCGCGCCATCGGCAAGGAGGGCGACATCCCGTGGCACATCCCCGAGGATCTGGCCATGTTCAAGCGCGAGACGCTGGGCGGCGCGATCATCATGGGCCGCAAGACATGGGAGAGCCTGCCCTTCAAACCCCTGCCCAAGCGGCTGAACATCGTGGTGTCGCGCGACACCTCCCTGCATGAGCATGTGGTGGGGTCGGTCGAAGAGGCCATCGCGCTGGCGCAGAGCCTTGGCTATTTCCGGGTCTATGGCATCGGCGGACAGGGAATTTACGAGGCCATGCTGCCGCTGGCGCACCGGCTGCTGATCACCCACGTGGATGTTGCGGTCGAGAGTGCGGACGCCTGGTTCCCCGAGGTGGGGGAGGGGTGGCGGGAGGTGGGGGTATTCGAAGTTAGCACTTCACCCACAGCAATAATCCATGAAACCTTGAAGGAACCGATTCTCAATCCGTAATTCATCAAAACAGACCAATGGAGAAGTTATGTTTGGAAGCAAGAAAGATGACTTACCACATTGTGTCGTTTGCGGCCGGCCAAGGCGAGGTCTGAATAGTGAAGGCGTTTGCATGGGCTGCGTCGAAGACGCGAGGCTTAAAGCCCGTGCAGAGAAAGTTTCGGCTGTCGCAGAGATAGACAACGACCTGAGAAGGAGAGCGGATGCTCTGCTTCTCACGACAGAGCCAACTCTAGATCAAGTGGAGAGCCGGATAGGAATAGTTTCGGGATGCAGCGCATTAGGAATGCACATCTTTCGAGACCTGACCGCTGAAATCCGTGATGTAATCGGCGGGCGCTCAGGCGCATACGAGAAGGCGATGCGCGAAGCACGCGATTTTGCTCTATCTGATATGAGAATACAGGCGGCAGAATTGAACGCTGACGCGGTAGTTTCCGTAGATATCTCCGTCTCAGAGGTTACTGGTGGAGGTGGATTGTTTGGCGGAAAGGGAATGCTTTTGGTCTTCGCGTCGGGAACAGCGGTGAAACTCACCGGCCAGTAATACGCGGATTCTTTGATCGTATAGAGGGCTTTTAACTCAGAGCCTTGACACCCCCCGCCCGGAACAAGGGCCGTAGGCCCGCCGGGCGAGCGCCTGACCGGCCCCACCGGGCAGGCGCTTTGTCAAGCCACACCGTCCCTATGAAAACTCCTACGGGAGTAGCAGGATAAACTGCCCCCTCCAACGGGGCAGCGCCTCCCCGCCGGTCAGTCGCACGCCCGGCTCCGCACTCCGCCCCTACCTTACGTAACCCGGAGCCGGGGAAACCTGAGAGCATCCTCCCCATGATCCCGCCCTAAGACTCCATTAACCAGAGTGGCGGGGGCTACCTCATCTGTAGAGGGATGCCAAAATGACTGCCAAACTCCGGACACCTGCCAAGGCAGGGCATCCGTTCGATCCGATCGAGGACACGCTGGTGCATCGGCTGGCGCAACAGGCTGTGCAGCGGGGGGCCACCCTCCCGAGCCCAAGCCCGTGCTCTTGCCCGCATGGCGCCAAGCCCATGCCTGCGGCCCGCCCCGCCTTTCCGCTGCGTCGCCTCGTCAGTCTGGGCGCGCGGAGCGAATGACACCTGCCCCGGGCCAGACCCGGGACCGCAGACCCTTTGCCCCTCCCCCCCCCGGTTGCACATAACAAAACGGCGCCGATCCGCCGACCGCCGGTCCGGTATTCCGCCCTGCCCAATGCGCCCCGTCCGGGGTATGGTCCCGCTGCGCCCCGCGAATTTCCGGCGCCGCAATTTTTCAAATGACCCAAGACCTTACGCATTCAGTAAAGGAATACAAAATGACCCGCATTTCCCTGATCGCGGCGGCCCTCGCCGCCCTTCTTGCCCCCGCCGCCATGGCCAGCGTCTCCCAAAGCTGCTCGGTCCCGAACGCGGTCAAGTGCACCCTGTCCAGCCCGAACGGCATCGCCACCGCGCGTGTCCACCTCGGCTCGCCGCACAACATCGACGTGGTGAACAACAGCTACCGCTCCTGCCCGCGCTCCGTCGAGGTCAGCTTTGACCCGGTCGCCGGGATCCAGAACTACACCGTCAGCGCCACCGAATGCAGCGGCGCGCAGGGCAAGCTGACCCTGCAGCCCAAGGGCGGCGGCAAGAAGCTGGGCTTCAGCAACTGATCCCGCCCCGGCCGCCGAAACCGGCACCTTAACCGACACAGGCACCAACACTGGCACCGGCACCGGCACACCCCATCCGCATGGGGTGTGCCCCTGCTGCGTTTGCCGTCAGCCTCCCCCTTTCCGCCCCGCGCGCGCTCTGCCATACTCCGGCCCAATCAATCAGAACAAATCGAGCACGCACATGGCCGACGATCTCCTGAAAGTGACCGAAACCTCCACCTATGACGCCTCTTCGATCGAGGTGCTTGAGGGGCTGGAACCGGTGCGCAAACGCCCAGGCATGTATATCGGCGGCACGGATGAGCGCGCCCTGCACCACCTCGTGGCCGAGGTTCTGGACAACTCCATGGACGAGGCCGTGGCCGGCCACGCCAACCGCATCGAGATCACCCTCTATGCCGATTACGCCATCGAGATCCGCGACAATGGCCGCGGCATCCCGATCGACCCGCACCCCAAGTTTCCCGGCAAATCCGCGCTGGAGGTGATCCTCTGCACCCTGCACGCGGGCGGTAAATTCTCGGGCGACGCCTATGAAACCTCGGGCGGCCTGCACGGCGTCGGCGCGTCGGTCGTCAACGCGCTGTCGGATTCCATGGTCGTGCAGGTGGCCAAGAACAAGGAACTCTACGAACAGCGCTTTTCCCGCGGCATCCCGCTTGGCCCGGTCGAAAAGGTCGGCGCCGCCCCCAACCGGCGCGGCACCACGGTCACCTTTCACGCCGATGAGCAGATATTCGGCCACCACCGGTTCAAACCGGCCCGCCTGTTCAAGATGGTGCGCTCCAAGGCCTATCTCTTTTCCGGCGTCGAAATCCGCTGGAAGTCCGAGATCGAGGATGGCGACACCCCGATGGAGGCCAGCTTTCACTTCCCCGGCGGCCTGTCGGACTACCTGACCGAAACCCTGGGCAGCGCCTCCGTCTATGCCGACAAACCCTTTGCCGGGATCGTGGATTTCAAGGAAAAGTTCAACACGCCGGGCAAGGTGGAATGGGCGATCAACTGGACCCCCTCGCGCGACGGGTTCATCCAGTCCTACTGTAACACCGTCCCCACGCCAGAGGGCGGCACCCATGAGGCCGGGTTCTGGGCCGCGATCCTCAAGGGCATCCGCGCCTATGGCGAGCTGGTGAACAACAAGAAGGCCAGCCAGATCAACCGCGACGACCTGATCACCGGTGGCTGCGCGCTGGTCTCCTGTTTCATCCGAGAGCCGGAATTCGTCGGCCAGACCAAAGATCGCCTCGCCACGGTCGAGGCGCAGCGGCTGGTGGAAAACTCCGTCCGCGACCATTTCGACAACTGGCTGGCCTCGGATACGAAATCCGCCGGGGCGATCCTCGATTTCCTTGTCCTGCGGGCAGAGGAACGCCTGCGTCGCCGTCAGGAAAAGGAAACCGCCCGCAAATCGGCCACCAAAAAGCTGCGCCTGCCGGGCAAGCTGACCGATTGCACCGCCAAATCCCGCGAGGGTACGGAACTGTTCATCGTCGAGGGCGACTCGGCCGGTGGCTCTGCCAAGGGCGCGCGCTTCCGCGAGACGCAGGCGCTGTTGCCGCTCAAGGGCAAGATCCTGAACGTGCTGGGCGCGGCCTCGAACAAGCTGACCTCCAACGCAGAGATCCGCGATCTCTGCGAGGCGCTTGGCGTGCAGTTGGGGACCAAGTTCAACATCGACGATCTGCGCTACGAAAAGATCATCATCATGACCGACGCGGACGTCGACGGCGCCCATATCGCGGCGCTGCTCATGACCTTCTTCTACACCCAGATGCGCCCGCTGATCGACAACGGCCACCTCTACCTGGCCTGCCCGCCTTTGTACCGCCTGACACAAGGGGCCAAACGCCTGTATGTCGCCGATGACGCCGCCAAGGAGGCCGCGCTGGCCAAGGGGCTGGGCGGCAAGGGCAAGATCGATGTCCAGCGGTTCAAGGGTCTGGGCGAAATGGACGCCAAAGACCTCAAGGAAACCACCATGGACCCCGCGACACGGACGCTGATTCGGGTTACCATCGATGAGGATGAACCGGGGGAAACCGGGGATCTGGTGGAACGCCTGATGGGCAAGAAGCCTGAATTGCGCTTTCAATATATTCAGGAAAATGCACGCTTTGTTGAGGAATTGGACGTCTAGATTTTTCGCGCGCTCCGCACTTCTGTGCCTTGGCGCCCTCTCACTCGCCAGCGCGGGCCACGCGCAGGACTGGGACCAGAAAATCGCAGCCGCGCGGGATAATGCCGCCCGGCTGGAACAAATGGCCGAAGAAAAGGGCGCGCCCATGTTGGGCACCCTTGATCTGCAGGCCGATGTGGCGGAATTCAAATGCCTGATCCTGGCAGAGATGCTGAATGCGGGCGATGTCGCCCCCTACATTCAGCTTTACGGCCCCAACCCGGCGGATGAGCCGGACCTGAACGATCCCTACGCCATCCGCCTGCACGCCACGGCCGACGCGAAATGGGCCTATCAGGCCAGCCTGATCGTCGATCTGTCCGAAGATCAGCGGCTGGAGATGTGGAACCTGACCTGCGACGGCAAACTGGGCATTCCCGCCGGTCTGGTCGCGGCGGATTGGGCCACCCGCGCCACCTTCCGCGTCGAATACGGCATCCTCTACGTTTTGGGCGATATCGAAGAGGGGTTCTTTGACGAGTTCCAATCCTTCATTCAGGCGCATGAGGTAAACCGCGTCTTCTTCGGCAGCCGGGGTGGCTCGGTCGGAGAGGCGGTCAAGACCGGCAGGCTGATCCGTCAACTTGGTCTGGAAACCGATCTCTACGCCACCTGCGCCTCGGCCTGCCCGCTGGCCTATCTGGGCGGCACCCCGCGTCTCATCGACAACTGGCGGTTCAAGCTGGGGTTTCACCAGATGGCCTACAACGGTGAGGCTTTGCCCTTGGATCACGAATTCTACGGGCTGGTCCGGGACTACGTGACCGAGATGGGCGCAAACGGCGATTACGTCGTGAACGCCATGCAAAGCGCGCCGATCGACCAGATGTATTACCCCGAATTCCAGGACATGTGCGACGCCGACCTCACCTGGGTCCGCGGCAACTGCTCCCAGCCGCACCCCTCGGTGCGGCGGTGAGTTTTTTTGGGTGGGCGCGTTTGAAGGTCTGGTCGACGCGAACAACCCCGCGCCGGTCTGCGGCGCGACTGTAGGGCGGGGTTCACCCCGCCGACCACCGTAGGCCGGGCTTCAGCCCGGCACCTCCGGCACCCCCGCCACAAACTATATTTTCACCACCCCCCTCACCCCCTCTTGTGCGGGGCGAAACCCACCACACATCTAAACTGCATCCCGCAACGATGCCTCACCGGTGTCATCGCCCTGACCAACGTCAGGCAACCCTGCCCCCTCTGAGCGTCCCAATCGCCGGCCCCCGTGTCGGCTCGTGTCGAAAGAGGAAGTCCCATGTCCAAGGAAAAAAGTCGCGGCAACCGCGAAGCGAAGAAACCCAAGAAGGAAAAGGTGAAGGTGCTGGCCACCGCCAACAGCAACACCGGCAAGGAAACGGTGATCGCGGGCAAGGCCGTCGGCAACAAGCTGACCGGCAAGCCTGCCGCCAAACCGGCGGCCAAGGCGGGCGGCAAGGCCCCGCACCACGCCTGATCCGCACCTCGCCCGATCGGCAAGAGGCGTTCGGCGCAGTCCCCCGGCGGCCCGACACGGCCGCCGTCGCGCCCCCGGGGCGGGCGGTCCGCCCACCCCGGTTTTGCCCTCGGGACAGGCCCTTTAGGACGGTGCATTTCCTGACAAAGGGTTAAACCGCTCCGGTAACCCCTTGATCTGGCATTCCCCCTAAGCTGTCCACGCGTGGACACCCCCTTGGCGCTTGCCAAGCGGCGCGGCCCCGGCCACTCTCTCGCCATGTGTCGGATCGCCCTTTTTGCCCTGCTCCTCCTCGCCGCCTGCGGACGCCCCCTGTCGCCGAATGAAACGGCTTTTCTCAGGGCCTTTCACGGCGACGCCATCGATCCGCAAAAGATGCGCATCATCGAGGGCAACCCGGCGGGCGCCGTCACCTACAAGATCCCCGTCCGCCCCCGCACCACCTGTCAGGAACGGCTCTGGCCGCCGATCACCAAGACCCAGACCGTCACCGTCTCCCCCGCCGCGACGGTGATCTACAACAGGATCCTGCTGCGCGACGATGTCTACCGGCCCGACATGCTGGCCGGCTATCCCGACCGCATCGATATCTTCGACGCCATGCTCTTTGCCCATGAGGCGACCCATGTCTGGCAGTGGCAGAACCGGCGGCTGACCGGCTACACCCCCTTCAAGGCGCTGCGGGAACATTCGGCCAGCGCCGACCCCTATCTCTTCGACACCGAAACCCCGCGAGACTTTCTCGATTTCGGCTATGAACAGCAGGGCAGTATCGTCGAGGAATACGTCTGCTGCCGTCTGCTGGACCCGGACGCCCCGCGCACGGGACGCCTGCGGCAGATGATCGGGAAATACATGCCGGTGAACCGGCTGGACGCCGCAATCGACCGGCCCATCGTGGTGCTGCCGTGGAAGGACGCCCAGGCCGACGGCATCTGCCGGGCGCAGGCGTCCTGACTCAGTCTTCGACCCGCTGCAACTCACGCAGGTAGGCAACCAGATCGACCACCGGCTGCGAGGCAAGGATCGGCTGGCCCGTGGGCGCCTTCATCGGCACGTCAAAGGTCCCTTCGAAAAAGTCGCCGAAGACCGGCATCGGAGAGCCATGCGCCACCAGTGGATCCCGTCCGTCGATCCGCTTGATCACGCGGATCAGCGGAAAGGTCCCGCCGTTCTGCGCCGCAAGTTCAGTCAGGTTGGTCGGGGCAAGCGTCAGCACCCCCGCCATCGGCCCATCTCCCCGGCCTTCGAGGCCGTGACAGGCCGCGCAATGCGTGTAGTAATGAGAGCGTCCGATGTCCGCATCCTGCGCCAAGGCGGGCGCGGCCAGCAGACAGAACAGAGCAAGACGGGCCATCATGTGCATTTCCTCCGATTTCCCCACGCAGGCACTCTGGCACGGGTCGCGACGTTACAACATGACCCGTGTCAAACTTTCCGCACTGGCCGCACGGCTCTGAACAGGAGGCAAAGCATGCGTTGGATACCACTGGCCGCCCTGTTGCTGACGACGCCGGTGCAGGCGCAGGATACCGATCTGGAACTGGTTCTGCTGGCGGATGCGTCCGGCAGCATCGACCAACGCGAAATCGCCTTTCAGCGGCAGGGCTACGCCGAGGCGATCACCGATCCCGAAGTGCTGGCCGCGATTGCCGGGACGGCCTATGGCAACATCGCCGTCACCTATGTGGAATGGGCGGCCAATCAGGCGGTTGTCGCGGATTGGATGCTGATCGACGGTCCGGAAAGCGCCGCCGCCTTTGCGGCCGAACTGACCGGCAAACCTAGGCAGGCCTACGGGCGCAATGCCATCGGTGCGGCCCTGTTGGAGGCGCTGCGCCTGATGGACACGAATGACCACGACGGCTGGCGCAGGGTGATCGATTTCTCCGGGGACAGCGCCAATTCCTACAGCGGGCCGACCATCGCAGAGGCGCGGGCCGACGTGCTGGCGGCGGGCGTCACCATCAACGCCCTGCCCATCCTGCGCCCGGGCGATCCGGGACGCGCGCAAGGCGGGCTGGAGGCGCGCTACGAGGCCATGATCATCGGTGGCCCCGGTGCCTTTGTCGTCACTGCCGAAAGCCGGGCCAGCTTTGCCGAGGCAGTCAAGCGCAAGCTGATCCTCGAAATATCGGGCCAACTACCCGGCGAGGATCACGCACGGAACTAGACCACCTGCGTCAGATGCGCTGCCGGATTGCTGACTTCGCACGGCCAAGCGATGGCCGTGCCGTCACAGCGCAATTCCGCGTGCCCCCGGCCAAAGTGGCGCGGATGGGCAAGGATCTGCAGGCTGCGGCCGTCAAAATCGCGCAGGGACAGCGCGGCGCTGCGGTTGTCCTCTGTCAGCCGCTGGCGCAGGCATTGCAGGGCAATGGCCTGTCCCAGTCGCAGATCCTGATGGTTTTCCGCCGGGAAATAGCCACCGCTCACACAGCGCATCAGCGCGACATTCGCCGCCAGACGGTCGATCTGATCCTCCAGCGCAAGGGCCGGCCCGTCCTGCCCGACCATCTGCAACTGCGCCCGGCGCGAGGTGTCGAAGACCGCCTTGATCAACGTCGACAGCGCCCCCGCCACCACCACATGCGCGGCAAGGTCGGAGGGGTTCAGATGCTGACGTTCCTGCCGTGTCAGCGGCAGAAACAGGCTGTGTTCGAACCGCTGCGGCCCGCGTTGTGCCTGATTGGCCCGCGTCACCCAATGCAGCAAACCGGGCGCGGACGCCGCCAGTTCATCGGCCGCATCGCGGTACAGCGCCCCGTGCGAGCCCTGTTGACGTTCTTCCTGCGCCAGCCAGACCGTCATGCGGGCGGCGGTCACGGCGGGGCGCGGCAGACGATTTGGCAGGCCAGTGCCGATCCGCGCGAACCGGCGCGCCAGCACCTCCGCCTCGGCCATCAGGGCAAACAGCCGTGCCCCGGTCCAACGATCGGCCGGGCTCAGGCCCTCGTCGAAGCCGGTGCCACGGGCCAGCGCGACAAGTGCCGCGTTGTGGAACGGGCGCGCAGCGGGCGTCGCGTGCAGTGCATCCGTCCGGTCCCCCAGACTGCCCCGCCGGGACGCCGGAGCATCGCCGCCCGGAAGGCGCAGCCCGGCCTGGCTGCGCCGCGCGCACCAACCCAGCCATGCGGACATGGGGGCATCCTCGCCCGGGGCCTCCTCTGCCGGATCGACCGGCGGGCGGACCGCGTGATCGCTCTCCCAGAAGGCGGACATGACCGGGCCACCCCCGCGCAGGGCAACTCCGCCGCGCAACAGGCATTGCAGCGTCAACTGACCATCGCCATTGCGCCGTGTGGCGCGGCGATGGCCAGCGTCGCCGGACCCGGCCGGGGAGGAGACGGCGGGGACGGACACAGGGTTTGCGACACGCGAATCGAACCAGCTGAGATTGCGCAACTCACACAGCAGTTCGTGCATGGTAAATCGCGTCGTGCTGTCGATCCGCACCACGCGATGCGGATCTGTCAGGGCATTGGCGCGCAGGTCCTGCACGATGCCCAAGGCAAAGATCTCTGCCATGTCCGCCGCAAGTTCCGCCGCACTCATCTGCGGCACCTCCGGCAAAGCGATTCGGTCGATCAGTGCACGGCGGGCCCCGCCACCATTGATCACCTGAAACCCCGGCGCTGCTTTCTTGCATGTCATGGTCGATCCCCCGGCCCTTGTGTTGGGCGCATCCGCAGTTGACGAAACGTTAACTGGACCATGCGCCCGCCCCGTGAACGCACCGCAATCGGCCCGTAAATCCGCCGTTAATCCCAGATGAATTGACGCTGCAGATGTGCGGATTGCCCATCGAAGAGGCGTGAATTTTGCGCAAACTGCGCATCGTCAAGGGGAGCTTTCCTTGACCGGCTTCAGAAAAACGCCTTTGCTTGGGGCATCAATTTTTCAACACGTTTCAAGGGGGTTTGACATGGTTCACCACTGGACAGAGCCACGACCTCATACCTTTCACGAGACCTATCTTGACTGGTCCCGGTTGATTGGTCACCGCCGGGATATGCTGCCGCCCGAAGCACCCGAACGCGGGCCGGAATATGCGCCTGTGTTTGTCCGGCTTATTCCCGGCGACTCGATTATCGCTGCGCGACAGGCGCTATTGTCGCTGGTTCAGGACCGCGCATCGCCGCTATTGATGGATGCCGCAGAGGCCGCCGCGCTGGCGGAAAGGATAACTGTGCCCTGCGATCTGGACGGATTGCCGGATGAATACATGCTCTATCGCCGGATCGGCACACCGGACTCTGACCACGCGCATCTGTTCGAGGTGCTGGACACCGGCACCCCGGTCCAGATGCCTTGCGCGGACCCCGAACCGCAACCGCGGCCTCAGGTGCCTGCATCGCCCTGCCCCGGTGCGCCCATCGTTGCCGCCATCGACGACGGGATCGGCTTTCTCAACGGGCGTTTTTGTCGCCAGACGGACAAGGGGCTCAAGACGCGCTTTCATGCGCTCTGGCTGCAGTCCCTGCACCAATACAGCGCCATGCCCAGCGGCGCCGCCTCTGGACGGGTTCTGGACGCAGCTGAAATCGACGGAATGATCACCACCGGCGATGAACGGGCCTGCTACGCCGATCTGAACGCGGAATTGTTCCCCGGCGATGTGCGCCGCGAAACCGGGTTTTCCACCACGCACGGGACACATGTGCTGGACCTTGCGGCAGGTGCGGACCCGGAGGACGGCACCGATCCCGCGCGCGACTGGCCCTTGCTGGCGGTGCAGCTGCCGCCCGAGAGCATAGACGACACCTCGGGCACCATGTTCGAAAGCTATCTCATCATGGGGATGCGCTGGATCCTGCGGATGGCGCGGCAGGTCGATCGCACCGCGCAAGTAATCGTCAATGTTTCACTGGGCGTGCTGGCCGGTCCCAAGGATGGCACCCGTTTTGCCGAATACCAGATGGCACGCGAGGCGCGTCTTTGGGAAGAAGTGACGGGCCAGGCCGTTCAAATCGTCTGGGCCTTTGGCAACGATTTTCGCAGCAGTCAGGTGGCGCGCATGAATCTGACCGCCGGGACCGAACCTCAGATCACCTGGCGCGCCCTGCCGGACGACGAAACCGCCAGCTATATAGAGATCCACTGCCGGGGGGGCGATACGGGCAGCATGCAGGTGGGCCTGACCGCGCCGGGCGGCGAAGCCTCTGGCCTGACCACGATGGCGCCCGGAGACATCCGGTCGCTGGAACGCGGCGACGGGGCGGCGCTGGCGCGGATCTACCATGTGCCGGAACGCCGTCTTGATGCGGAAACGGTCT
Source organism: Antarctobacter jejuensis (assembly GCF_052266595.1). Lineage (NCBI taxonomy): Bacteria > Pseudomonadati > Pseudomonadota > Alphaproteobacteria > Rhodobacterales > Roseobacteraceae > Antarctobacter > Antarctobacter jejuensis. The sequence continues at coordinate 43,741 of NZ_JBQQXJ010000004.1, read as the reverse complement.
GCGCCGCGCATTACGTTTTGGCGCTGGCTCCGACGCGGGGACAAAAGATGACGGAACCCGAAACGCCGTCGGGGGCCTGGACCGTCACGGTTTCGTCCACGGTCGACTGCACGGTTCTGGTACAGGTCCAACGGGACGATGCAATCCGTGGCAGCGGCATCAAGGGCAGGCAAAGCTACCTCGATCACTCTGACGCCTATGACTGGGACGCGGGCCGCGCGGCCTATGTCAAACCCGCCGATGACGGGCCAATCTGCGATGACGGCACCCATAGCGCCTTTGTCACCGCGACCGCCGCTCAGGTGCGTTCGACCGGGGCCGCGCGGCTTTCCGGACGGGTGGCGCCGCCCGATCTGTCCAACTACCGGCCTGCGTCCTATTCGGCGCAGGGGGCGGATTGGTCCGTACCCGGTCCGACGGCGTCCACGCTCACGGCATTTGGGGATTTCTACGCAGGCGTCCGCGCTGCCGGGACGCTGACGGGCAGCACCCGCCGCCTTGCCGGGACCAGCGCCGCCGCAGGGCGTCACAGCCGGGCGATGGCACTGGCCGCCGCCGGAAATCCGGTCCCGCAGATCGCCGCAGATGATCCCCGCCTGGGCAAAGCAATCCTGCTGATCCCGGAAACGCCACCGCCGTGCTGAAACGTATCGGGGCCAAGGCGCCCCAGTTCCGCCGATCTTTCCATCGCCGGGCGGTGCTTACCATTCCTTGACGGCGTCACCCCACATGGCGTGCAGCCAATCCGGCTTGGCAATCTTGGTCAGGTCAACCGTCCCCGTTTCCGAAACCGTGCCGGCGGTCATCGCCGCCGTCAGGCTGCCGAGGGTAAAGTCGCCCTCATAGGCCGCACCCTGAAAGCGCCGTGCAGGCGCCTTCTCTTCACCCTGCAACCAATTCACCAGCGCCTGCGCCACTGTCACGCCCAGAACCGCCCCGGCCATGCTGTCGGTCGGGAAATGCACGCCCGCAACGGTGCGGTTCATGGCGATCCGCTCTGCATGACGGAAAAGCTCACTGCCGTCACCGATCAGCGCAATGGGATCGATGGTCGCCTCACCCTCTTCGAACAGTTGCGACAGCAGGGTTGCGCAGGCAAAGGCCTCTGTCGCGTGGCCCGAAGGCCATGCCCCGTGGCCCGGCGTCTGGATCAGCGGCTGTACCTTGCGCGACATGGAAATCGGGCGGGCCACGTCGAAACCGTGTTTCAACGGCATCTCGACCATGGTGCACAGCCGCAGCATGGCCTGGTTCAGCGCCAGCGACCATTTGGTCGTGTCCGGCGCCATGTAGCCGACAAGCGCGAAAAAGCTCTGGATGTCGCCGGTCTGCATGATGACTTCATTCAGCCGGTCACCGCGCAGGTCGGCGTAGGTGCGCAGGTAATGCAATTGCTTCTGCGCCAGAAAGGCATCCGCTGGGGCCTCCAGCACCACAAGGCTCTGCCCCGCCATAAACACCTCGCCCCGTGCCGGGGTGGTGGCCGTCGCGGGTGTGACCACAACCGAAAACAGGCCGTGCAGGCAGGCGTCGATGACACCACGCCGGGGTCCTGTCGCCATGGCCTTGAGCGCCTCCCAACTGCCGCGCCCGGTCTGACGCGGAGTTCGGTCCGGTTTGCCGTCCCAATGCCCCACGGTCCCGTCCCGCGCCTGCCCCAGCGCCACGCTGGAGAACGTGTTATCCGGCCCACCCTGTGAATTTTCGGCCGCCTGACTGTTCTGAGAGTTCTGACTGTTCTGCGAATTTTGGGAATTCTGCGAGTTCTGGCTGTTTTGCGAATTCTGGCTATTTTGCGAGTTGTAGAGACCGGAAACAGTCATGATGCCCTCTTTGCGTTGCCTGTCGATCTTTCGGCAGTGCCCGCTACAGGTCAAAGGTTAACTTCCCTCACGGCAAGTGATTTACGAAAATTTCACGTCCGTTGCCGCCGCGTTAAGGCAGTGCTAGCCTGTCACGCGAAGCATCAGGATTTCCATGACAGAAGGTCACGACAGCAAAATCGGAATCACCGTACTTGGGCCCTTTCAGGTCCGAGACGGCGACGGCGTGCTGCTGCTTGTGAAAGGCGCCAAGAATCAGGCCCTGTTGGCGATGCTGGCTCTGTCGCCCGACATGACACGGCCCCGCCGCTGGATCGAGGACAAGCTGTGGTCGACCTTTGGCCCGGAACAGGCCAGCGCAAACCTGCGGCAGGCGCTGTCGAAACTGCGCAGCGCCCTTGGCGACGCGGCGGATGTGCTGATCGCCGACCGGACCGGTGTCAGCCTTGACCGCCGGCGCGTCACCGTCGACCTGCTCGAAGAGGTGGTGCCAGAGGACGATCGCACCGAATTGCTGCAGGGCATGGACGTGCGCGACCCCGAATTCGAGGACTGGCTGCGACAGGAACGCGCCGCGCTGATGGCAAAGCTGGCCAAGGCCAGCCCGACCGACAGCCGCGGCATCCTGATCAATTGCCGCGTCACCGCCGAAAAACCCGGCCGAGACCAGATGCTCGGCGAGGTTCTGGCCAACCAGATCGGCGAGAACATCGCCGAACAGGTTCGCGCGTGGCGCCAGTCGGAAACGGACATGTGTCTGCCCGCAAGCGCCCCGCCCAGCGACATCCTCATCAGCACACAACTGGTCGACAACAAGGATGGCGGTCATGCCCTGTTCATCAAGGCGACCCATCAGCCCAGCGCCCGCATCCTCTATTCCAAGCTGCAACAGCTGACCCGGATTGAGGACATCCTGACCGCCGAAATCGGCATTTCGCGCACCGTTTTCGAGGCCGCCGACCAGATCATCGGCAAGCTGCCACATGTTCTGGAAAAGGACCGCCCGGAAACCCGGTCCACCGCGCTGTCACGACTGGGTCTCTACCGGATGTTTTCCTTCGAAAAGGACGCGCTGAGAGAGGCTTACGGCCTCATGGATCAGGCCTTTCGTCGGGACGAAAACGGCGTCTACCTTGCCTGGGCCAGCATGATCCGTCTGACCCAGATGATCGAGATGGCCGAAGAGGATCAGGCCCCCCTGCTGGAAGAGGCGGTCGACCTGCACTATCGCGCCATGGAACTGGCGCCCGACAACGTGCTGGTGCATGCCATCATCTCCAAGGTCCGCTCTACCGCGTTCGGCGATACGGCCGGGGTGCTGGATCTTGCGCAGAACGCCGTGGAACGCAATCCGGCCAATGCCTTTGCATGGAAATCCCTGTCGGATGCGCTGATCCTGTCGGGCGATCTGAACGGCGCGTTCAAAGCCTCCGAACGCGCCTGCCGGATCGCGCGCACCTCCCCTTTCAAACACTACTGGGACACCGGGCATTGCATCATCGCCATTGCCTGCAACCGCCCGCAAGAAGCGATCGAGGCCGGTGAGGCCGCGGCGCGCAACGCCCCCCTGTCCCGCCCCGCGCACCGTCACCTGCTGGCGCTCTATGCGCTGGAGGGCCAGCTGGACAAGGCGCAGGCGGTGGCCGAAAAACTGGCCAAGATCGAACCGGGATTTTCGCTGGATCGGCTGGTGAACGACGACAGCTACCCGGTTCGCACACTGCGCAGCAATGGGTTGCTGGAGCCGATCAGGGCTCTGCTTTAGGCCGATCCACCCCCAATATCGGACCAATTGTGTTCCCTTGCTGCAACACTCCCCCGCCCCGGCTGGGGCGGGTTCATAAACTCTCCTGAATTAGTCTTAAATGCGCCGTATTGCTGGGGCTAATGGACACCGGCGGCACAAGCCGGGTTAAAGAATTAACGAGGCAGAGCAGGCAGCACGCTACGCGCAGACGCGGCGGCGCATTCTTGCCTTTGGTGTGTAGGGTAGGGATCGCGCAGCATGGCGACGTATTCGGTCACGACATCGAACTGGAACTCGGCGGCATTCTGGTCGAGCATCAACCAGGGCAGCGTCGGGCACACGCTGGATTTCTCGGCGCTTGGACCGGGATACACGGTCAGCTATGACACCATTTCGGGTCTTCTGACCCTGTCCAATGGCACAACAACCTACACCGTCGAAGATTCGACCCACGTCGGCCCAAGCGATGCCGCACTGGGTGGCGGCACACAGTTCGCCTATTTCGACACTATCATCCTGCCGGACGGCTCGGATTCTCATATCGGCTCCGGCTTTGCCGAAAACATCGATATCGGATCCGGCACCGACACGATCTTTACCGGCGACGGCAACGACACCGTCACAGGCGTCGATGGCGGCGATTTCGTCAACCTTGGCGACGGCGACGAAGTCCTGAACGCCACTGGCGGCAACAACACCATCCTTGGCGGCGACGGACAGGACACCCTGAACTCGACCGGCAACGACGAATTGCAGGGCGGTGCAGGGGCCGATGTGCTCAGCGCCACGGCGGGCGACAACACCATCGACGGCGGCACCGGCGCGGACAGCATCACCACCGGGGACGGCGCGGACCTGATCACCGGCGGGTCCGGTCAGGACACCATCATCTCGGGCGCGGGTGACGATACCATCTATGGCGATGGCAGCGACGTCGGCACCAGTGCGGGTACACTGTCCAGTTTCAATTTCAACTCGATTGGCGAAACCGGGGACGAAGGCAATGGCGTCACCGGCATGTATGCCATCTATGACAACATTGGCGTCACCAGTGACGGAACGGTGGTCCAGGCCCGCCTGACCATCCTCGATTCCGAAGACCCCAACATCGATATCGAGTTCAACAACAACGCGGTCTACCTCAACCGCGGGCGCGATGCCGATGCGGGCACCGAGGTCACGCTGAGCTTTGAGTTCTTCGATCAGGCTACGGGCGAGCCGATCAAGATCACTGGCCTGTTCACCTTCCGAGATGTGGACACCACGGCGGAAAGCGTGACCGCGCAATCCGCCGATGTGCAAAGCGTCTCCGTGTCGTCTTCGCCTGCGACCAACCTGTCCGTTGCTGACAGCGGCGAGGAACTGGGCGCGAACTCTGACAACACCAGTTCCGGCAACGTGGATCAGAACCACTGGGCGCAGTTTTCCTATTCGGATCAGCAACAGCTGGTCTTTACCGTCACCTCGCGCGGGGGTGGCACCAACTATTCGTTCAGCACCGACGGGTTCAGCAATCCGCCCACGGTGATCGCCTCCACCCCGGAAAGCCAGGATGACCTGATCGACGCCGGGGCCGGCAATGACCTTGTCTACGGCATTGACGGCAACGACACGCTGCTGGGCGGCACCGGTCAGGACACACTGGCCGGTGGCCTTGGCACAGACAGCATCGACGGCGGCGCGGATCAGGACGTCATCCTTGTCGAAGACGGCTTTGGCCCGGACATCGTCATCGGCGGTGAGGCGGTTTCGACCGGCGCGGACTATGACGTCATCGACTTTTCCAGCCTGACCAGCGGCGTCACGGTCACGATGACCGGCGACGAGGCCGGAACGGCGACGGACGGCACCGACACGCTGACCTATACGCAGATCGAGGGCTACACGCTCACCGATCAGAACGATATCTTCGACGGCGGGTACGGGGCCTCGACCACCGGGGCCACGGTCGCCGGTGGTGGCGGCGACGATTCGATCACCGGCACCTCCTCCGCCGACTCTCTGGATGGCGGCGCGGACAATGACACCCTGCGCGGCGGGGACGGTGACGACACCCTCACAGGCGGCGACGGCAACGACTCCGTCTTCGGGGATGCGGGCAACGATTCCATCGCGGGCGGCGCGGGCAGCGACAACCTGCAGGGCGGCAGCGGCGACGATACCTTTGTTGTCGAGAACGGCTTTGGCAACGACACCATCTTTGGCGACAGCACCGGAGAGACCGCAGGCGACGTGCTGGACCTCTCCGCCGTCACCTCCGCCATCACGGTCGATCTGACCGCAGCCGACCCCGAAGCAGGCACCGTCACCGATGGCACAGACACACTCAGCTTTGGCGAGATCGAAACCATCACGCTGGGCGCGGGCACCGATACGCTGGTGCTGGCGGATGGGTCGGGGTCTGACACGGTCGCGGGTTTTGCCGCCCCCACGGACCTTGGCGGCGGCAGCTATTCCGGCAATGACCTGCTGGACGTCAGCGGACTGACAGACGCGGGCGGCAATCCGGTCGACGTGGCGGACGTCACCGTGACCGACACCAATGGCGACGGCACCGGCGATGCCATCCTGACCTTTCCCAATGGCGAGTCGCTGACCCTGACGGGTGTCAGCCCGGCGGATGTCTCGAACCCCTATCAGTTGCAGGCGATGGGCATCCCCCCTGCCCCGCTGGATTACATCGTCAGCGGAACGGCGTCCGGCGACCTGATCAACGGCGACTACCTGAACGACCCGCAGGGCGACCGGATCGACAACACCGACAACGCCACGCTGGACAACGACGATGTCGTTCAGGCGGGCGCCGGTGATGACACCATCGACGCGGGCCTTGGCGACGACACCATCTTTGGCGAATCCGGCGACGATGAGATCTTTATCGACGTCGCGCTGGACAACGACAGCATCGTCGGCGGCGAAACCGGCGAGACGCAGGGCGACCGGATCAACCTGTCCTCTGTCACCGACGACCTGACCATCACCTTCTCCGACGCAGAAACCGGCACCATCACGGACGGCATCTCGACCACGACCTTCGAGGAAATCGAGAGCTTACAGCTGGGCACCGGCAACGACAGCGTGATCGGCTCCGCCGGGGCGGAAAACATCATCGGCAACGCGGGCGATGACACGATCATCGCGGGCGGCGGCGATGACACGATCTTTTCCGGCCTGGACAACGACAGCGTCCTTGGCGGCGCAGGCAACGACAGCATCCTGACCTCCAGCGGTGCGGATACCGTGGACGGCGGCACCGGCGACGACACCATCGACCTTGGCGCGGCCGACGGCGAAACCGATGTCGTGATCCTGACCGACGGGTTCGGCAGTGACGTGGTGTCCAGCTTCGAGACCCCCACAGACCTTGGCGGCGGTGTCTACGCAGGCAATGACCTGCTGGACGTCACCGGCCTGACCGATCTGGACGGCAATCCGGTCAACACCGGCGACGTCACGGTGTCGGACACCAATGGCGACGGCACCGGTGATGCCATCCTCACCTTCCCCAATGGCGAGACGATCACCCTGTCGGGTGTGAACATCACCGAGGTGCAGACCCCGGAACAGCTGAACGCCATAGGAATCCCGCTCTTTACCGGCGATTTCCTCGTCGAGGGCAGCGCAACCGGAGACCTGATCGACGGCACCTACGGCGGCGACCCGACCGGGGATTTCGTCGACAATGCCGACGGCGTGGGCGGCTCGCAGGACGACACGATCCTTTCCTATGGCGGCGATGACACCGTCTTGGCCGGGCTGGGCGACGACAGCGTTCTGGGTGGCACCGGCGCGGACTCGCTCTTGGGTGAAAGCGGCGCGGACACGCTCGACGGCGGCGAAGGCGCGGATTTGCTGCTGGGCGGCGCGGGCGCGGACTCGGTACTTGGCGGGGCCGATGCGGATACGCTGATCCTCGGCGATGGCTTTGGTGCGGACACCCTTGTCGGCGGCGAAACTGCGACCACCGGCACTGACGGCGATACGGTCGATGCCTCCGGCCTGACCTCCCCCGTCACCGTCACCTTTACCGGCGACGAAAGCGGCAGCCTCACAGACGGCACCGATACCGCCCTGTTTTCGGAAATCGAGGCGCTGACCCTGACCGGCGGCGCGGACAGCGTCGACGGCACCGCCGACAGCGCGGGCATGACCGTCGCCGCCGCTGGTGGCGCCGATACCGTCACAGGCGGCAGCGGCAACGACTCGCTTCTGGGCGAGGATGGCGCGGACGTTCTGACCGGCGGGGCCGGCGCGGACACGCTGGATGGCGGCGCAGGCGACGACATCCTGAACATAGGCTCCGGCGATGTCGCCCAAGGTGGCGGCGGCGATGACACCTTCAACGTCACCGCAGGCGATGTGAACGGCGCGGCGCTGAGCATTTCCGGCGGCGAAACCGCTGAAACCGCAGGCGACACGCTGAACATCACCGGCCCCGCCGTCATCACCATGACCGGGGCGGAATCCGGGACCGTGGAATGGCTGGACGGGTCGGTTCTGACCTTCTCGGAAATCGAGAACGTCAACTACACCCCCTGTTTCACCCCCGGGACGCTGATCAAGACCGCCAAGGGAGAGGTGGACGCCGCCCAGATACAGCGCGGCGACCGTGTCCTGACCCGCGACAACGGATACAAGCGCGTGCTTTGGTCCGGTTCGAAAACCCTGACGGGCGCCGAACTAAAGGCCGAACCGGCCCTGCGCCCGATCCGCATCGCGGCCGGCGCCCTTGGCCGGGGCATGCCCGAACGGGATATGGTTGTCTCTCCCCAGCACCGCGTTGTGATTGGCGGCGCGGCGGTGGAACTGCTGTTCGGAGAGGACGAAGTGCTGGTGGCGACCAGCCATCTGGTCGGCCGTCCGGGCGTCACCCGCATCTGCCCGCCAGAGGGCGTGACCTATGTGCACTTCATGTTCAACGCCCATGAACTGGTCATGTCGGACGGCGCGTGGACGGAAAGCTTTCAGCCCGGCGACCTGTCGCTGTCAGGGCTGGACAGTGCGCAGCGCAACGAATTGCTGACCCTGTTCCCGGAACTTTCCAATGCGCCGGGACGCGCGGCCTATGCCGCCGCGCGCGCCTCGCTCAAGGCGTCTCAGGCGAAACTGCTGCTCGCCGCCTAAGACGGGTGGCCGCCCCCCCGACAAGGGGACGGCGCAGGCCGTTACTTCAACAGATCCAGCAACGCCCGCGATGGCTGGCCGGTTACGGTCAGCCCCTTCGCCGCCTGATAGCCGCTGATGGCGGCCTCTGTCTTTTTGCCGATCACCCCGTCCGGGGTGCCCGCATCGAACCCGGCCCGTGTCAACCCGCGCTGCAGCGCCTTGCGATCCTCCAGCGTCAGGCCGCTGTCATCGCGACCGAAATCCCCGACCAGTGGCCCGGCCCCGGCAAGACGATCGGCAAGATAGCCCACCGCCAGACCGTAATTCTCGGACGGGTTGTAGCGCAGGATCATGTTGAAGTTGTGGAAGACCAGAAACGCCGGGCGTCCAACGCCCATCGGCGCAAGCACCGCCGCCGACCCGTGATCCGGCAACGCGCCGCCGCGTACGGGACGCACGCCAAGGTCACTAAACCGCGAAACCGCGGCGCGGTTCTTGCGGCCCAGAGGGCCCGCGTATCCGCTCGGCAGGCGCACCTCGATGGCCCAGGCCTGACCGCGTTTCCAGCCCGCGCGGGACAGGAACCGCGCCGTCGTGGCAAAGGCGTCGATCGGGTTGTCCGACCAGATGTCGCGCTTGCCGTCGCCGTCGAAATCCACCGAATGTTCCTGGTAGGCGTTGGGGATCAGCTGGGTATGCCCCATCGCCCCGGCCCAGCTGCCCACCAGTTGATCGGGCCGCGCATCGCCGGTCTGAACGATCCGCAGCGCGTCCATCAGGTTCGATTCGAAAAAGCGACCGCGCCGCCCTTCCCAGGCCAACGTCGAGGTGGCCGAAATCACCGGGATTTTGCCGCGTTTGGTGCCGAAATAGCTTTCGACCCCCCAGATCGAGGCCATGACCTGCCCCGGCACGCCGTACTGCGCCTCAACCAGCGCGAGAGCGGATTTCTGTTGCGCGTAAAGTTGCCGACCGAAGGTGACTTTCTCTTCCGGCGCCACGATCGCCAGGTAATCCTCCAGCGAACGTTTGAATTCGGTCTGGTTGCGGTCGCGTTCGATCACGCCGGGCAGATAGCCCTGCCCGCGAAAGGCGCGGTCCAGCGTGTCCTGCGTGATCCCGCGCTCCCGCGCGCGCGCCTTGAATGCGACAACCCATTGATCGTACGACGCATTTGGCTGCGGACGCAGCCCGGGTTCCAGCGCCGGATCGGGCCTTGCGACCTGCGGCAGACCAACGCCGGGCGCGCATCCGCCCAGCCAGATCGCCGAAAGACCCAAGGCAAAACCGCGTCTGCCCATGTGCATGTGATAACTCCTGCCTCTTGTTTTCTGGCAGGTTATCCCAGCGACGGCACCGCCTGCAATCGTGTGTAATCGCCCGGCGCTCCGAAGGCCCCGTTTGCAACCGACACAAAGACAAAAAGCGCCACCAGTGCCACCGCCAGCGGCGGCAACCACCATCGGTTGTAGATCGGTGTCGGGCGAAAACAGTAGCTGCAGGTGCTGGTGCCAAACCGCAGCTTGTGATTGCACCGGCAGTGGAAAATTCTGATGCTCAACTTTCCCCATCCCATCAGGATCAAACACTGATCTCCGGAAATACCGCGATACGCTTGCTTTGTAAGGGGAAATTTGGATCAAAGGCGCCTTGTCGCCCAAGGTCGCGGTCTATGACAGGGCGGGATCCACCTCTTGGTAGACCCCATCCGGGTCCAGATAGACGGGTGTGGCTGGCTGCCCCGTGACGAAGCGGCCCAGCGCCGCGCCACCGTCAAGGATCGCCCCGGGTATCGACGTCGCCTTGGCAAGCGCATCTTCTTCGGGCAGGCACAACTCTTGCGTCAGGTAGCGCAGGGCCTGCGGCATGGTCAGATCGGCCCCGGCCAATGTCCCGTCCTCCAGCATCAGCCGACTGTCGCCGCGCAGGACCCGCCGGCCATTGAGCTGGAATTCCTGCACGTCAGAACCGAGCGTCGCCATGGCATCGGTGACAAGATACACCTGCCCCGGCCCCCGCTTGGACGCCAACGCAATCCGGATGGCGGCCGGATGGACGTGATGGCCGTCGGCAATCAGCCCGACAGACACCGGACCGGTTTCCAGCGTCGCCCCCACAAGACCCGGCTCACGGTGGCCCAGCCCGCTCATGGCGTTGAACAGATGGGTGACAAGGCTGGCCCCCGCGCTGAAGGCCACCCGCGCCACGTCATACCGACAGTCGGTATGCCCCAAAGAGATCAGCACACCGGATCGCGACAGGCGTGAAATCTGCGCAGGCGTGCAGGACTCTGGCGCCAGCGTCACCTTGAGCCTTGGCAGGCGTTGAACCGCCTCGCACAGAACATCCACATCCGCTGTCGTCATCTTGCGGATCAGCTCAGGATCATGTGCGCCCTTGCGCGCAACATCCAGATGCGGCCCTTCAAGATGCAGGCCCGCGATGCCGCGCACCCCGTCCGACACGGCCTCTTCGACCGCCGCGATCGCCGCAACGGTCTTGTCCGGCGTATCCGTGATCAGCGTCGGCAGAAAGGCACGCGTGCCGGTCCGCCAATGCGCGGCGGCGATCACCCGCAGCCCCTCGACGCTGGTTTCGTCGTTGAACATCATCCCGCCGCCGCCATTGGCCTGCAGGTCGACAAACCCGGGCGTCAGGACCCCGCCCTCCAAAGCAATGTGGCGGCTCTCTTTGGGTGCCTGCGTGTCCGGGACGATGCCCGCCACCCGCCCGTCCTCAAGGATCAGCGCGTGGCCGTCGACGATCTGTGTGCCGTCAAAGATCCGCGCGCCGGTATAGGTGATCCGGCTCATGTCGCGTCCTCCCGCAGTCGCTGCGCGAGCAGCAGCGCGCCGTCCAGCGCCGTTCCTTTCGGGGACACCATCGCCGCCCGCATCCGCTCTGGCAGCAGGGCGGCATAGGCTGGCCCCAGCCCGCCACTCAGACACAGCGCCTCACCCGGCTGCCAGTCCAGCGCCTCGATCCCGCGCAGCAGGTAATCCGCGCCCCGCGCCATCAGCGCAGTGGCCGTCGCATCCCCGCTGGCGGCCACGATACGCGGCGCCAGCGCGGCATAATCGGCAGGCCGGGCCGTGGCCGCAAAACCCACGATGCCCAGCGCCCCGCCCATTTCATCACCCAGCGTCCGCGTCAGATCACTGTGAGGCGACAGCCCGTCGTGACTCAACAAGACCTGTTCCAGCAGCGCCCGGCCCAGCCACGCGCCAGACGCCTGATCCGAAACCTGCAGACCCCATCCGCCCACGCGCCGCACCTTGCCGCGCCGGTGAGCCGCCAGAACGGATCCCGTGCCGATCGCCGCCAGCACCCCGTCCGCGCCGCCCAGCGCCCCGGCCAACATGGTGTCCAGATCGTCGCTGACCGTGGCCCGGGGCAATCCGACAGCCTCGGCAACCTGTGCCTGCAGCGCGGGCGTCAGCGCCCCCGCCAGTCCCAGATGCGCCCCGATACAGTCCGTAGGCCCGACCTCCGCCTCCGCACAGGCCCCTTCGATCGCCTGCCGGACATTCCGCGCCGCCTGTGTCACATCGGTTGTCACGTTGGCGGGTCCGCTCTTTCCCCGGCCCAGCACATGCCCCTTGCCGTCGGCCACCAACGCCCGGCAGCCAGAGCCACCGCCATCCACCGCAATCAGGAAATCGTACGCCACATTCATCATGACGGAATCTTTGGCACAGGCCCGCCCACCACAAAAGCGCGAAATGCCGCGCCGGGGGTTGGTGACGCAGCGCGCGGTTCCCGGCAATATGCCGCCAGATCACCAGACGCTTTGGGAGGAGCGGAGATGAGCACATCCTTCATCCTGTACGATTACTGGCGCTCTTCGGCGAGCTATCGGGTGCGCATCGCGCTCAACCTGCTGGGGCTGCCTTACGAATCCCGTCCCATCAACCTCGTGACCGGACAACATCGTGCGGACGATTACATGGCACTGAATCCGCAGGGGCTCTTGCCAACCCTGCTGATCGACGGGCAGCCGTTCACGCAATCGCTGGCGATCCTCGAATACCTGCACGCGCAGATCCCCGGATCGACCTTGCTGCCGTCCGACCCCTATGGCCAGTATCTGACCCGTCAGGTCAGCTATGCCATCGCGATGGAAATCCACCCGGTCTGCAATCTGAATGTCGCCAGCCACGCCGCGCAAATGTCCGGCGGCGGAGAGGAGGCAAAGCGCCAGTGGATGCTGCACTTCATCACGCGCGGCCTGCACGCGGTCGAGGCCATGTTGCCGGGCGGGACGCGCTTCTGCCTTGGCAGCTCGCCCGGCATGGCCGATGTCTGCCTGATCCCGCAACTCTACAATGCAACCCGCTGGGGCGTGGATCTGTCGCCGTTTCACCGCATCCGGGGCGTGGCCGCCGCCTGTGACGAACTCGAAGCCTTTCGCCGCGCCCACCCGGATCAGGTCGGCCCGCCGCCGGACTAGGGTCTGGACCCCAGCCCCTGCTTGCCCAGCGCCTCTGCCGCGCGGCTGATCTGACCCCGGCCCGTCCCGCAGGTGGCCATCCGGCGCCCCCTTGGGTCGCGCGCATGAATGCCATCGAGGATACCGACAGCCAGCTTGGCAGCGACGACAACCGGCGCGAGGCCTTCGCCGCCTATTACGCGCTGTGCACCTTTGTCGACGCCCCGATCGGCCGCGTTCATGATCGCTGACGCGAAATGGACCCTGCACCACTATGCCGCCTACCCGGGCGACCGCTCCGCCCAGCCGGCAAAGACCTTTTCCAGCGCGACCACAACGTAGTAGAGCAGGATCCCCATCAGCGCGAGCGCGATCAGCACCGCGAACATCAGCGGATAATCGGAGTTCGTCTTGCCGCTGTCGAACAAGGCGCCCAGCCCCCGGCCATGCGGCGACACGATCTCCATCAGGTTGGTCCCGATAAAGGCCAGCGTCACCGCCACCTTCAGCGCGCCAAAGAACTCGGGCAGGGTCTTGGGCAGGGCAATCTTCCAGAAGATCGTCGTCTGCGAGGCCCCCAGCGACCGCAGGATATCGCGGTATTCCGGCTCCAGCGTCGACAATCCGATCGAAACCGACACCGCGATGGGAAAGAACGAGATCATGAAGGCGATCAGGATCGTGTTGAAATCATGCGCCCCCACGAACAGCAGCGCCACGATGGGCACCACCGTCGCCTTGGGGATCGCGTTGAACCCCACCAGCAGCGGATACAGCGCATCCCGCATCAGCCGCGAAAAACCCATGACCATGCCCAGCAGCACGCCAAAGACGATGGCAAGGATCAGCCCGACAACCGTCCGCCACAATGTCTGCCAGCCCATGACCAGAAACAGGTTCCAGTATTTCGAATAGGCCGGCGGCAGGTCCGACGGCGAGGCCATGACGTAATTCGGCCAGTTGTTGGCCCAGACAAGGAACTCCCAAAACAGCCCGAACACCACCAGCGCCACCACCGGGACAAGGATCTTCTGCGCCTTCATTGCACCGGCTCCTCTTCCTTTGCCCGTCCCTGCGCGATCTGGATCTGATGACGCAGGATGTTCAGCGCCTCGGCGCTTTCCGGCGTGTAGAGATGCTCCAGATCCCGTTCGCCGGTCAGGTGCACATCCATCACATATTGCGTCCGCGCCGGGCGCCCCGACAGCACCACCACCTGATCGGCCAGAAAGATCGACTCGCGCAGGTCATGGGTGATCAGCACCCCGGTAAAAGGCTCCTCTGCCTTGACCTTGTGCATGGTCTGCCACAGGTCCTCACGGGTAAAGGCATCCAGCGCCCCGAACGGTTCGTCAAGGATCAGAACATCCGGCTTGTGCACGATGGACCGGCACAGCGACGCCCGCTGGCGCATCCCGCCCGACAGTTCGCTGGGGCGCTTGTCCTCGAACCCTTCAAGACCCACCAGCGCCAGCAGATGCCGCGCGCGGTCTTCCTGTTCCCGGCGGTTCATGCCGGTCTTCACGATTTCCAGCGGCAGCATCACGTTCTGCAGGATCGTCCGCCATTCCAGCAAGACAGGGTTCTGAAACGCCATGCCCACGGTCGACCGCGGCCCCTTGACCCGCTCTCCATGCAGCCAGACCTCGCCCACGTCCGGCTTCATCAGCCCGGCCACCAGACGCGTCAGCGTGGACTTGCCACAGCCCGACGGGCCCACCACGGCGACAAAGCCGCCCTCGGGCACGCTCAATTCCAGCCCATCCAGCACCGGCAAGGGACCGGCATCCGTCTTGTAGGCGTGCCTGACGCCCTTGATCTCGATCAGCGGTTGCGACACGCGGCACGCTCCTTGCAGCAAAAGGCCCGCGGCACAAAGCGCGCCGCGGGCCGGATCAGCCTTACTTCAGCATCCGCGCCGAGGCGTCGGGCAGATAGGCGTCGGTAAAGTACAGGCTTGCGTCGGGGGCATTCTGGAACTCGTAGGTCTCGGCCAGTTGCTCCAGCGCGGCGCTCATGCGGTCCGCGTCGATACCGCCAAGGCCGTTTGCCTGAACCCAGTCGGTCAGCACGTTGGCGTCGATGGACAGTTGCAGGCGGCGCTCTTCCAGCGCCGCATCGGCGGCCGGGTTGCGCTCCACCAGGCTTTCGATGGCCGATGCCGGATCGGCGATGGCGTCTTTCCAGCCTGCCGCAACGGCGGTCAGAAAGCCGGTGATGATCTCCGGGTTCTCAGCCGCAAACTCGGTGTTCACGATGACCGCGTTGCCATAAAGCTGCAGACCGTAATCCGCCATCAACAGGGTCGAGATATCCTCTTCCGGCACGCCCAGACGCACGAGGTTCAGGTAGGACGAGAACGAAAAGCCAGTGATCGCGGCCACGTTGCCCTGCGCCAGCATCGGCTCACGCGTGGGAAAGCCCACCGGCTCTACCGTGATCTTGTCCATGTCCAGCCCGTTGGCGGTGGCAAAGGCCGGGAACTGCGCCCACGCCCCATCCGGCGGCGGCGCGCCCAGCACCTTGCCCTCCAGATCCTTCGGCGCCTCGACGCCCAGAGACTTGCGCCCCACCACGGCAAAGGGCGGTTTGTCATAGATCATCATGACGGCCGTGACTGGCGCGCCCGGGTTCTGATCCAGGAACTTGATCAAAGAGTTGATGTCGGCAAAGCCCACCGGAAAGGCCCCGGTCGCCACCTTCGGGATGGCGTCCAGCGATCCCTGACCGGCGGAAATCTCGACCGACAGGTCCTGCGCGGCGAAATGGCCGTTGTCGATGGCCGCGAAATAGGGCGCAGCGGGCCCCTCGAATTTCCAGTCGAGCGCGAAGGGCACGTCCGTCTCGGCAAAGGCCGCACCGGCAAGCGACGCGGCTGCGGCAAACGCCGCAAATGTCTGTCTGATCATTTCATTCTCCCTGTTTGTTATCGGGCAGGACAGTGAGACAGGCTATTCTCGGGCGAAACCCCGCCCCTGCCCGTTTGATGACCCCCACCGGCCCCCGCCCGAAATACAGCGAAAACTGTGCAACCTGCCTGTTGATTGTGCAACCGTTGAATGGATGGGCAGGACCCGACCCCGAAATCGGCCCCAAAACCCTTCGCCCATACCCTGTCCGTGCCAAGGATGCAGATGTGCCGTCGGGCGTGCCTTGGCCCGGTCCCTCAGCGCGATTTGGCTGCGCCCCTCACCGGGTCACATGACCTCTCGACAGCGCGCAAGCGCGTATTCGGTGGATTGAAAATGCAGGCGATAGATCGGCACGGCGCTCAGCATCCGGGCCAAGGCCGCGACCGACCCATTCGGGAAATGCGCCCCGGCCAGCAACACGTCCCGCAGCGCCTCTTCGGGCGGGACAGGCACAAAGCATTCCGGCGCGGCGGCATCGTAACGCGGCAGGATCAGCGCGCGCATCGGCACCCTTGGCGGCACCTCCTCTGCGGCCAGATCGACATAGCTGACGTGTTCCCGTGGCGAGGGTTGCGCCTTTGCCTGCTCATACAGGGCCTGCAGCGTCGGCACCTTGCCACCCCCTTCTTTCAGGCCAAGCGGCACCGGAAAGCTGAACAGATGCGTGCCATTGGCATCAATGGGCAGCACATCATCCGCCAGATACCCTGATCCCCCGGCCACAAGGTTGCCGATGCTGGTCGACTTGCCGCTGCCGCTGGTCCCGGTCAGCACCAGTGCCCCGTTCGGCCCCTGCACCGCCCCGGCATGCAGAACCGCGCCGGTGCTGTCGCCACCGCACAGAACCTCCGCCGCCGTACGCAGCGTGAAATACCGCGCGGCATCGCGTCCGCACCGGTCCCAGAGCGGCACGCCGTCGCGCCACACCCGGTATCCATCACCGTCAATGCCGATGAACTGCGTGGTTCCTGCCCCGTCCGGGGGTTGTTCGACGCGAAAGCGCTGCAGCAGACGCGACAGTTGCGCCGCGATCAGCGCATTCGCACAGAAAACCGTCAATGCCCCGCCGCTGCCCTGAAAATGGAGCGGCGCGCCTTCAGGCTGCGCGGCGATCCCATCCCGCTTTGGGGCCTCACCGAACAGCCCGGCCTCGCGCCAGATGCGCAGGATCTCATCCAGAACCGCAGGTGCGTCGGCCTCCGCCACGGAGAGGTCCCGCGCCACCACCTCGCACAGCTCATCCTGTGACGATCCCGCTGCCACGGCCCGTGCAAGGCCCTGATGCGCTTGCCCAAGGACGATGACGGCCCCGGACGCACGTGAGCGGATCAGATAGACCGAACCGATAGGCACCACTTCCAATGTATCGGCTGTCAAAGTGTTCACCTGCTTCAATTCTTCTCGCGGGCCGTCCCGAATTTCCGGCTGGCCCAAAAAAACTGCGGCGCGCCTTCTGTTGCGAAGGCACGCCGCGTTGTCAAACCGAATCCAGGGTCAGCCCGGGTCAGAGCGCGGCGCGCTGCGCGGCTCCAAGCAGCGACGGGAAAGCCTGCTGCAGGGCGCGGCCCCATTTGGTGATCGGCTGCTCTTCGATAAAGATGATATCGTTCGGGCGCATTTCGAAACGGGTGGCAAGGATCAGGTTCGCCGCATTGCCCGCGTTCAGATGATAGGCCACGATTTCCCCGACCTTCGCCGGATCGCTGCTGCTGCGCAGGACGTAGATCTCGGTCGGATCGCCGGTTGTGGTCTCGAATCCGCCCTCGCTGTACAGCACGTCTGCCAGCGAAGCGACCTGACCGTATGGCAGGGCAAAGCGGTTCTGGTTTTTCACCTCGCCGCTCAGGTAAACATAGTCGCGCTTCTCCGCGCCCAGTTCCAGACGCGACCGAAAGTTGTCCCGCCGCTCTTCCAGCGCCGCGCGCCGAAGGTTGTATTCCGTGCTCAAGGCGTTCAGCGCGGTGCTGCGCGCATTGGACCGGATCGTGATCACGTCGATCTGGGTCCGATAAAATTCGAACGCCCGATCCAGATCATAGGTCGTGTCTACATAGACCGCGTCGCCATTCTGCAGCAGCGCGTCTTTCAGCGCGGGCTGCGCGCGAAAGGTTTCGACCGGGATCTGGTACAGCGTGCCGTTGCGATAGACGCGGATCGACCCGAATTCCTCATCCCGGATGGCCATGCCCCCGGCGGCAATCAGCGCCTCTCCCAGCGTCAGGTTGTTCGGCGTGATCGGCACCAGCTTGGCCGCTTTCACGGCGCCGCCAACGGCGACCCGCTGGGAATTGAACTCGCTCACTTCCAGGCTGAAGGAGGGCGAAATCTGGTTGTTCACAAGCGCCTGAAAGACGCGGTCTTCGGCCTCCTGCAGGGTGAGCCCGGCAAGGTTGACCGACCCGATCTCCGGAATGGCGATCGAACCGTCGTCGCGGACGGTATAGCCCTGACGGCGGCTTTGCGCGGCCAGCAGGCCGGACAGTTGCTCGACCGTGGTCTCGGCGCCGCGCGTCGCCAGCAACAGGACATCGCCAACGCCAATCCGGTAGGGGGTGGCCGGGACATCGGGCAGCGGGCGATATTCCAGACGCTGCCGCGACTCGTCAGGGATATAGGGCGCCGCCGGGAGTGCCCCCGCGCCCGTCACGCCGCCGTGGGTTCCGGCATAAGCATAGAACACATCCGGCAGCGCCTTGGGCGTATAGGGAGAGGCGTTTGCATAGGACACGGACCTGGGCGACATCGGCACGACCGAGACGGGCAGTTCGTCACTGCGTTCGCGCACCTGGGGACTGTTGTAGGAAACGCCGCAGCCGGAAACCGCAAGCAGTGCCGCCGCGATGACCATACAGGACAATCCACGGCGCAATGCCCCGGCAGAGGGCACGCCGCCCAGGTTATTCAAAGTCATTCCCTTACCCCAGGTTCGCGTTCGAAGCTGCGATAGCGTCCGGGACGCCATTGTCTTGTCCATTCCAAACGTCTGTAGGTGGCTACAACGACCGAGCGACGCTTTTGATTGATGTACTATGGGTAGCACTTCAAAGCGACATTCACGTCATATGTAGCGATGTGCAAGGGCAATTGTGGTATTGCGACAACAGTCGCGCAAAACAGGGAAGCTGCGGAAATCATAGCAAAGAGCGCCTGTTCGTGCGCGCCGCATTTCACGGCAAACGGCAGCTTTCGCGCCCAAAGAGGAACAGGACCGGCCGCAGTCAGGCGCCCGTGCGGTTGATAACGACGCTCAAGGTGCGCCAGAAAATCCAGGTATCCATCGCAAGGCTCTGGTTCGAGATATAGTACAAATCAGCCTGCACCTTGCGGCGAGTGGCTGCAACGCCCTCGACATAGCCAAGCTCCGTTTGTGCCAGACCGCTGATTCCGGGGCGTACAACATGACGTTCACGGTAGCCCGGGATCAGCTCAAGGTATTCGATGGCGTGGTCGATGTAATCCGGGCGCGGTCCGATCAGGCTCATGTCGCCGCGCAAGACGTTGAGGATCTGCGGCAGCTCGTCGAACCGCGACTGGCGCAGGAACCGGCCCAGCGGCGTGATCCGATCGGTTTCCAGCGGGCTGTCGGCACAGCGCGTCACCTCAGAGGCCTCACGCATCGTGCGGAACTTGATCGCGGTGAACGGAACGCATCCGGCGCCCATGCGGGATTGCACGAAGAACAGCGCCCCCTGGTTCAGGAAAGGGTTCAGAACCAGAACGACGATCGCGGCCATGATTAGCGTGGGCAGCAACAGGATGCTCACGACAATGTCGAACCCGCGTTTCCCGACCGCATAGGCCGTTCTCGAGCCCTTTTCATAGGCGTCGGTACGGCCTGCGCCAAAGGCGATGGGTTCGTCTAGGAGTTTTGCGTCAAACATGTCGTCTCCTGGTAAAAAGAGCTTCACAGCTTCGCGCGCCTAATCCGTCAACCACCGGGACGTTTTGGTTTGCAGCGCTGCAAAGACAATTAACAAACCATTAATGGGGCACCACTTGGACCCAATCGGCACATTTTGTTGAACACTTTTGGAATTAATAATTTATGTTAAAAAACATAAACTTACAGACATTAAGAGCATTTTTCTCCACGATTTCCCATCGCACTCGATCGAAACGAAAGACAGCTCAGAGCTGAAACTCAAAATAAATTTGTGCTGGAACGGTCAAAAGGGGCTGTTTCTTCACACAATTGCCTGACTTGCAGCGTGAATGTGTCTGCGCCGTGTCATTGCTCACCCGTCATGCCTGATAAAAAGTGACCTTGTCCGTCTCGACCAGCGCGGCCGACAGGATGCCTGTTGCATAGGCCCCGGTATCGGTGGGAATGCGGCCCGCATCCGGCTGCGGCGCTTCGACGATGGTATGCCCATGCACGATCCACAGCCCGTCCCGGCGCGGTTTGCGGCGGAACTCCGGATGCCCCCACAGCAACGTGCTCCTGTCCTGTGCGGCCATCGGCACATCGGGATCGGCCCCCGCATGCACGACGACCACATTGCCGGTCTGCCACGACAGCGGCAAATCGCGGATCCAATCGATGGTGTCCTCGCCCATTCTTTCGGCCAGCTGATCCCGCATGTCGCGCCAGGCCTTCTCAGACTGATCCTTGGCCGGTTGGTTGACCCTGTAGCTTGCCAGCGTCTGCAATCCCCCGTGCCGCAGCCAACGCGGCCCATGCGCGACCGGGTCGTCCAGCACATCCAGCAACATCTTTTCGTGGTTGCCCATGATGCAGTGCATCAGGTCACCGGCGGCCCGGCTCAGCACCATCAGGCGGCGCAGGACGCGGGCCGTGTCCTCACCCCGGTCGACATAGTCGCCGGTCATCACCAGCAGGGCCTCGGGGTGACGCAGGCTGTCCAGCCGGTTCAATAGCCCGTCCAGCAAATGGTCACAGCCATGCACATCCCCCACCGCGAAAAACGGCACATCGGGACGGATCGGGGCGTCAAAGGACGGCAGCGCCGTCCGGGTCAGGCCCTTGGGTGTCTTGAAACCTTTGAAAATCATGGGCCGAACTTATGTGCTGAGCGGGATCAGGAAAAGTGGGAACCTGAACGCAATAACACCAGATCCGGGTCAAGGACCGGGGCACGATTCGACCGCACCCTGCCTGTCGATGCCTCCCGGTATTCCCAGCCCTTTCAAATGCCTGACAAATCCCGACTCCGCGGTCGCCCGGCGCGTCGCCACGGGGGTTTTCGCCACCAAATCCAATAATTCCAATCTGTTGCGGCGGTTTCGCCCGTCCGGCAAATCACCGGCCCCGCCCGGATCCTAACCTTCGGTTAACCTTTGTCACCAATGGTGTTTGCCATGCGGCTCTGGCTTGGCGGACAATCGCGTCAAATCAAGGCAAGAGACGAGGCAGAGCTATGATGCTGTTATCCGGCCTGTTGGGCATGCTGACTCTTGGTACTTTGGCGCTTGTCTCAACTGGTCCCGACCCGGAAGACGATGAGGACGAAACCCTCGACGACTCCCTCGAAGAGGGGGACGGGCAGACGACCTCACTCCTCGACCTGGACCTGGATCCGCCCGATATGCCGGACGATGCTCCGGACAGCGGGCAAGCAGGCACCGATCCGACCACGCTTTCGCCCGTCACGGCCCCGCAGACCGTTCTGCCCCTTGCAGAGGTTGGGATTGCGCCGGCCCCGGATCAGGGTTTTGTCAGCTATACCGGCAGCGGCGACGCCGACCTCTATTTCGGCACCGATGAGGATGAGCTCATCTTTGGCGATGACGGCGGCGACACCATGCTGGGTGAGGGCGGCAACGACACCCTTCACGGCCAGCAGGGCGCTGACGACCTTTATGGCGGCGCAGACAACGATGTGCTGTTCGGCGGCCTCGGTCAGGACACGCTGACCGGCGACGAAGGGGCCGACATCCTGCGCGGCGATCAGGGTTCGGACGCCCTGCACGGACGTGAGGGCGACGATACGCTTGAGGGCGGGCTGGGCACCGACACGCTGTTCGGCGCGGCGGGCAATGACCTCCTGATCGGCACGGAATTCGATGCCGATGGCGCCGATCTGGATGGCAAGGACTACCTCAACGCCGGTGCCGGCGACGACACCGTCATCGCCGGGGATGAAGATATCGTCTCCCTCGGCGCCGGGGCGGACGTCCTGTACCTCGGCGACTGGATGACCGGCCCGGGAGCAGAGGTGCTCGACTTCGACGAAACCGAAGATCAGCTGATGGTGGTCTACAACGACAGCGAGCATTCCGGCGAACCGGAGGTCACCATGCGGCTGAACGCCGACGATCCCACCCTCACGGAAATCACGCTGGGCGACGAGGTGCTGGCCACCCTGCCGACAGAGGACGCGCCGACGCTGGATGACATCGTCCTGATCGCCGAAAGCTCGCTCGTCGATCTCAACATCGGCGTCCTTTCCGCCCGCGCGGGCTGATCCCTCACCGCAATCCCGGTCACGCACCGCCCGCCTCCAAGCGGGCGGTGTTTTCACGTGTTTCCCCCTTGCGGAAAATCCTCCTAAAATCCTGATTTTAATCCAGATTTCCGCCACAGATCCGCCCCCGCCACGAACCACCCCCCTCCGATCTTGCGTCGCAAAAGGGGTGTGCAATGGCTACATACAATCTGTCTTTGTCGTCCGCTCAGGCGACCGGAACCTTCGTGCAGGAGGGGCATTTCGGCTCCAACGCGCTGCATGACATCAACATTTCCACCACCGGCGATTTCCTGCCCTATGACGGCTTTGCCGACGCGGTCGAAAAGCTGGATGTCCGTCACCTGCGCTATCCCGGCGGCCACGCCGAAAACACGCTGGACGTGACCCGATTGGAAAACGGCGAATTGCGCGCCGAGGTCCGCGCTTTCATGGACTGGTGTGTCGCCAACAGCACGCCCGACGACAAGGTCATGGTCACCATGATCCTGCCGACCAAGGTCAACATCCCCGCCCCCCAGATCGAGGCTTTCGTCTACAAGCTGCTGGAGGATTACGGCGATTACGTCTCCGGATTGGAAATCGGCAACGAATATTCCATCGGCCCCCGCGTCAACAACGCCGACCGCAGCACCCATCCAGAGGACATTCCCGGCAGCGACTTCGTCTCCTCCATGACGGAATCGGAATACGGCATCGTCGCCAACACCGTCATCAACGCCGCGCAAAGCGCCATCAACAAGCTGGCCGCAGACCAGCCCGCGCTTGGACATGACCCAGCGATCCTGATCCAGTTGGCCGACACCAACGGCGCGGGCAGCGCCTACAAGGGCAACGGCAGCTGGGATCAGGCAAATGAGGCGATCCTGTCCTGGCTCGACCAGACCGCGCTGGACGCCATCGACGGGGCCGTGGCCCATTACTACTACAACAAGTCGCACAGCGACTCGCTGGCCTTTGACGACGGCTATCAGGAGATCCGCAGCCTCGACACCCGGATAGAGAATTTCAATCAACACCTCGGCCGCGAGGTGCCGCTCTACATCACCGAATGGAACGTGCTGAAAAGCAACGTCGATCAGCTGGGCATGGCTTCGGCCTCGACCATACTGGAGATGTTCGAATCCATGGTGCAGCTGGGCACGCAGGACGCGTTCATCTGGCCGCTGCAACACCGCACCGCCAATACCATCGGCGGCAACCGGTCAGCCGACGAACTGGATCTGTCGCCCAGCGGCGGCGTATTCCAGATGATGTCCGACAGCCTGCGGCCAGAAGTCAGCGCCGAAACCGGCCATGTCGAAGCCTTCCAAAGCATGGACACGGCGTGGAACGGCACCGGGGCCGGTTCGGTCGAAATCAACTATTTCTCCAGCCAGTATCATGACGTGCTCTACGTCTCGCACCGCGATCTGGCGACCGGCACCCTTAACGTGAACCTGTCGGATTTCACGACAGAGGCGACCTCCGTCGATGTGACCCGCATGACCATGGACCGCAGCACCTCGGACGGGCTCAGCGATCTGGCCGACGATGCGGGGATGAACCGGCTGGGGCGGCGCTATATCGATGCCGAGGAAAAGGCCGCGCTGGAGGCGCTGGCCTTCTTCGATGCCACGGACAAGAACCACATCGACCAGTCAGGCAGCAGCTATCGCACCTATCTGCCCAGCGCGACCGGGATCGTGGCACTGACCAACAACCCCGACTCGATCGACGACTACTACTTCGCCACCGAGGTCGACGTTGCCCCCCGGTTCGTCGACATCGACGGAAACTTCCTCGACAGCGGCAGCGTGCGGCTCGACATGTTGCCCTATGACGTCGCCCAGATCGTGATCGAAAAGAAATGGGTGCAGGAAGGCGGCAATGCCAGCGAACGCCTCGTCGGCGGTGTCGGACAGGACGTGGTTCTGGGCCGCAGCGGCAATGACACCATCATGACCGGCGAAGGTGACGACACGCTCAAGGGCGGTCATGGCAACGATGTGCTTTGGGGCGGGTCTGGCGATGACTCGCTCTCCTCGGGGCTTGGCGACGACCGCCTCTACGGGGGCAGCGGCAACGACATTCTCTCGGTCGGTGACGGCAACAAGATCATCGATGGCGGCGCGGGGTACGACCGCCTGCGCCTCGACCTTGCGCGCGACGCCTATACCGCCACCGTCGAAGGCAATGCGCTGCGCCTGCGTGCCACCGGTTTCGACGCAAAGATCGACAACGTCGAGGTTCTGGAATTCGACGATCAGGCCCTGTCGATGGACGACTTCCTGAACAGCCTCGGCACCGCGCCCACCACGGGCACCGGCGGCGGCGGCACGCCCACAACCGGCACCGGCGGCGGCGGCACACCCACAACGGGCACCGGCGGCGGCGGCGGCACGCCCACCACGGTGACCACGGGCGGCACCGGCAAGACCGTGCAGATCGGCGAAGGCATCGGCCTTTTCGGTACAGAGGAATCGGCGCAGGTCTATCGCGCCTTTGTCGCCACCCTCGGCAGAGAGCCGGAACTCTCCGGCCATCAGCACTGGACCATGCAGCTGACCTCCGGCGAAATGACGCTGGACCAAGTCACCGCCTCCCTGATGTCGTCCGGCAGCTTTCAGTCCACCTATGGCGGCCTCGGAGACAGCCAGTTCGTCAACACGCTCTACAAAAAGATGCTGGGCCACGGCCCCAGCGCGGCAGAGCTGAACGACTGGACCAATCAGCTGGCCAATGGCGCGTCCCGCGCCGAGGTGGTCAGCGGCATTGCCGAAAGCAGTGAACACGTCGCCCGGACCTCGACCGATCAACAGGCCTTTGACGCCACGCATGACCCGACCAAATGGGCCGATGACGTCGTCCGGCTGTATCAGGCGATCTTTGACCGCTCGCCGGACAACAACGGCTTTGCCCATTGGACCGAGCAACTGCCCAACGGGGCCGAATTCAACGAAATCGTCACCGCCTTCATGGAGTCGCCGGAGTTTCAGGCCACCTACGGCAAGGCGACAGTGCCGGAATTCGTGGAACTGCTTTATCAGAACGTCCTCAAACGCGGCGCAGATCCGGGCGGGACCAATTTCTGGAACGACGCCCTGAAAAGCGGCTGGACCCGCGCCGATGTGGTGTCCTTCTTCATGAATTCGAACGAATTCACCGCCAAGATGGCGCCCGAGGTCAAGGCCTACATGCAGCGCATGGGCACCGACGACGTGCTTCAGGCCACCCCCGGCGACAGCGTGCTGTCCGGCGGGCTTTATGCGGATACCTTCGTGTTCGAGACCACGGATGACGGCACCCACACCGTCACCGACCTCGAAGCATGGGACACGCTGCAGTTCTCCGACTTCGGCTATGCCAATGCCACGGACGCCCTCAGCCACATGACCCAGCAGGGCGACAATGTGGTGTTCCAGGATGACGGCGTGACCGTGGTCATCAACGACTATGACCTCGACCAGATCACGGCGGACATGATTTCGATCCTCTGACCTGCCCCCTGCCCTCCCTGCGGCCCCGCTGCGCTTGACTCTCGGCGCGTTCGCCGCCAATCCCGATAAAAATGCTCGGACCGCCCGACAGGGCGGCCCGTCACGGCAGGGAGCAGGCCATGCAGGGACATCGCCGCACGATGACAGAGCGGATCCTCGTCGGGATCGCCGTGGTCATCGCGTTGTTCTGTGCTTTGCCCCATGTCGGCGTCACCCTTGCCGCGCTCTCCGCCGAAAGCGACACGCTGGCGCATCTCGCCCAGACGGTGCTTGGCCGCTACACCGGCACCACGCTGATCCTGCTGGCGCTGGTCGGGCTTGGCACCCTGCTGATCGGCACCGGGGCGGCCTGGCTGGTGGTGATGACCGAATTCACCGGCCGGCGGATCCTCGAGGTGGCGCTGGTCCTGCCGCTGGCCTTTCCGGCCTATGTCATGGCCTATGCCTACACCCACCTGCTGGACCACCCCGGCATCGTGCAATCCACCCTGCGCGAGGTCATGGGCTGGGGCCCGCGAGAATACTGGTTCCCGGAAATCCGCTCAACCGGTGGTGCGGCGGCGATGCTGACGATCGTCCTCTACCCCTATGTCTACCTGCTGGCGCGCGCCGCCTTTCTGGGTCAGAGCGCGACAACGCTTTTTGCCGCCCGCTCGCTGGGCCGCACCCCGGTGGGCGCGTTCTTTTCCGTCACCCTGCCGATGGCCCGCCCCGCCATTGCCGCCGGGGTCCTGCTGGCTGCGATGGAGACCATCGCCGATTACGGCACCGTCTCCTATTTCGGGGTGCAGACCTTTGCCACCGGCATCTACACCAGCTGGTTCTCGCTGGCCGACCGCACCGGGGCGGCGCAGCTGGCGCTTGGCCTGCTGGGGTTTGCCCTGCTGCTGGCCCTCATGGAACGCTACAGCCGCGGCAAGGCCCGCTACCACGCCGGGCGCAAGCAGGAGCCGGTGCCCCGCGCCCGCCTGACCGGCGCGCTGAACGCCGCCGCCCTGACCGCCTGCAGCCTGCCGGTGCTGATCGGCCTGATCATCCCCGGCATCGCCCTGCTGACCATGGCCATCGGCTCCGAACAGGACCTGCTCAACCGCCGTTACATCCGCTTCACCCAGAATTCGCTGACGCTGGCAACCGTGGCGGCCCTTGTCACCGTGGCCGCCGCCGTCACCCTTGGCAGCGTCAGCCGCATCCTCCCCGGCCGCCTGTCGACGCTTGCGCTGCACAGCGGGCGGCTGGGCTACGCGGTGCCGGGAGGGGTCATCGCGGTGGGCCTGATGGTGCCCTTCGCGGCCTTCGACAACGCGCTGGACGGCTGGATGCGCGACACCTTCGACATCTCCACCGGCCTGCTGTTCACCGGCTCGATCTGGGTGCTGGTCGGGGCCTATATGATCCGCTTTCTGGCCGCCGCCATCGGCGCCTATGAGGGCGGCATCTCTGCCGTCAGCCCCAACATGGACGCCGCCGCCCGCGTGCTGGGCCAGAACGCCCTTGGCACCGTGCGCCGCGTCCACGTCCCCCTACTGCGGCCCAGCCTGCTGACCGCCGGGCTGATCGTCTTTGTCGACGTGATGAAGGAACTGCCCGCAACGCTGATCATGCGGCCCTTCAATTTCGACACCCTCGCGGTGCAGGCCCACCGCCTTGCCGCAGATGAGCGGCTGGAGGGCGCCGCCGTGCCCAGCCTTGTGATCGCGGGCCTTGGCCTCCTGCCCGTCATCCTGCTGATCCGCCGCATGCGGCGTGAGGATTAAGCGCAGCCCCGCCCCCAAATAATCCCGCACTCCGGTAAAAACCGCGACGGAAAGGCCCCGCGCCCGCGTATCAGGACCATAGACCTGCCAAGCACCGGAGCCGCCATGAAACCCCTCGCCGCCACCGCCCTTGCCGTCCTGTCCGCAACCGCCCTCAGCGCAGAAACCTTCTCTGCCGACGTCTGGGCCGATAACTGGTTCGAACTGCGGATCGACGGCACCACCGTCGCAGTGGACAGCGTGCCGATCACCACGGAACGCTCCTTCAATGCCGAAAGCTTTGAATTCGACGCGCAGCGCCCCTTCGTGATTGGCCTCATAGCCAAGGACTTCAAGGAAAACGACACCGGGCTGGAATACATCGGCACCCGCCGCCAACAGATGGGCGATGGCGGCGTGATCCTTCAGATCCGCGATGCCGCCGGTCAGACGGTGGCGGTCAGCAACGGCGGCTGGCAATGCCTCACCATCCACACCGCTCCGCTCGACAAGGCCTGCGAGAATGTGACCAATCCGGTGGCAGGCGAAGGGGCCTGCACCTTTGAGGCCTCCGACCCGCCCGCCGGTTGGGATACGGCAGGCTTTGACGCCTCCGACTGGCCTCAGGCCAGCCTCTATTCAGAGGCTCAGGTCAGCCCGAAATTCGGATACGACGAGATCACATGGACAGAGAGCGCGGAACTGATCTGGGGCCCGGACCTTGAACAAAGCAATACCGTGCTCTGCCGCCTGACCGTCGACTGACCAACACTCAACCACCCGCATTGACCACAGGAAGTCCCGAATGATCGCCCAAAAAACCTCTGCCCTCCTCATCGCCCTCTGTCTGGCCGCAGGCACGGCGCAGGCAGAAAACGTGGAAATCTACGCCACCGACAAGCTCGACAATATCCAGAACGGCTATTGCATCGACATTTCCGGCGGCCAGGGCCCGCAGGCGAACCCCGACAACGGGCTGCAGGGGCACACCTGCTACAGCCCCTCGGGTGAGATTTTCGTCGATCAGGCCTTTGACTCCGCTCAGTTTGCCGATGGTGTCTTTTACATGCCGGAATTCGACGTCTGCATGCAAACCACCACGGTCGAGCCCGGCGCGGCCCTTGATCTGGTGGCCTGTGACGGGTCCGACGCGCAGAAATTCGTCTTTTCCGGCAATGGCGCGATCACCCCTGCCGCCGCGCCGGACCTGTGCCTGACACTGGGCGATGACACGCGTTTTGGCCGCAGCCAGACGAACCAGATCAAGGCGCTGACGCTGGCGGACTGCTCTACCGATTCGGCGGCCTATCAGACATGGGCCTATCGCACCGCAAAATGACCCCTCCGGGGCCAGCCACACATGGCCCCGGACGCCCTTAGAATTTGGACCAGACCATGCGCCTATTTCCCTCCGCTACATTGATCACCGCGATGGCACTCACAGGTCAGATCGCCGCCGCCCAAGAGCGGACCTATCCCGTCACCGACACCCTGCAGGACCGCTGTTTCGATCTGGCCGGCGGTGCCGTCGACTGCCCCGCCGAAGGTGAGGCGCTTTATGGTCAGGACGCGCAATACAGCCGAACAGTCCCCGACTTTACCGACAACGGTGATGGCACCGTCAGCGATACCGTCACCGGCCTGCTCTGGCAGAAGACGCCCACAGAGGATCGCCTGCAATATGCAGAGGCCATTGCCTATTGCACCGGGCTGGACCTTGGCGGCCGGTCGGACTGGCGCGTGCCGTCGATCAAGGAACTCTATTCCCTCGCCGATTTCCGGGGCGAACTGCTGCGCCCGGAAGAGGGAGAGCCGACCCCCTACATCGATACCAGCGTGTTCGACTTTTCCTATCCAGATGGGCCGATGGCCTTTGCGGGCCAGTATTGGAGCAGCACGCTCTATGTGAAGGGCCCGGTCATCAACGGGCGCAATCAGGGGGCTTTCGGCTTCAACTTTGCCGACGGTCACATCAAGTCATACGGGACGGGTCTGGATTTCTACACCGGCGCGCCCAGCGCCTCCAGCGGCCTGCCCAATGGCGACGGACGGGCACCGGGCAATTTCGTGCGCTGCGTGGCCGGGGATGCGGGTATCTATGGCGTCAACGCTTTCACCGAAAACGGCGATGGCACCGTGACCGACACGGCGACGGGCCTCATGTGGCAACAGGCGGATGACGGCACCCGCCGGGAATGGGCCGAGGCGCTCGCCTATTGCGAGGCGCTGGAACTGGGCGGCCATGCCGACTGGCGGCTGCCCGACAGCAAGGCCCTGCAAAGCATCGTCGATTACGACCGCACCAGCCTGCCCGCCATCGACCCCGTCTTTGCCATCACGCAGGACAGCGACACGCTCGACTTCTGGACCAGCACGACCTTCGGCGACATCAAGAGCCATGCCAACGTGATCGTCTTCGGCCTCGCGCTCAGCAAATCGGCGGATCAGGCCGAATACACCGACTGGCACGGCTCGGGTGCGCAGCGCTCGTCGATCAAGACGCTCACCGGGCAGGACCTGACCGAAGAGGACACCTGCTCCATCAACGCCTGCGACGTGGATCGCCCGGACAATCTCGTCCGATGTGTGCGCTGATTTCGGTGGTTGCGGGACAGGCGGAAACCGGGCCAAACGTTAAAGGGCGGTAAATTCACCCCTGTAACCCCTTGATCCTGCATTCCCCCTAAGCTGTCCACGCGTGGACACCCCTGCGGCGGACAATAAAAAAGGCGGGGTCTCCCCCGCCTTTTCGCTCGATCAGAGAGGCTTACTTCCAGCCCACCTCGTTGAAAATCTTCTGGGCCGTGGGGATGTTCTTGGCCACCGCCGAGAGGTCCACATCATCCGGCTTGAAAAAGCCCAGCGCCGCCACCGAGGGGCTCAGCGCCACGCCCGGAACCGCCGGATATTCATCGTTCCCGGCCGAGAAATACTGCTGCGCCTGATCGCTTGCGAGATACTCAAGGAACTTGATCGCATTCTCCTTGTTGGGCGCATGCGCGGCCACGCCCGCCCCCGACAGGTTCATATGCGCGCCGGTGCCGTCCTGATTGGGGAAGATCCAGCCGATCTTGTCCAGATCCGCCGAAACACCGCTGACCTCCGTCCGGATCGCCCGCGCGAAATAGTAGGTGTTCGACACGACCACGTCACACTCACCCGACACGAGGCCGCGCAGCTGATCGGTGTCGCCACCCTGCGGATCGCGGGCAAAGTTCGCCACCACGGCCGCCGCCCACTCACGCGCGGCCTCTTCGCCCTCATGCTCGACCAGCGCAGCCAGCAGGGTCTGCATGTAGGAATTGGTCCCGGAGCGGATACAGACCTGCCCCTTGTACTTGGGGTCGGCCAGATCCTGATAGGTCATCGGCGGCTCGGTCACATCGGCCTTGTCGTAGAAGATGATCCGCGACCGCTGCGAAAAGCCGAACCACTGGTTGTCATCATCCTGAAGATAGCCGGGGATCCGCGTTTCGAGCACGGCACTGTCCGCCGCCTGCAGAACGCCGGAGTCCTTGGCGCGGGTCAGCCGCGAGGTATCGACGGTGATCAGAATGTCGGCGGGCGAATTGCGGCCCTCGGCCTGCATCCGCGCGATCAACTCGTCGGCGTTGCCTTCGATCCGATTGATGGTGATCCCGGTGGCATCTTCGAAATCCGAATAGAGACGCTCATCGGTGTCGTAGTGACGCGAAGAGTAGATGTTGACTTCGCCCTCCGCCACAGCTGCGGAGCCGGTGAAAACGGCGCTTGCGGCAAAGGCGAACAGGGACAAACCGGTCTTGATGGTCATGGGGCCTCCGATAGATGTATTCCTTATGCTTTTTGTCAATTACACGAAGCGGCGCGACTCGCAAGCTTTGTTGACTTGTTTAGTCAGATTTTTTTGCACAACCAAACGGGGACCAATATCAGAGCACTCCCCTGTTCCTTGTATCGGGGGGAGCCTAGATTGATTCCCAAGACACGAGAGGGAGTGCGCTGCTCAATGTCGAACATTCTGATAATGGAAGACGACAAGGTCTTCGCCGATCTCATCTCTCAAAGCCTCACGTCGGCCGGGCATTGCCCCATCGTGGCCGCCACCGGTCAACAGGCGCTGGAAATCGTTCGGCAGCAGCAGATCGACCTTGCTATTATCGACATCTACATCCGTATCGATGGCTACCTGACCAATGACGGCGGGCTGCTCTTTCTCACACGCCTGCGACGTCAATCGCCCAGCGCGCCCTTCGCGACTGATGCCTACATCCCGGTTATCGCCATGTCGGGCGCGGTCCATCACATCGGGCAGGAAACCCTGTTGGAAACGGCATCCACCTTTGGCGCGAACCGGGTTCTGGCGAAGCCTTTTCCGCCCCGCCAATTGATGGATTTCATCGACACGCTTCTACCGGTGTCGTCTTCTGGCGAGGCAGGCTGACCTCCGCGTCAGGCGCGCTGTATCGTGAGGGTCAGGCCAGCCAGTTCTGACCCCTTCAGGAAATAGGGGGAGACCCGCAGTTCCTGCCGGTGGCCGTTGTATTCAAAGCTTTCGATCCGGGTTTTCAGACGGGTCAGCACATCGCTGCAGACATCGACCAGTTTTGGAAAATCCGCCGAGGGCAGCGTGATCTGGCTGATATGCCCCAGATGCGCACCGCGTTCCGACAAACGAAAGAGATGCACCGCGTTCTGCGAGGCGCTTTTGATGTTCAGGCTCTGGTCCAGCACCAACAGCGGCAAGGGCAGCGCGGTCTGGATCGCATCCTGCTCGGCAACCAGCCGGTTCAACTCGTCCGAGTTGACCAACAGCTCTTCGTTGACCGTTATCAGTTCCTCATTCGTGGACTGCAATTCCTCGTTCGAGGTTTCCAGTTCCTCGTTGGTCGACTGAAGCTCCTCATTGGTTGACTGCAGTTCTTCGTTGGTCGATTGCAGTTCCTCGTTCGAGGTCTGCAGTTCCTCCATCGTGATTTGCAAAGCCTCGCGCGCATCAACCAGTTCGTTTTCGAGGTAGGTCAGATAGTCGGTGGTTTCGATATCTTCCCGCCCGGCCACACCCACGTCTTCGATCAGGTCGGTTTCGATTGCGACCAGCACCATCCGGTTGTTGCTGCCTGCTTCGACAGCGATGGGATAGCCGCGCAACCGCACACGGTTGAACCCATGACCGGTCATGTCGCGCCATAGCCCGTTTCGGGCCTTGCCATGTTTGAGGCATAGCGGGATCAGGCTGGCTGCCTCGGAAGAGATTTCAGGTTTCAGCATGTTGATACTCAACCGGCCACGTACGTCATCGGTGATCCGCGTGAAGATGCTGATGTCGCCGAAGATGCGGATCATGTCCTTTTGTTCGTTGACGAGGAACCCCACGGGCGCGACCGTCTGCGCCAGCGCTGCGAACAATTCGTTATCTTCGCTTGTCCTTCTAGAGCCGGACTTGCGGCCTTGTCCCTCGGGATCGGCCTTGGCCGGGATGCCGAAACGGATCAACGCCTTTTTATCGAAAGAGGCCCCGCCGCGTTTGCGGTACAGCCTAGCCCGCTCTGCCCCGCGTTCGAAGTAGGGTTCCATCGCGCCGATGCTTTCCGAGGTCCCGAGGAACAGCAGCCCGCCGGGACGCAGCGCATACAGAACGCGCGACATCACCTTTTCCTGCAGCGGCGTGTCGAAATAGATCAGCGTGTTGCGCAGGCTGACCAGATCGATCTCGCTGAAGGGAGGGTCCTGAAAGACGTTGTGCTGCGAAAACAGCACCAGGTTGCGGATTTCCGGTCGCACGCGCAGGACATCGTCATGGACGGTGAAGTAGGTCTCGACCATCTTGCGAGGAATGCCCGTCGCGGCGTTTGACGGATAGGCCCCGGCGCGGCCCCGGGCTAGCGCCGCATCATCCAGATCGGTGGCAAATATCTGGATCCGGCGAGCCCCGTCATTCTGTGGATAGCCCAGCAGGTCACAAAGTATGAAGGCGATGGAATAGGCTTCCTCGCCGGTGGCGCAACCGGCCACCCAGACCCGCAGCGGATTGCTGCCTTCGTTTGCCCGCACATACCGTTCCAGCCCAGTGGCCAGCGCCTGAAACTGATCCGGGTCGCGGAAGAAGCGTGTGACAGAGATCAGCAGATCCCGGTACAGCGCGTCCAGCTCCTGAGGATGTGTCCGGCAGAAACCGAGGTATTGGTCGTAGTGTTCAAATCCGAGAGTGACCATCCGCCTCTGGATGCGTCGGCTGACCGTGTTTTCCTTGTAGTGGCGGAAATTGACCCTGGTATGCGCCTGCAACAGCTTGAACAGGTCGTCGTACCCTGTTGACCGCTCCAGATCCGCCTGTAGGGTCGCAAAGTTACGGGGGCGGGTCAGGATGTTGGACAACTGTTCGCCCATCTGGCGGGGCGACAGGATCAGGTCGATGCAGCCGGTTTCGATGGAGGCCATCGGCATGCTGTCGTATTTGGCAGACGCCGAGTCCTGCGCGATCGTGATGCCGCCAACCTCCCGGATGGCCTGCACGCCGTAGCTGCCGTCGCAGCCGGTCCCCGACAGGACAATTCCAACGCAATTCTCGCCAAACTCTTGGGCAATCGAGGTGAACAGCCGGTCGGCGGAGGGCTTTGGTTCCGCCACATTGTCGGACGGCTCACGCAGATGTACCGCGCCCCCTTCGACGACCAGATCAGATCTGGGAACGGACACGTAGACGGTATCCGGCTCCAACGGCATGGACCCCTCGACAGTGGCAATCTTCAGCGGTGTCTCGCGCGACAGGATCGCGGGAAGCATGCTGGCATGGTTCGGGGACATGTGCTGCGCAAGGATATAGGCGCAGCCCAGATCAGGCGACAGATGCTGCAAAAGGAGTGTGATCGCTTCGAGCCCACCGGCAGAAGCGGCGACTGCGACAACGGTTTCGACAGGTGCATTCGTGGACATCAATGCCTTCGACAAACCCCGGGACAGGTAACAATTCGTTCAGCCCGTCGTTTACGTTCATTTAACGAGTTAGGCGGCATAAGTCTTTAAAAGAAGTGAATCCCCCAGTGAAGTCAGTAAAGGCGCAGGAGCAGACCTTGTCAAAGTCCCCCGTTACAACAGGAACGGTCGAAATCTGGTTGTCTCGTGAAACCGCCGACGCCGATTGGCGCGTGATCAACGCCAGTCTGGGAATGCCGAAACATCGGCAGAGACTCCTGCCGAACTCCCCCTCACCGATCCAGGACATCTTTGTCCCCAAGGCGGCAGATGTGCTGACGCACCACCTGAACACGGTCTCTGAAACCGCGGTGTTCAGCAAATCAGATTTCTCGCTGACCCTTCCGGGCCTGCGGATCAGGGGTCTTCGTATCCTGTCACGGGTGGCTCCGGACGGCAGCGCTACGGCCAGCGTGCGCTTCGTGCAGACCGAAGGAGAGCTGAACAGCCTGATTCAACCCCAGATGCGGACCGGCGCCACGGCCCCGCCTGTCAACATCGATGCCCTGACCATCCCGGTACTTGAGGATCTGTTGCGCCCCGCGCTCGAAGTGATCGACCACGTGCTGGACAACGGGCTGTCAGAAGAAGACGCGCGCGTTCTGGCCGCGCGGGTCAAGATCATGCGCTCGAAACGCGACGAACTGGCCGACTACGTCAGCCTGCTGACCCGCTACACCAGCACGATGGCGTTTCACCCATCACCGTTGCTGACGCCGGAGCAGACGATCCGGATCGAAGCGGCCAACAATCAACCCAGTCGCGCGATCAGCTGGAACCCCACCACAGGCGCGACAAGGGGAGAGTCCGGCTCGATCCTGCACGGCCATCACACCGGGGAACACATGCACTCCTGACGCGGCGCGCGCACGTCATCCGGCTGTCGCCGCACGTTGGCTAAGAACCCAACTGCCCGGGCTCTCCGCCTCCAGTTTCCGCATCGTTTCTGCCACCACGGTCCAGCCAGTCTCTCGCGCGGCCTGCATCGGGCCGCCGCGCCAGCGCGGAAAGGCGTAGCCGTGGATCTGAACCATGTCGACGGCGGCATCGGACTCGGCGATACCCTCTTCGACGATGCGCGCCCCTTCGTTGGCCAGCACGGACAGGATCCGGGTCGCGATCTCGTCTTGATCCAGCGTCTTGCGCGCGATCCCCTGCGCCTGCGCATAACCCAGGATCACCTGCTCGACGTCTGCGGAGGGCTGCGGCCTGCGGTCCCCTTCGGCGTAGTCGTACCACCCCTTGCCGCTGCGCTGACCCAGACGGCCCATCTCGCAAAGCTGGTCGGAAATGGTCACATAGCGCTGCGCCGGGTCGCGCCTTGCCGCCTGCCGCTTGCGGTTGGCCCATGCGATCTGCAGGCCGGTCAGGTCCTGCAATTCAAACGGCCCCATGGGAAAGCCGATAGCCCGCGCGGCGGCGTCCACGTCCTGCGGAAGGGCCCCGTCGGCCAGCATGTATTCCGCCACGCGCCGATACTCGGCCAGCATCCGGTTGCCAATGAAACCGTCGCAGATGCCCGCCAGAACAGAGACCTTGCGCAGCCGCTTGCCAAAGGCAAACCCAGTGGCCAGCACCTCGGCAGAGGTGTCCGGCAGCGGCACGATCTCCAACAGTTTCATGACATGCGCGGGGGAAAAGAAATGCAGGCCAAGACAGCGCGACGGATTGGCAATACCGGCAAAGATCTCTTGCGGGTCGATGTAAGAGGTGTTGGTGCCAAGGATCGCCTCCTCCGACACCGCGTCGGCCAATTGCCGGAAAACGGCGCGTTTGACCTCGAGGTCTTCGAACACCGCTTCGACAGCCAGATCGACACCGGCGGCCTTTCCGTAGTCCGCCGTAGCGGTGAACCGCGCCATCTGTTCCGCCGCCTTGTCCGCGGTCAACTTGCCCCGCTTCACGGCGCCATCGATTAATCCGGAAACGCGGTCCCGGGCTTCTGACGCGGCCTGGGCATCGCGCTCGATCAGCACCACCTCTAAGCCTCCGCTCAGGCTGGCCGTGGCAATCCCCGCCCCCATCAGGCCACCGCCGACAACGGCGACGCGGGAGATGTCGCGGGGGGCGGTGCCCTCGGTCGCCTTTGGACGCGCCACTTCACGTTCGGCAAAGAACGCGTGGCGCAGCGCGCGGCTTTCGGCGCTTTTGCGCAACTCCAGATGCCGCGCCCGTTCCCTTGGCTGTCCTATGGCAAACGTCTCATAGGCCCATTGCAGCGCTTCGATATTGAGCCCCGGAGAGGCCTGCCCCCGCGCCCGTTTCAGGACGGCAGCGCGTTTCGCTTCCAACTCCCCGGCACTCAGGGGGGCAGCCACCCGCTCGGACACCTTTTCCGGACGCTGCGGCAGGTCTGCCACGAAGGCGTGTGCAGCCTCCTCCAGATCGCCGTCCACAACCTGATCCAGCCCACCCAAGGCCTGCAGCGCGTCGGCGTCCAGCATCTGGCCGCCGGCCGCCATGTCGATGGCCGCCGCCATGCCGATCAGGCGTGGCGCACGCTGGGTGCCACCCGCACCGGGTATCAAACCCACGTTGACCTCTGGCAGGCCGAACCGCGTTCCGCGCGCCGCAATCCGCCAAGCACAGCCCATCGCAATCTCGAACCCGCCGCCCAGCACGTTGCCCTGCATCACGGCGACGAAAGGCACCTCGCTGTCCTCGATCTGTTGCACGACATCCGGCAGGTGCGGTTCGACCGGCGGCGCATCGAATTCAGACATGTCGCCACCGGCGACAAAGGTTTTGCCGGCGCAGGTCAGGATCGCCACGCGCGCGCCTTGCACCTCTGCCACGGCCCGCTCAAGGCCCGCCCGCACTGCCGTGCTGGTGGCATTGACCGGCGGGTTGTCGATGGTGACCCAAGCAAGGTCGCCATCACGCCTGACGGAAACGGGGCTGTCGTTGGTCATGGTCAAGGCTCCTCTCCTCACCCTTGGCCGGGGTGTCCGCCACCGGAATAACCCAAACGAACGGTCGGTTAAAGCGGTTCAGCCTTCGTATTCGGCCATTGCCGCTGCGATCCGGGCACGGGTCTCTGTCAACGCCTTCTCCTTGACCGGGCCAAAGCCCCTGATCTCCATCACCATTCCGGCGACCCTTGCGGCATCCGGTAGGTTCTCTGGCGTCAGTCCTTTTATCAAACGATCCAGAAGGGCGCGGTATTCACCGATCAGGGCGCGCTCCATGCGGCGTTCCTCGGTCCGCCCAAAGAGATCCCAGCGCGTGCCACGCAGCCGTTTCAAACGCGCCAACTGGCCAAAGGCGACCTGCACCCAAGGTCCGAAAGCGCGCTTCACCGGCCGCCCGCGCGCATCCCGCGCGCTGGACAACAGCGGCGGCGCAAGGTGATGTTTGACCTTGAAATGCCCTTCGAACCGCGCATCCAGACCTTCGAGGAAACCGGTCTGCGTGTGCAGGCGCGCCACCTCGTATTCGTCCTTGTAGGACATGAGTTTGAACAGCCCCTTGGCCGCCGCCTCTGAGAACGCCCCCGGCGCGCCCGCGACATGCGTTTCCGCGTCAAGAACCGCCTGCACGCCGCGCCGGTACTCTGCCGCCCATGCCGCGTCCTGATAATCGGTCAGGAAATCGGCGCGCCGGTCGATCATCTGATCCAGCGTTTGAACCGGGCGCGGCTCGATCCCCGCGAGGCGCTCGACCGTCTCCGGATCGGACACCGCAACCCGCCCCCAGTCAAAGGCAGCCTTGTTCTGCTCCGGCTTTACGCCGTTCAATTCAATGGCGCGCATCAAGGCCGCCTCGCTCAGCGGAACCAATCCGGCCTGCCAGGCCGCGCCCAGCATCAGCACGTTGGCATAGACCGTGTCGCCCAGCAGCGCCTCGGACAGAGCATTGGCATCCAGCGCCTTCAGGTGCGCGCCATCGACCCCGGCCGCGATCCGTTCCAGACGGTCGCCTGCCTTCAGGTCGGCATCGCGATTGCGGGTGAAATCGCCGGTCGGCATCATCGCCGAGTTCACCACCGCGCGCGTATGCCCGGCGCGATAGGTCATCGAGGCCTTGGGCGAGGAACTGACCACAAGGTCACAGCCGATCAGCGCGTCCGCCGACGATGGCTCGATCCGCGCCTGATTGACCTCTGCCGGTGTGGCCGACATGCGCAGATAGCTGAGAACCGGGCCGAATTTCTGGGCAAACCCCATGAAGTCCAACACACTGGCGCCTTTGCCTTCGAGGTTCGCGGCCATGGCGATCAACTGCCCAACGGTGACGACGCCGGTGCCGCCGACGCCGGTGACGAGGATGTCCCACGGCTCTTGCAGGCCGGGCAACTCAGGCGCGGGAAGCGCCTTTTTCAGCTCGGCCAACTTGTCCACGGACAGGCCGCCGCCCTTCTTCAAAGTGCCGCCCTCGACGGTCACGAAGCTGGGGCAGAAGCCGTTCAGACAGGTGAAATCCTTGTTGCAGGAGTTCAGGTTAATTTTGCGTTTTCGGCCGAATTCGGTTTCCAGCGGCTCGACGCTGAGGCAGTTCGATTCCACTCCGCAATCGCCGCACCCCTCGCAGACAAGCGGGTTGATCACGGCAAACTTCTTGGGATCCGCCATCTTGCCGCGCTTGCGCAGACGGCGTTTTTCGGTGGCGCAGGTTTGTTGGTAGATCAGGATGGTCGTGGCGGGAATATCGCGCAACTCGCGCTGGATCCGGTCCATCTGGCTGCGGTGTTCGATTTCAACACCAGCGGGGAAGTCTGCCGCGCGGAACTGCTCGGGGTGGTCGGATACGACAACGACCCGTTTCGCGCCCTCCGCCAACACCGACTGTGCAATCGCCAGGACAGAGATCGGACCGTCCACCGTCTGCCCGCCGGTCATGGCGACTGCATCATTGAACAGGATCTTGAAAGTGATGTTCGTGCCCGCCGCAATCGCCTGCCGCACGGCCAACGAGCCGGAGTGGTAATACGTCCCCTCGCCGAGGTTCTGAAAGATATGCTTGTTGCCGTTGAACTTGGACCGCGCAACCCAGTTCACGCCCTCGCCGCCCATCTGGATCAGAGAGGTGGTGTTGCGGTTCATCCAGCTGGCCATAAAGTGACAGCCGATGCCCGCCAGCGCCGCGCTGCCCTCTGGCACCTTGGTCGAGGTGTTGTGCGGGCAACCCGAGCAGAAATAGGGAGTGCGTGCCGCCCCCGGAACCTCGATCAGTTTCGGCGGCGGCACGACCCCTTCGGCACGTTCCGTGAGTGATGTGCCAAGGTTCAGGTCCAGCCGTTTCGCAATGATCCGGGCCAGCATCACGGCGCCCAACTCATGCGTCCAGGGGATCAGCCGCTCCCCATGTTCATCGCGCTTGCCGACCATGCGTTCGGGCTTGTGCCCCGGAAAGTCGTAGAAATACTCCTTGAGCTGGCTTTCGATGATGCCGCGCTTTTCCTCGATCACCAGCAGTTCCTGCTTGCCCGCTGCGAACTGCAACGCACCCACATCCTCCAGCGGCCAGACCATGCCGACCTTGTAGAGGTCGATGCCCAGATATCGCGCTTCGGCCTCCCCGATGCCCAGCAGGCGCAGGGCCTCCAGTGTGTCCAGATGGGCCTTGCCGGTGGTCACGATGCCGAACCGGGCTTCATGCCCCCATTCGGCGCGGTCAATTGGGTTCGCTCGCGCAAAGGCGAGCACCGCGTTCTTCTTGGCCTCCATCCGCTCCTCGATCTGCGGACCGGGCAGATCAGGCCAGCGATAGTGCAAGCCGTCCTTGGGCGGCGTGAAGTCGGGCAAGGCGAATTCGCGGTCCGCGGGCAGGTCAAAGGACATGCCGGATTCGACCGTTTCGGAAATCGCCTTGAACCCGACCCACATGCCGGAGAACCGGGACAGCGCGTAGCCCCATTCCCCGAACGGCAGGAACTCGGCCACATTGGCCGGGTTCAGCGTTGGCATGAAAAAGTTCATGAAGGCGACGTCCGATTGATGCGGCATCGAAGACGACACGCAGCCGTGATCGTCCCCCGCCACCACCAGAACGCCGCCATGCGGCGACGACCCATAGGCGTTGCCGTGTTTCAGCGCGTCAGACGCCCGGTCCACTCCCGGCCCCTTGCCATACCACAACCCAAACACGCCCTCGCAGGTCTTGTCCGGGTCGGTCTCTACCTGTTGCGTGCCGATCATCTGGGTGGCGCCGAATTCTTCGTTCACGGCGGGCAGAAAGGTGATGCCTGCCTCCTCGACCAACTGCCGATGGCTGGCGACCTCCAGATCGACCCCGCCCACCGGAGAGCCGCGATAGCCCGAGATATAGCCGCGCGTGTCCAAGCCCCGCACCCGATCCCGACGCGCCTGATCCAGCGCTATTCGAATGATCGCCTGCGTTCCGGTCAGAAAGACGCGGCCTTCGGTCCGGGTGTAGCGGTCTTCCAGCGCGTAATCGCTCAGAAAAGGGGTCTGATCGGTCATGATACCCTCCCATTGGTGGATTGGGTATTTTCGCGGATTTCGCTGAGAATTTCCTTCCAATCTCGCAGCCGCCCACACAAACTTGAACGACATGTTTCAACAAAAGGAAAAAGTTGAGAGGAATGAACGAACTCACGGACCTCGACCGTCGTCTCCTTACGGTTCTGCAGAAAGACGCATCCGGCTCCATGCAGGACCTCGCGCAGGCGGTGAACAGTTCACCTGCCACCTGCTGGCGACGACTGAAGGCGCTGGAGGAGCGCGGCGTCGTCGGACCGCCGGTGCGGCAGGTGAACGCCGCTGCGGTCGGGCGCGGCATGGATGCCTTTGTGCAGGTGAGGATGAAGTCGCAGGATTCCCATGCCCGCGCCGAATTTCAGCGCGCGATGGAGGCAGAGGCCGCCATAACAGAGATCTACTCGATTTCGGGTGAGTGGGATTACCTGCTTCATCTGGTGGTGCGCGACATGGCGGACCTCGAAGAGATCCTGATGCGGCGGGTGCTGGAACAGGTCAACGTCGCGGGGACGGCAACCCTGTTCGTGCTGCGCCGCATCAAACAGGGAACGGCCATCCCGCTGGATCCGTAGTCCCAGGCCAGCGGCAATGTCAGGCCGGCCTCGCTTTTACAACGTGGGAAGGTATGGCCGCGCAGATGCGCGACTTACTTGTCGTAGTAATCGCGAT
Organism: Antarctobacter jejuensis; assembly: GCF_052266595.1. Lineage (NCBI taxonomy): Bacteria > Pseudomonadati > Pseudomonadota > Alphaproteobacteria > Rhodobacterales > Roseobacteraceae > Antarctobacter > Antarctobacter jejuensis. Next base: position 2,021 of record NZ_JBQQXJ010000004.1, on the reverse strand, counting down.
ACCAGTCGACGAAGCGGCGCACGCCCTCGCGGATATCTGTCTGGGGACGGTAGCCGGTCAGCCGCTCCAAAAGCCCCGCATCGGCCCATGTGGCGGGCACGTCACCGGGCTGCATATCCATCAGGTTGCGCGTGGTCGGCATGCCCAGCGCCTCTTCGATCGCCTCGATGAAATCCAGCAGGCGTTCAGACTTGGAATTGCCGATGTTCACAACCCGGAACGGCGCGACAGGCGACAGGCTGTCACCTTCGGGGATCGCCTCGGCACTTTCCGGCCGGACCGGCACCGCATCCATCAAGAGCCGGATCCCGCGGACCAGATCATCCACATAGGTGAAATCGCGATACATCTCACCGTGGTTGTAGACGTCGATCGGCTGTCCCTCCAGCGTCGCCTTGACGAATTTGAACAGGGCCATGTCGGGACGTCCCCAGGGGCCGTAAACCGTGAAGAACCGGAACATGGTCGTCGGCAGGTCATGCAGATGGGCATAGGAATGCCCCATGCTCTCATTGGCCTTCTTGGTCGCCGCGTAGATCGTCAGTTGTGTGTCGGCCTTTTCCGTCTCGGTGAACGGCATCACCTCGTTTCCGCCATAGACCGAAGAGGTCGACGCCATCAGCAGGTGCCCGACCGCATTGCGCCGGGCCGCCTCCATCACGTTGAACGTGCCGACGATGTTCGAATTGACATAGGCACGCGGGTTTTCGAGGCTGTACCGAACACCGGCCTGCGCGGCGAGGTGCACGATCACATCCGGGGCGAAATCGTCGATGGCGCGGTCGACCGCTTCGCCATCTTCCAGCATGGCTTCGGTGAAACCGTAGTTCGGAGACTGCAACAGATGTTGATTGCGCCGCTGCTTGAGCTGGACATCGTAGTAGTCCGTCATCCCGTCCAGCCCGTACACCACGAACCCTTCTTCCAGAAGAAGCTTGGCAAGGTGGTAGCCGATAAAGCCGGCCGTGCCGGTGATGAAGACGCGTTTCATGATGCTGTCTGTCTCCTGCGTGCGGGTACGGCTCAGACCTCGAAACCGGCGCGTCCGATGCTGTCATAGGCGGTGAAGCCGGCCTCGCGGGCGGCGTCGGGGGTGTAGATGTTGCGCAGGTCGGCCAGTCTGGCGCTGGCCATTCCTTTGGCCAACCGGCCAAGGTCCAGCGCCCGGAACTCGTTCCACTCGGTCAGGATCACCAGCAGGTCCGCGCCATCGGCGGCGGCATAGGGGTCCTCGGCCCAGGTCACGCCCGGCAGCAGGTGTTCGCCCTCGCGCCGGCCCTGCGGATCGACCACCGTGACCTGCGCCCCGCCGCCCACCAGCGCCGGCACGATGGTCAGCGAAGGCGCGTCGCGCATGTCGTCGGTGTTGGGCTTGAAGGTCACCCCCAGCACCGCGATCTTCCTGCCGTTGAACGACCCGTCGCAAAGGTCCACCAGCTTGTCGATCATCCGGCGCTTGACCTCCTCGTTGACCTTGATGACGGTCTCGACGATGGAAATCGGCGCGGCGTGTTCCTGCCCGATCCGGGCCAGCGCCTTGGTATCCTTGGGAAAACACGACCCGCCATAGCCGGGGCCCGCGTGCAGGAACTTGTTGCCGATGCGGCCGTCCATGCCCATGCCCCGGGACACGGATTTCACGTCCGCGCCGACCTTTTCGCACAGCGCCGCGATCTCATTGATGAAGGTGATCTTGGTCGCCAGAAAGGCGTTGGCGGCGTATTTGATCATCTCCGCGGATTCCAGATCCGTGGTCACGATCGGGAAATCACGCAGGTAGAGCGGGCGGTAGATGTCGGCCATGACCTGGGCGGCGCGCTCTGTCTCCACCCCCACGACGACGCGGTCGGGCTTCATGAAATCGTCGATCGCCGCGCCTTCGCGCAGGAATTCCGGGTTCGAGGCGACGTCGAAATCGAGATCGGGGTTGGCGCGGGCCACCACCTCGCGGACCTGCGCATTGGTGCCCACCGGCACCGTGGACTTGGTGACGACGACCACGTAATCCTTTGCCGCGCGGG